>JANQTF010000041.1:2845-6059 GCA_030731845.1 Bacteroidia bacterium | reverse complement strand
ATCTCCAATTCACTGCCAGAAGCAGATCCGAGGCTGGAAGCCAGGGCCTGAAGTCCTTCGGCACTGAAGGTGAGTTCAGAAGCAGCTTTAGGAGCTACGGCAAACACGCCTTTGCGAAGCGTCTCTTCCCAGAAAGTCCGGAAAGAACCAAACCCACTCTGCTGTGGGTACATATTGGTTTCCCAATAAGACTTCACGAAGTCTCTGTAGCTGGTTTTATCTCCAGACCAACGGAGCAGACTTTCTTCTGCCTGGCGAGTCTTGAAAATCGGATAAATGGTAGGCTGCACCAAGCTGTAAGAGAAGCTGTTTTGTTGTGCATCGCCCCAACTTTCGAGGAAGTGGCTGGCAGGCACATAGTAAGCACAGCTTTTGGTCGTCTCATCCGGTTTCACAGACATAGAGACTGCGAGACTCATGCCTTTCAATGCAGCGGCAAATTCTTCACCGTATGGCGTGTCATACACAGGGTTGGCATCGAGGAGGATCACAGCTCCTACTGATCCTGAGCGAAGCTCAGATACCAGGGTTGCGAGTCCTTCATCATCTGCCTGATGCACCATGCTTGGGTTGGCGAGATCTACGGTTTTGCCATAGTTGCCGAGCAGGATGTTGAGACCGTTGACAACACGCTGAATACCTACGTTGTTGGTTCCGGACACAACCAGAGAAGCGCCACGAGCAGCGACAAGATCAGAGGCGAGCTTGTCGAGACCATTGGCGGCGACGTTGAAGTCAGTTACGCCGCGAAGCGTAGGCTGACCGAGGAGCCGGGCAACTTTATTATAGAGGTTGAGCAGCGCCAATCCTTCCTGAGAAGGCTTCACCGTGAAGCGAAGATCGGCGTTGGAACCTGTATTAGACAGGATAGATTCGATTTGATAGTGGCGAGACATCCACTCTCCGTCGGGGCTGCGACGAGAAGCCCACTGATGCAAAAATTCTACCGGCGACACCCAGGAGCCCAGGAAGTCACAAGAGAAAGAAGCAATCACTTTGGCGCGATCGAAGCGATAAGAAGGAAATGCCTTCACCCCAAAATCGGCGGCTTGCGCCTGAGAAACAGCAGAAGCAGAAGCACCTTCGTAGGTGACGTGCTTGCCATTTTCTCCAAAAGGAGCGAGAAATGCAGCTACAGCGGCTTTGGCGCTTGGGCTAGCCAACGTGCGAGACAATACTCGCACAGACCCACCACTGGCAGCAAGCTGCTGGAATGCAGGAATCAATTCTGCATCGAGGTCACTCCACTCCATGAAGGTTTCCCCTTTCATGGGCTTGAGGCCACGGTCCTGATCGTAAAGGTCGAGCAAAGTGGCTTGTCCGGAAGCATCGAGGCCACCACCGGTGACCTGGCTATCAGGGTTTCCTTCCAGCTTGATGGGGCGGCCTTCACGGGTTTTCACCAACACAGGCACCCCGGAAGGTGTCGTGGATGCGTACCAGTTGGCTACACCAGGAATGATGTCTTCCGGCTTATTCACATAAGGAATGGCTTTCTTCACCGGCCCTTCGGCACAAGCTGCCAAAGTAGCAGCGGTGATTCCAAAGCCCATTACCTTCATGAAATCACGACGGCTGGCAGTCATTCCCAAAGCCTCATCAGCTTTGTCGGAGAGAATGTCCTCAAGAGGTACATTCGTAGGAAACTCGTTTTTAGCTTCATCCAGATATCCTGGAGTCTGCTTCCACTCTTCCAGCCCTCTCCAATATTTCGGTTGGCTCATTATATGAATGGAGTTATCGAAGTTCTTGATTCTGTGAAAAAATAATGAGAGTGTTTTGAATGTCGTTTTGATGCGTCATTCTCCTTCACTGCTGTTAATAGTGACAGGCTGCACAGTTGAGGCCACCCATCTCGGCTACGGTTTTGTCCGTGGGCTCGCCCAGAACTTTTACCTTTTCCTCACGGTGACAGCTGATACACCAGCCCATTCCCAAATCGGAATATTGATACACCACTTCCATTTCCTGCACAGGTCCGTGGCAGGTTTGGCACTCAATGCCCCCTACTACCACGTGCTGAGAGTGGTTGAAATATGCGTGATCTGGCAGGTTATGGATTCGCACCCACTCGATGGCTTTTTCTTCGTAGCCGTCGATGTATTGCTGGTTGACTGCATCCCAACCCACTGCCGCGTAGATCTTGGCAATCTCAGGAGAGATATATTCCGGATCTGCGACTGCCTCAGGAGACTCATGGCGATTTTTAATCCCTTTGTGACAGTTCATACAAACGTTTACCGAAGGAATCCATGCGCTTTTGGACTTCGTGGTACCGGTGTGGCAATACTTACAGTCGATTTCGTATTCTCCAGCGTGAACCACGTGGGAGAAGGCGATGGGTTGCTCGGGGTTGTAGCCCTGGTGCAGGCCAATGGTGCGGGCCTCAGCGACAAACTTGAACAAGCCTCCGAACATCACAAAGATGGTGATGGCCACGATGGCGAACTTGTTGGAGAGGATGGACTTGGTCTGGGCCATGATGTCCTTGAAAAGGATCGGCTCTTTGTTTTCCTTGGCACGTACGGTGGCGATCAAGGTGGCGGTGATGATCACGAGCAACAAAGCGATCAGGCTAAGGAGCCCTACCAGCCCCAGAAGAGCATAGTAAATGGAGGGATCGTTGGGCCCACCTCCATCACCAGGCGGGCCTACAACGGTAACCTTTGGCTCTTGTGCTTTTTTCCACTCCTGATCAATGTAGGCGAGCACGTTGTCGATGTCGCTGTCTTTGAGGTAAGTGAAAGCAGACATGGCTGCCTTGTTATTGGCTTCCCAGAGTGCCACGGCTTTTGCATCGCCAGCGGCGATCATACCGGGTGCATTTTTGATCCAGGCATACAACCATTCCTCGTCTCCGGCGTACTTTTCGCTTATGCCGCCTAGTTGGGGGCCAACGAGTTTTCCTTGAATCTTGTGGCATGCGGCACAAGCACTGAAAATCTCTTTTCCAGCTGCTGGATCCCCCTGAGCCCTGAGGACTGGGATCGCCAGAGCGATAAAGAGAATCATGCTCAGAACCGTTCGTATATGCTGCGTAGCGTTGCGAAACATAGCAGATGCTTTGATGGCGCGGTACAATGAAATTTCGATTAAACAGAGCGAAGTGCTCTTTCATTCGGACGGCAAATTAGCACGGCCCTTATTTTCCTCAAAATGCCCTCATAGAAAGAATACTAATAGGCCAACATTTAGAATCATTCTAAATAAAAAG
>JANQTF010000041.1:0-2745 GCA_030731845.1 Bacteroidia bacterium | reverse complement strand
TAAGTACAGCAAATGATGAAAAAATACGACCTGATCATAATTGGTGGTGGTCCTATCGGATTGGCAGCGGGAATCGAAGCCCGAAAGAAGAATCTATCCTTTCTGATCCTGGAAAAAGGGTGTCTGGTGAATTCTATCTACCATTACCCGACAAATATGACCTTCTTCTCTACCTCTCAAAAGATAGAAATTGGGGGCGTTCCCTTTGTTTCTCACACTGTGAAACCCACCCGTAGAGAAGCACTTGAATACTACCGAAGGATCTCCCAAAGCTTTGAGTTGCCGGTCCACACCTACGAGCCCGTGTCGGGATTTGAAGCCAAAAATGGGGGCTATCTCGTTCATACAGATAAGGAGACCTACCCTTGTGCTGCCATCGTGATTGCCACGGGCTTCTACGATCACCCCAACCTCATGGGGATTCCAGGCGAAGACCTTCCCAAGGTGAAGCACTACTATGACGACGCGCACCCCTACGCCGGGCGAAAAGTGCTGGTTGTGGGCGCAGCCAACTCCGCGATTGATGCTGCACTCGAAACCTGGCGCGCCGGAGCAGAAGTCACCCTCGTACACCACGGCCCAGAAATAAGCCACAGGGTAAAGTACTGGGTGAAGCCCGACATCGACAACCGAATCGCCGAAGGCTCCATCAAGGCCTATTTCAACACGAGGCTCATCGAGGTGCGTCCTCAAGAAATAGACCTTGAGACACCCGAGGGCAGGGTTACGCTTCCCAATGACTTTGTCCTGGCCATGACGGGCTATCAGCCTGATTTTTCGTGGCTCACCCGCAACGGCATTGAGCTCTGCGACGATGAGCTGCGACTGCCTGCACGAAATGAAGAAACCTTTGAAAGCAATCTTCCCAATGTGTTTCTCGCAGGCACCGTGTGCGGCGGCATGAACACCAACAAATGGTTTATCGAAAACTCGATTGAACACGCATCGATTGTGATTCAGGAGATTGCCAATAGAAAGTAACTGCAACCCTCTCTTCGATTTACGGCTACGTATTAGACCTTGGTTGTAGCATCAAGCCCTTGCAGAATCCAGGGTTCTGCAAGGGCTTGGTGAAAGTTTTCTTCCCAATTGCGTTGGGCAATCGTTTACCCAAAATTATTTTTCCACTTAGGCAACCCTTTTGCAACATTGTTCGACGGATGTACGTCTGACAAGCATAGCAAATAGTTACCTGAGTTTCTTTCGTAGTAGTAGTGAAACGGCCCCGGCGCAAGCCGGGGCTTTTTTTATGGCAAAAAGCCTATCGGTTACGCCCATATTGTTCGTGACTCGACACCCAGTCAGAGGAGGAAATGGCTGAGGCCAGCGAAATTTCTCCTGCGAGGATCACACCAGCGATGATCTCGGCAAATTTTTTCACTTTTCCTTTCCCATAGCAGCCCAGCAGCTCCAGGCATTCTCGCTGGGTAGCCAGGCCTGTGCCGCCGCCGTAGGTAGCTACGATGAGAGAAGGAATGGTGATGGAGAAATACAAATCATTCTCGGGTGTGAGCTCCACATAAGCGATGCCTGCCGAAGATTCAGATACGTTGGCCACATCTTGTCCGGTGGCGATGAACATTGCCGTGATGGCATTGGCAGAGTGCAGGCCGTTGTTATTGGCACCAGAGAGGATGGCTCCCACATTGGCGATGCCGGCATGATACGCAAGGGTGCTTGTATCTACCCGCATAAACTGGTGGAGCATGTCGCGCTTGATCACGCACTCCGCTGTGACACGCTTGCCACGTGTGTGCATCACATTCACCTGCGAGGCCTTTTTGTCGGTCGCGAGGTTGGACTCCAGATAGAAGTGCTTGATTTTTCCTTCGGGGTAATTATCGAGGATCCAAGAGCAGGCTGCGAAGGTGGCCCGTCCTACCATGTTTTGTCCGGCGGCATCACCTGTGGTAAAATTGAAGCGCAGGTAGGCAAATTTGATGGCAAGATAGGGGTCGATGTAGGAGAGTTTGCCAACCGAGGTAGTGGCATCAGCCTGCTCGGCGATTTGATCAAAGTGCTCCTTCACCCATTTGCAAAATTCGCGGGCCTCGCGTGCATCTTCCATCACAAATACCGGAGCACGCTGCATCACATCATCGACGACAGAGCATTTTACGCCTCCACAGGCATTGAGGAGCTTCATGCCGCGGTTATAAGAAGCGACAAGGGTACCCTCGGCAGTAGCAAGGGGAATGATAAAATCGCCCTGGGCATGTTCGCCATTGATGGTGAGTGGTCCTGCAAAACCAATGGGCACTTGTGCTACGCCCGTGAAGTGTTCAATATTTCCTGCGGCAATGTGCGGATCGAAAGAGTAATGGGGGATATGTTCCAGCTTTTTACCAGTAAAATCTTCTACAAATTGCTGACGCATCCGGATGCTCTCTTCATCATAATCATCCTTGCGGCTGCGTGGGATCACAACTCGTGTTTCATTTGTGGTGGTGATAGAGCCCTCCACCTTGAGTTTGAGTTTTCCAAATGGCTTGGCCTCAAAATGCAGCTCTATTTTGTGCTTGCCATCAGGGAGGTGTCCCATGTCCACCATGATTTCGAGCGTCTCCCTCAGGGGAAAATTCACGGCTGAATCCGGGCTGATATCGGATACCGCGAGCCGCGTCCCATCATTGAGAAAAATGGTCATGGCAGACAGATCTTGCTCTATCCCAGCGATACTGAGACCCGTAACACCGATGATGGTGGCATCGCTGAGGCGGTTTTTGAGGCCAAAACTCACCCCTG
>JANQTF010000040.1:23943-25785 GCA_030731845.1 Bacteroidia bacterium | reverse complement strand
GGCTAAGCCGCTCCAGTCTCGCCTCTAAAAGTCTCGACTCTCATCGTCTCACTTCTCAAAGCGAAGCGATCTCAACCTCTCAAGCTCCCCCGTACATCCTCTCGATGATATCCACCACCTTGAGGCCTTCCAAGGCATTGATCGCAATGGCATCCCGGCCATGGAGCACATCCATCACATTCTGGAAAATATAGTGATGATTCGCCGCTGAGCCTTGGTAGGGACCGTAGTCATACGGCGGCTCAGAAGGTGGCAGCTCCGGCATGTGGTAGCCCTCCACATGGCAGTACACCACCTCGTTCATGTATTGACCACTGATTTTGATGCTTCCTTTCTCGGCAATCACCGTCAGGCTGCTCTCCAGGTTTTTGTCCCACACAGCGGTGGAATAGTCCAGGCTGCCCATGCCGCCGCCATTCACAAGCCGAAAATGTACCTGCCCCGAGTCCTCAAATTGGGTGCTGTGGCCATGGTTCACATTCGCAAAGCGAGAAGAGATATCGGTGATGTCGCCAAATAGCCAGTACAGCATGTCGATGAAGTGGCTGAATTGGGTAAACAAGGTGCCACCATCGAGATCCTTGGTCCCGTGCCAGCCCCCCGGCGTGTAGTAGCGATCGTCCCGATTCCAATAACAAGAAATCTGCACCCGGTAAATGGTACCGAGTTGACCCGATTGCAAGAGGCCCTTGAGCCAGATTGCCGGCGGGGAATATCGGTTTTGCATCACACAAAACACCTGCTTTGACCTGTGCAGCGCCTCGAAAATGACCTGCTCACAATCTGCGCGGCGCAGGGCCATCGGCTTCTCGATCAGCACATGCCTTCCATGCTTGAGGGCCATGATGGCCTGTGAAGCGTGGAGACCATTAGGCGAAGCAATGCAGAGCACATCAAATTCCGGCCCTTCACTGAGGAGCTGGGCCAGGTCATGATACAGCGGCAGGGCACTGCCCGATAGCCCAAGGGCATCTTTGTGCAGCAGGTCGCAGAGGGCCACGACTTCTCCCTCGGGGTGGCGCTCAATGATGCCGAGGTGGCGTTGGCCAATTCTGCCAGCACCTACAATGGCAAAACGAATGGGGGAGGAGCTAGACATGAGGATTGGGGTAAATGATAAGTAGGAAAAGACCTATACAATCTGGACCTTCCCATTCATGAGTCGATAAAGGTCTCCATTCTCAGGACATTTGGCCAGTCCTTCTTGATCGAAATGTAACCTGTGGCCATATTCGCTCATCCAGCCTATATGCCTCGCTGGCGATCCCATGACAAGTGCATAGTTGGCCACATGTTTGGTCACCACAGCTCCCGCCCCGATAAAGCAAAATGCGCCCAATTCCACCCCACACACGATGGTCACATTGGCACCGATACTTGCGCCTTTCCTTACCACTGTTGGCAAATATTGATCCTTGCGTGGAATGGCGCTGCGGGGATTCTTAATATTGGTGAACACTACCGAGGGACCAATGAAGACTTCGTCTTCACACGTTACACCATCGTAAATCGAGACGTTGTTCTGGATTTTCACCCCATTCCCAATCACGACCGTATTTGCAATGAATACATTTTGCCCGAGCGAACATCCGGCACCGATTTTTGCGCCAGCCATCACGTGGCTGTAGTGCCAAACTTTGGTGTCGGTACCGATCTCGGCCCCTTCGTCGATGGTGGCGGTGGGATGAGCGTAGTAAGTCATGGAAAATGATTAGGCAAAAAATGAATGGACAGCCTCCACAATGTGCTGTTGCACAGCTTTGCTGAGCTCGGTATGCATGGGCAGGGAAATCACTTCCTTACACAACTGATTGGCGACCTTGAGCTCTTGTTTCACCACGC
>JANQTF010000040.1:4678-23843 GCA_030731845.1 Bacteroidia bacterium | reverse complement strand
GAAATCACTTCCTTACACAACTGATTGGCGACCTTGAGCTCTTGTTTCACCACGCAAATATCTTTGAAAGCGAGTTGCTCTTGTAGTGGCACCGGATAATAGATCATGGAAGGAATGTTCTTTGCTGCCAGATGGGCTTGAAGTTCATCTCGTCTTCCATCTTTGACTTTGAGGGTGTATTGATGGAAAACGTGCTCGGAATGTGCTGCGCGAAAAGGAGTTTCAAGTTCTTCTAGATCGGCGAATCCTGCGTCATAGACATCGGCGGCGCGCCTGCGGGCAGCATTGTATCCATCGAGATGGCGCAGCTTGATGTTGAGGATGGCTGCCTGCATAGAATCGAGGCGACTATTCACCCCGAGGCGATCGTGGTAATAGCGCTTGCTCTGTCCGTGGTTGGCAATCATGCGGATGGTGGCCGCGAGCTCTGCGTCGCGGGTAAACATGGCCCCGCCATCACCAAAGGCCCCCAGGTTTTTGGAAGGAAAAAAAGAGGTGCAGCCAATGGCACCGATCGTTCCGGCGGCATGCCGGCTTCCGTCAGCAAAGATGACATGAGAGCCGAGGCTCTGGGCAGTGTCTTCGACCACAGGAATCCCCGTTTTTTTAGATAACGCCATGATGGCCTCCATGTCGCAGCATTGGCCAAATAGGTGCACAGGCACCATGGCTTTGGTCTTTGGGGTAATGGCTGCTTCAATAAGGGCAGCCGTTGTGTTGAAGGTGTGAGGATCTACATCCACCAACACGGGGGTGAGGCCGAGCAAGCCGATGACTTCGGCGGTAGCCACATAAGTAAAAGCGGGTACGATCACTTCATCGCCGGGCACAAGGCCCAGGGCCATGAGCGCAATTTGTAAGGCATCGGTACCATTTGCACAAGGAATCACATCAGGATTGCCGAGATACGCAGAAATATTGGCAGAAAAGGCTTGCACCTGTGGCCCATTGATGAAGGTCGCATCGTTCATGCACGTGGCGAGTGCTTCGGTCACTTCCTCTTTGATCCGGGCATATTGGCCTACAAGATCCACCATTCTGATCGCTTGATCCATGTCTCGATTCTTATTTGTGGGCAAAAGTAGCAAAAGCAGCAGCACAGAAAAGAGGGAAATCTGTCCTCTTTTCAGGAAATCTTTTGAGTTTTATTGTCGGGTTGTTCAAAAAAAATGTTCAACTTTCAAGTGTTTTCGGACCCTATACCCTTGTTTTGAGCTCATATAACCCACCAAAGCTTTCCAACCCTGTGGTCCAGGCTTGGGTAATTATTTTTGCTGTAACCCTCATTTGGGGCAGCTCTTTCCTCCTGTTGAAGAAAGCGCTGATTGTTTTTTCCCCAGATCAGGTGGTTGCAGGCAGAATGAGCATAGCTGGTCTGGTCTTCTTGCCCTATGCCATCCGGCATTTCAGGCGTGTGCCCGGGAGATTGTGGGGCCGCCTTTTCCTCTTTGCACTCATCGCCAATATCGGCACATCGCTCTCCTATGCCCTCGCTCAAAGTGGCATGGACAGCTCCCTCAACGGTATCCTCAATACCCTAAGTCCCTTGATGACACTTCTCGTGGGCATTATCTTCTTTCGACAAAAAGCCCGTTGGTTGCAGACCATTGGTATCGGCATTGGACTTCTTGGCGCTGCCGTTCTGATTTTTCTCCAGCAAGATGGAAAGATCGGGATGATCAATCTGTTTGCCATTTTTTCTGTGTTGGCTACTTTTGGGAATGGGTGGATGAATAACCTGCTCAAGTTTCAACTCTCAGAGCTCAAGCCTCTCGAGGTAGCTGCCTTCACTTTTCTGATCACGCTCATTCCTGCCTTGGTGTATTGGTTTGCTTCAGGTGCCATGCCTCTCGTCACAAGCCACGAGTCAGGATTGCAGGCCTTGATATTCATTGCCATGCTTGCTATCCTGTCAAATGGACTTGCACTGCTGCTCATTGCAAGGCTGGTCCAGCTCAGTAGCCCAGTATTTGCCAGCCTCACCACCTACCTCATTCCCATCGTTGCTTTAGCCTGGGGCGTGTGGGATGGAGAGCACATTTGGTTGGCCGAAATCTTGGCCATGTTCCTCATTTCGTTTAGCGTGTATCTCGTCAATAGAGATTCCCGGTAATTCTCCTATTTTTGAGGATCAGACCCATTCCATATTTTTTTTTCAGATGTTATTACCAGACCTCCTCACCACCGACCGACTCATCCTGAGACCCCATCAACCTGATGATTTTGATGGTTTTTACAGGGTAATCACCAATAAAGAAGCGACCAGATTTGTCCAGTTTTCTGAAGATGACCAATCCAGAGATTATCTGGAAGCGTTTTTTCAGGAGATTCTCTCTACCATGAATTCTTCTCATCCGGTTTTTGGGCTCGCCATTCTGGAGAAGGGAAGCCGCGATTATGTCGGATTCTGCGGATTGAGCGAGCTTCCCGATGATTCTGGAACCGAGACCTACTACGTGCTCAATCCTGATATGTGGGGAAAAGGCTATGCCACCGAAGCAGCCCAAAAGCTGTTTGAGTATGCCTTCTCGGTCCTTGACCTCCCTCACCTCGATACCTTTCTCGTCGATGAAAACAAGGCCTCACATTTGGTCGCACACAAGCTCGGCATGCAAGACCTTGGCCTCACTGATCACCGTGAATATTCCAGACCTGTGCGCCGTTTTCGGGTAGAAAAGAAGGCGTTTTTTGAGCTTTAGTCCGAATTCATGACGAATCAAGAGAAGGCATTTTTTCTTCCTCATGCATTTCTCTCTTGCCGATAAATAAAAAAAGCCACCCCATTTGGAGTGGCTTTTTTGTGAAGCAAATAAGGGAAACCCGAGGGCTATTTTTCAAACCAAAGCTTGGTGTTGATATTGTCGGTGCCTTGGCGGGATACGGCAGCGTTGCGATTCTCGCTGTTGAGGGCTTGCTCGATGATTGGGTAGATAAACCGAACGGGCACGCGATCATCGTTGAGGTTGGCTTTGCCGGGAGTGATGGTGGGAATACCGGTCCGGCGCCAGTCGATCCAGGATTCTACGCCATGGAAGAAAAGGGCGATCCACTTCTGGAACCCGATCTGCTCGAGGGCAGTGCTGCTGGCAAAAGCCACCTCAGGCAGTTGCAGGTAGCCTGCGGGTACTTCCAGGCCATAAAAGGCAAACGATGCCTCGATGCCGTTTTCGTAGAAAGTCTTTGCATCGCCCGAGATGAGCCCTTTCTGGGCAGCCTCTGCCAGGATAAACTGGAGCTCGGCATAGTCCATGATGAAGCCTTTGGCAATGCTGATTCCCTCTGGCGTAATGGCATCTTCGTAGAAATAAGAACCAATACGAGACACGTTCTGGGCTCCCCCGTTGTAGGCCAGCGCTTCGACATCGTCTAGTCCATTGGGAACTCCCACGTACTCAGGCGTGCCTGCTGCTACTGAAGCGGCAGTTGGGCGGGCGAAGATGAACAAACGCGGGTCGCTAAGGGCCATCAAGGTGTCTCCCAGAGTTTTGCTCAAGCGAAACTCATCAAAAGATCCTACACGAGCGGTGTGAAGCGGAAACTGATTGGGAGAAGCCTCGAGGTAGGTGAGGGCAGCATTGTCCTCATTTCCCTCAAAAATCGGATAGGTAGCAGGTGCATCCAGGATCTTGCGTAGATCGGCGCTCACGTCGCGACGCTTGCTCAAGCGCATCAGGTAGCGAATGTGAAGCGAGTTGGTCAGCTTTTTCCATTTCATCACATCACCACCGAAAATGATGTCACCATCAAGCGACTCGGGGCTGCTTCCCAATAGCTCATTGGCTGTTTCCAGATCAGCAAGAATGCCGTCGTAGATCGCCTCTTGCTCGTCATACACCGGGAAGAATACATCACTCTTGCCCAAAGTAGCCTCGGAGTAGGGTGCATCGCCATAGCAATCAGTCACCAGAGAAAACATCCAGGATTTCATCACAAGCGAAAGTCCCATGTAGTTGCGCTGCCCGCGTGGCTCAGCCAGGTCATAGATGTTTTTCACATCTCTCATGTTGGTATATACCGTGTTCCAGATTCCGTTTACTTCGTCCCACTGGTAGCGGTCTTCGTTCACAAACTGGATCTTGGCCGTGTGTTGCATCACGATGTTGCCAATTCCCCAACTTGTGCCAACCACTTGATTGGCCATGTTGCGCATGACCCCCGGAAGCAAAAGAGAAACAGGCACTTCAGTAGGCGCGTTACCATTGGTGTTGATTTCCTCAAACTCATTGGTGCAGCCAATCACCATCAGAGTGGCAAGGGCGAGGGTACTTATTTTCAGAAAAAATGATTTCATGAGATTCAGATTGAATGAATTACCAGGAAAGTTTCTGTCCCGATTCCCGATGAAATCGGGACAGAAAACAATCATTAGAAATTGAGGCTGAGGTTAACTCCGTAGCTCCGTGCAGATGGGATGGCCACAGATTCTACTCCTGGGATCAAGGTGCCACCGCTCACGGAAGCAGTCTCAGGATCCACGTGAGGCACTTGTGACCACACAAAGAGGTTTCTGCCGACAGCCGTGATGCTCACGTTGCGGAATGGGGTAGAAGCCATCAGAGAGTTCGGGAGGGAATAGCTCAGTTGTACTTCACGCAGCTTCACATAAGAAGCGTCATAGATCATGTTCTCCAGAATGCGACGGCCCTGCGTGATTGCTGTGTGGAATTCACGGGCTGTCAACTCTCTGGCGCTGGGGTTCACTGCCGGATCATTGGGGAGATACACGGTCTCGCCGTTGCTGCCTGTGCTGGCATACACACCGGGGAAATAAACGCCATTGCCTTCCACAGAGAGGTCGTAGCCGTTGGCGCGTCCTTCCAGGGTTTCGATGATCTGGCCACCTTCACGACCTACCGTTTGGGTGTGTGAATACACTTCTCCACCCTGACGAATGTCGAGCAAGGCACCAAGGCGCACGCCTTTGAAAGAGAAGGTGTTGTAGATGCCCATCATCCAATCAGGGTTGTAGTTTCCGAGGAGTACGCGCTCGGTAGTTCCTACAGGACGTCCCTGGCTGTTGAGGATGATTTCTCCGTCATATTCGCTGTTGGGATCGTCCACACGCTTGTATCCGATGGCATACATGCTGCCCATGCGCTCGCCTACCCGAGCTTCCACGGTCACGTAGCGGGAAGCCATAACGTAGTTGTTGATCTCATCGGTAAGCTCTACGACTTCGCTGCGGTTGGCGGAGAAGTTGAAGTTCACATCCCAGGTGAAGCCATTGTTCATTTTCACAGGCACTACGTTTAGCATGGCTTCGTATCCGTAGTTGCGAACCTCACCTGCGTTGATCAGCTTTTGGCTGTAGCCGGTGGTGTTGGTAAGCGGGATCCCAATGATTTGGTTGCGGCTTTGGATGTTGTAGTAGGTCAGGTCCAGGCCTACACGCCCTTTGAAGAATCTCAGGTCAGCACCGATTTCGAATGAAGTGGAAATCTCAGGCTTAAGCTCAGGGTTCACCAGGCCAGAAGACTCTGAATATACCCGGTCGCTACCAAATGGTGTTCCCGCATTGTACACCTGTGTGAGCTGATATGGATCTGTGTCGTTCCCAACCAAGGCAAGTCCGGTGCGGAATTTGGCGAAGGAAACCCACTCTGGTACCGTCATCAAATCACTCAACACTACGCTCAGCGAAGCCGATGGATAGAAGTAAGAGTTGTTGTCCAGTGGAAGGGTAGAAGACCAGTCGTTTCGTGCAGTCAAGTCAAGGAAAATGGAGTTCTGATAAGACAGCTGGGCAAATCCATACACGCTGTTGATGCGCTTCTGAGATTTGAAGAGGCTGTTTTGAAGTTCTACGCGTGAGTTTCCGAAGTTGTAGATATTCGGGATCAGGAGCTGTCCGGCAAATGTCTCAAGGAAATCATAGCGACGGTCCATGCGGTTGGCACCTGCTGAGATATTTACCCCAAGCTTGCCAAAGGTTTTGTCGAAGTTGAGGAGGAAGTCGCTGTTGCGCTCTTCGAGCAGGATACGCTCTTCGCCATAGCTGCCAAATGGGAATCGCTGTGTGCTGAATGCCCGACGACGGGTGCGAAGCTCGCTGTTATAGTCTGTCGCGCTGCGGAGTTGGATGTTGAGCCAATCAGTGAAGTCATACTTCACCACGATGTTTCCAAACAAGCGATCAGCATTTTGACCGTTGGTGTTTTCATACAGGTTGAAATATGGGTTGTCGTGGTAGTTGTAGTTTGAGCCAAACTGCTGCAATCCGTCCTGACCACGCTGCCAGTATTCTTTGGAGGTTTCCAGATCCACCTGACGACCCAGCCAACAGTTGAACAAATACATGATGTTTTCGGTACCGTAGCTGTTGTTGGGGCGGTTGTCAGAGTTGGTCTTTACGTAGTTGATCACCGTGCGCACGCTTAGCTTGTCAGTAGGCTTGATGCCACCGCTGAATGCAATGGTGTTGCGGCCCAGGTCTGTGTTGGGAACCATGCCTTTTTGGTTCAGGTTGGTCAGCGACAAGCGAAAGTTGCTCTGATCATTTCCACCTGAAATAGCCACGTTATTTGTGAGCGTAACACCAGTTTCGAAGAAGTCGCGCACATTATCAGGGCGGGCAATCCATGGTGTAGGAACAATCTCGGTCACGTCTCTCACGAGGTTTCCGTTTGCATCCACAGAGTAGAGATCTGCTCCACGAAATCCGCTGTCGGAACCATCTGAGAGGTATCTTCTGGGAGAGTCATATTGAGGAATAAGAAGATTTGGGTCGAATGCAGGGCCCCAGCTCTCATCGGTACCATCTCTCACACCGCCGTTGGCGCCATCTACATAGGCAAAGTTCTCCACTCCCTGACCATACACATTCTGATACTCAGGAATCACGAGAGGATTCTCGAACGTAAGCGTAGAATTGATCGATACCCCGATTCCTTTGCTTCCTGCGCCTGATTTGGTCGTGATCAGGATCACCCCATTGGCACCGCGTGAGCCGTAGAGAGCCGAAGCGTTGGCGCCTTTCAGTACCGAAATGGCGGCAATATCGTCTGGATTCACGACGGCAGCCAGGTTGCCATAGTCAGCGTCTTGACGACCACGACCCGAAGAACCCACAATGTCGTTTAGAATAGGGACACCATCCACTACAAACAGGGGCGAGTTGCCGTTGATGTTCAGCGACTTGTCGCCTCGGATCGTGATCCGGGCTGATGACCCAACGCCAGAGGGAGTTCCTGTTACCTGCACACCAGCTACTTTACCAGCCAGTGCGTTGAGCAGGTTGGTTTCCCGAGCTTGGGTAAGTTGGTCGCCATTCACCGTCTGAATCGCATACCCAAGTGCTTTTTCATCGCGCGCTACCCCAAGAGCCGTGATCACGACATCATTGAGTGCCGTCACTGCTTCTTCCAGCGTGATGTCGATGGTGGTTCTGTTGCCGATGGCAACGGTTTGTGTGGCATAGCCATAATAGGAAAACACAAGAGAGTCAGCGCCAGATGGAGCTTCCAGGTTGTAGGAGCCATCGCTTCCTGTGATGGCTCCTGCTTTGGTGCCTTTTGCCGAAACGAGGGCACCCACGAGGCCTTCGTTATTGTTGCCATCGGTCACTCGACCAGACAGCTTTGTTGTTTGCGCCGAAAGGTCAGACCCGACCATGGCGAACAGGACAATCAGGGCCATTGTCAGCCCTTTTTGCCAGAAGTTCTTTCCCTGAAGTACAGCCTTCTTCATAACGTAGTAAATGATGTTGGAGATGATTGAGCAAATCATACCTCAGCAGGCCTGTTGCCGATGATGGCACAGAAGGTTTGTTAGTCCGGGATGGTCCGGCCCACATGAGAATTGATTTGTCGCTACAAAGATGGGGGGTCTGATTTCAGCATGAAGACGGTGGCGATCAAATAATCGTTAACCCTTTGTTAAGGAGAGACAGAGAGTGTTAAATAATTGTTTGTCAGTTGCTTATGGTCGGTATCGTGCAGTATTTCCGAACCTGGATTACCAGGTAGTGTGTCTGCAGGAATAACCCTGTGGAGGATGGCTTTTGCGTATTATTTCGGGAATGTTAGGAGAAGATTAAGCCATGTCGGCTAATCGAAGGGCTTCGGCCTTGAGCCGCTCAGGATTGATTGGCACCACGCCAGATTCTTCGCACACGAGGCCACCGGCAAGGTTGGCATAGGTGCCTGCTGAAATAGGGTCCAATCCACAAGTCATGGCAAGCGCTACCACAGATAGGACAGTATCTCCTGCTCCGGATACATCCGACACGTCGCGGGGGTGGCCTTTGAGGTGTTTGTATTCTCCTGCATCATTGGCCCAGAGCATACCATCGGCGCTGAGGGTCACGAGGGTTTGCTCATGCGGCATCTGCTTGCGCAGTGATTTGATGATGCTCAGCAAGCCATCAACACCCGGACGGGTGTTGGCCTCATAGCCCATGGCGCCAGCAAGCTCTCGCCAATTGGGCTTAAACAGCGTGCAACCACCATAGGAAAAGAAGTTCCGGAACTTCGGATCTACAAAAACAGGTTTTCCCACCTGTCGCGCCTGTTGGATCAAGTCAGAAATTAACTCCTGAGAAAAAAGGCCTTTGTCGTAGTCCTGTAGAATCACAGCATTGCAGGAGTCCAGCCGTTTGGCATAGGCTTGTCTCAGCAACACACCCGTAGCCAGCTTGATCGGAGTAGTGGTCTCCCGGTCTATGCGCAGCACTTGCTGCTTGTGACCCAGTACCCTGGTTTTGAATGTGGTGCGTCTTCCTTCTTCCCTGATCAGGCCTGCATCAGAAAATCCATGATGCTTCAACAATTCCGTCAAGACATTCGCCTGATCATCTTCTCCACAGACCCCGATCACTTCTACCGCAGCGCCCATGGCTGCGAGATTGATCGCCACATTGGCCGCCCCACCGAGTCGCTCTTCTTCCCGCACTACATCCACCACAGGCACAGGTGCCTCTGGAGAGATTCTGTCAATATTTCCCCACAGATACCTATCTACCATCAAATCTCCCACCACGAGGATTCTCTGTTGCTGACACAGACGCAGGAAAGAGCTGGGATCAAGGGAATTCATGACGGGAATGTGATTTGAAAAAGGGGAGGGGAGACAGGTTTTGGAGAGATGGGAACTGAAATCTCCAGCATTCACTCTGCTCCATCTTCCCGGTATAAAAAAAGGGCTGAATCATGTATGCCACAATTCAGCCCTTGAAGATATGAATATAAGCGTTGCTTAGGAAAGTGTCGCGAGTGCGCGACCCAGACGGCCCACAGCGTCGTTGAGCGTTTCCACACTGTAAGCGTAGGAAAGTCTCACGTGTGTAGCGGTTCCGAAAGCAGAACCCGGAACCACAGCGAGTCCTTCTTTGTCCAGGATGTAAAGGCTCAGCACGTCAATATCGGTCATGACTTCGCCTTCAGGAGAGGTTTTTCCGAGGAATGCTTTGAGGTCAGGATAGAAGTAGAAAGCACCTGCAGGAAGATTGACTTCCAGTCCTGGGATGGCTTTGAGTTGCAGATAAAGCGCATCACGACGTTTGCGGAACTCGTCGCGCATTTCTTCTACGCTATCGAGACTGCCTGTGAGAGCTGCTACGGCGCCAATTTGAGCAAAGGCCGTACAGCCAGAAGTGACCTGGCCTTGCACCTTGTCGCACATATCGGCGATCTCTTTTGGTGCAGCGATATACCCAAGGCGCCAGCCTGTCATCGCAAATCCTTTGGAGAACCCATTCACCGTGATCACTCGATCCCTGATGCTTTCATACGTCCCGAGGCTCACATGCTCTTCGTCGAAAATCATGTACTCATAGATCTCATCAGAGATGATGTAGAGCTGCGGATACTTGGCCATCACTTCCACAAGGGCTGTGATTTCAGCACGGGTGTAAACAGTTCCGGTAGGATTATTAGGCGAATTCAGGAAAATAAGCTTGGTATTGGGCGTGATTGCCGCTTCAAGCTGGGCGGGTGTCATCTTGTAGTCCTGCTCAATGGTGGTTTCTACCACATGAACCTCAGCCTGCACCATGTGCAGCATGGCCTCGTAAGACACCCAGTAGGGCGCTTGTAATATGGCCCGGTCTCCTGGATTCATCAGTGCCATCACCACATTATAGAGAGACTGCTTGGCACCGGTAGATACCACAATCTGATTGGGCTTGTAGTCCAGGCCGTTGTCGCGTTTGAGTTTTGCTACGATCGCTTCCTTCAGTTCGGGATATCCTGCTACGGGCGGATAATGGGTAAAACCATCATCGAGGGCCTTTTTGGCAGCATCGCGGATGTGCACGGGGGTGTCAAAATCTGGTTCTCCCAAGGTGAGGCCAATCACATCCATCCCGGATGCTTTGAGCTCTCTTACTTTCTTAGAGATCCCGAGGGTGGCCGATTCGGCCAAGGAGGAAATGAGCGTGGAAAATGCCATATTTTGTTGCTTTACGGCGCGAAATTAACAGGATTCGATGATTTCTCTATTCAATAGAGATGCGGCCAGTAGCTCTTTTTTGATTTATGTCTTCCAGCACCAGCATATAGATCCCGGAAGGCAGCTGTGGGAGCTGAATATGAGCGCGGGTGGCTCGAAGTTGTTCTTCATAAATCACCCTTCCCTGCATATCAAGCAGGAAAAGCTGAGTTTCAGGATGAAATGACTCCGGCACGTCCACGCTGAAACTTCCCTGATTCGGATTTGGAAAAATATTCAGTTGACCTACGATTTCCCTTGAAATTCCTGTGGCTGTGCCAATAGCTTGAAATCTTGCGATGGTATCATTCTCCACATTTCCATCTATACCGATTCCACTCACCCATACCCGCAAGCGGTAGGCCACCGGATTTTGGGGCACCCACATACTGTCATGCACAAATTGCAGGGTATCATTCGGGAGCAGAATAAAGGGATTTGCGATGGCAATGGTTTGCACAGGCTCACTGTTGATCTGCCAGGAGATCTGTAGTTGAAGACTGTCGAAAGCGAGGGTATCTAGCCCCAGGTTGATGATGGCACCTGAAAAGAACAGCGTATCAAGCGGATCAGCAGTAATGCTGTTGAGGCTGTACATGGCGAGATCTGATTGCTCCACATCGGCAATTCGGATATCGTCGATGGCGAGGATAAACCCGTCTTGGGTCGTCTGGCGAAAGGCCACATAGACAGTTTGTCCGGCATACTGGGCCAGGCTCGTGGACCTGAAGGTGAATTCATCTCCTTCAGATACGACGCTGATCACCGCTGGATTTGCCAAAAAGCCCTGCGCATCTGGCGTGGTGGTGCTCACCCTGATTTCGTAATCTTCTGGAAAAAACTTGTCCTGAGAATAGGCATACCAAGACAGGCAAGGGTTGGCAGGTAAGGTGGTAAGTGGCAACACGAGGTAATCGTCGCTGGGGCCAGCATTGTTTTCATACCAACTCGGAGAAATCAGCAGCAGGTTGCTGGAATCCGGATCTTTAAAGTCAATGGAAAATTGCCAGCCTCCGGTTGGCGTAATGGGTTGAATTTCTGCCCGGGGCGCGAATCCGTCTTCATCAAGGGAAAACCATCCGTCGGGGAGGGTATCGGTAGAAAATGTCTCGTCGAGAATGGTAGCTCCCCCACATGGGAAACGACGGGTAAAACGCTTGTCTTCCTGGTCAGCGGCAAAACCAGAACGGCTGGGGCCTTGTGCCATCAAGCTGGGAAATATCCCGGTAAACAAGATCAGAGTGAATAGGAAACGAGACATAAGGATGTGGAATGTGTTGGGTAAATCTGGATCAGGGAATGTGACTTGCAGCCACAAAGGGCATCTTTGCCTGTCCCGTTCCTTAGATGTAACGCAGAAGGGATTCGTTGCGCTGGGTCAAAATAAAAAAACTCAAATTCCTTGACGGTAATTTGAGTTTTTATGAAAGAGGCAAGAAGCCTTTCTTTATACTTTTTCACCACGGGCCGCCATGTCTTTCAATACAGCAGAAATCCCTTTCTTGTTGATGATGCGAATTCCTTTGGCTGAAACCTTCAGTGTCACCCAACGATCTTCTTCAGGAATGTAGAAACGCTTGGTGTGAAGATTTGGGTAGAACTTACGGCGAACTTTATTGTTGGCTTTGGAAACGTGGTTTCCAGAGATCGTTCTTTTTTCGGTTACTTGGCAAACGCGAGACATGATGATATGCTTAGCTGGTTCTTCGGATGGTTCTGATTTCACGTACACCCTAATTGGTGTTCCCTGAATCGGAGGGCAAATATGCGATTTTCGTTTTGAAGAAACAAAACAATAGCCAAAAAACTTAGGAAAAAAGAGACCCAATACGCTGCTTCCTGAAGATAAAGGGGAGAATTCAGGGTGATTTCACCTGTGTAACAGAAAAAGCCCGACACCACAGTTGACCAAAAAGCGATGCTACAAATTGAAGAATTGCCCTAAAACGCACCCTTGTCCCATTACATCACGAGTCCTCCATCTACGCTCAGCGTGATTCCTGTGATGAATGCGGCTTCATCGGAAGCCAAAAAGGCATAGGCATTGGCGATGTCCTGTGCTTCTCCCATTTTCCTGAGGGGTGTGTGTTGGATCATTGCCTTGAGGTTTTCCTCTGGAATGGTTGTAACCATCTCTGTGTTGATGAATCCGGGCGCTACTGCATTGACGGTAATCCCTTTGGGCCCAAACTCGCGTGCCCAGGTCTTGGTCATGCCGATCAATCCGGCCTTCGCTGCTACATAGTTGCTCTGCCCAAAGTTGCCATAAATTCCCACGATCGAAGCCGCATTGAGTATGCGACCAAAGCCCTGCTCCGCCATGTAGGGATACACCGCTTTGGTGCAATTAAACACCCCGGTGAGATTCACGTCGATGACTGATTGCCATTGCTCGGGGCTCATGTTTTTTAAAGAGCTGTCGCGGGTAATTCCAGCATTATTGATCAGAATGTCGAGGCGGCCAAAAGCCTGATGAGCTGCCGCCGCCGCTTCGAGCGTCGCCTCATAATCACGGGTGTCCACGCGCTGAAACAGGCAAGTCTGTCCAGCTGCTTTCCAGCGATCCACAGCAGCCTGCCCGCCTTCTTCGTTCACATCCCAAATGATGACAGTGGCTCCTTGCTCCAGGAACGTTTCGGCAGTTGCCATGCCTATCCCCCGGCTCCCGCCTGTGATAATGGCTGTTTTGTTCGTAAATCGTTGGCGCATTGGGTAAGTAGTTGAGGGGTCAGGTGTCTAGTGTCAGGGGGCAGAGGTCAGGCAGGAGACGGAGTAGCAGCGGGTCTTGCCTCCGCTGCGTGGCGAAGCCTTCACCGTTCAAGCTGAACCTGCATTTTCACAATTCGATCGAGCAATTTCTCCGAGGTCAGTTGCCCTCTGGAGAGGCGGTCCACCATGATGGGGAAGCAAAATGGCGTGAATCTCTCTGGTTCGGTGATCAGCAGGCTTTTGCTTGACAGGCGCTCCATGGCCTGTCGCAGGCGCCCTCCGTCTATCTGATAATCGAGCACTTCGCGATAGGCTTGACGAAGTAGAAGATTTTCTCCGTCATATTCCTGAAAAACCTGAAACAACAACGAGGTAGAGGCCTGCAAATGACGACTTTTGACTGGTTTGCCAGGAAATCCCTCAAACACCAAACCCGCCACGCGGGCCACTTCGCGAAATCGGCTCCTCGCCATCTCGGTCTCATTGATGCTGCGGGTCACATCTTCTTCGAGGCCTTCCACCGAAAACAGCCCCGACTCCAGGGCCTCGGTCAGTGGGATCTCCTGATCCGACAACAGCTCGAACCCGTAGTCGTTCATCGCCATGGAAAAGCTGATCGGAGTAATTTGAGAAATGCGCCAGGCCAGCAGCGCTGCCATGATCTCATGGATCACACGCCCTTCAAAGGGGTATATGTAAATGTGGTGCCCTTCGCGGCTTCTGATCGATTCGATCAGGCATTCGTTTTTGCGGGGGAGGGTAGAGCGCTGATGCTGTAGCTCCAGCAGCGGACGCAGTTTTTCGATTTCAACATCTTGCACGTCTGCATCGAGATATTGGTCGATCTTGCCGCGCAGCAACTTGGCCATTTGGCTGCTCAAGGGCATCCGCGAACCCATCCACCGAGGGATTTTGCCCTTCTTTTTCTTGGAAAGTTTCACAAACACCTCCAGATTCCTCACCTTGATCAGTTCCAATGCCCTGCCAGCAAACCAAAACGTCTCCCCGGGATTGATCTGCGAAATGAAGCTTTCTTCTACCGATCCAATGCGTCCCCCGCGCATAAACTTGACTTGCAGGTTCACATCGCCCACGATGGTGCCGATCGAGAGGCGGTGCTGCAACGCGATCTTCTTATTGGCCGCCCGATACAAGCCCTCCTCATCGGGCAGCACTTTTTTATATTCATCATAGGCATGAAGCGATTGTCCGCCAGTCACCAAAAAAGTGAGGCACCAATCGAAAGTCTTTTGGTCGATGTCGCGGTAGCAGAAGGTGGTCTTGATTTCGTCAAATACCTGCTCAGGTCGAAATCCATCTCCCACAGCGAGGGTCATGAGGTATTGGATGAGCACGTCCCAGGCTTGTGTGATGGGCGGGCGATCTTCCACGATGTTGGCCATCACGGCCTGTCGCATCGCAGCGGCTTCGATGAGCTCGAGGGAGTTGGTGGGCACAAAATACATGGTGCTCACCTTGCCGGGCTGATGCCCCGCACGACCCGCGCGCTGCATGAAGCGCGCCACGCCTTTGGGTCCGCCGATCTGCATCACAAGCTCTACGGGGCGAAAATCCACCCCCAGATCGAGGCTCGAGGTGCACACGACCACTTTGAGTTGTCCGGCGTGGAGAGCGTCTTCCACCCAGCCTCGAATCTCGGAAGAGATGGAGCCGTGGTGCATGGCCATTTGGCCAGCCAAATCCGGCTCAGCTTCGAGCAGGGCCTGATACCAGATCTCGCACTGGGAGCGGGTGTTGGTGAAAATGAGGGTGGAGCGGCTGCGTCGCAAGATGGGCAACACTTTTTCCAGCATATTCACCCCCAAATGACCTGACCAGGGAAATTTTTCGATCTGATCTGGCAAAATGGAGGACACCTCGATGATTTTCTTGATGTCTGCCCGCACAATGACCGGCTCCTGTGCACCGGCTTGCTGGCCCATGAGCACGTCGCAGGCTTGGGGCAGGTTGCCGATGGTGGCTGAAATTCCCCACACCTGAAGGGCGGGATTGAGTTGGCGAAGGCGGGCAATCACGAGTTCGGTCTGCACGCCGCGCTTGGTTCCAAGCAGCTCATGCCATTCATCCACCACCACGACTTCCACATTTTTGAAAAATCGCTCGTGGTTTTTGTTGGCGAATAGCACATGAAGGCTTTCAGGTGTGGTCACGAGGCCTTCGGGCATCTTGCGCTTTTGCTTTTCGCGGATGCTGTTGGCTGTGTCGCCCGTGCGGGTTTCTACTCGCCAGGGGATTTCCATTTCCACGCAGGCCTCGTTGGTGGCGAGTGCGATGTCGTTGGACAAAGCGCGTAGCGGCGTGATCCACAAGGCCACAAGGCCGTTGTCTTTCTGGGTTTTATAGGTATTGGGATGGCGTCTGATCCAGTTCAGGAGAATAGGAATCCACATGGCGAGGGTCTTGCCGCTGCCGGTTGGCGCATTCAAAATTCCAGATTTTCCCGCCAAATGGGCCTCCATCATGTCCATCTGAAAGGGAAATGGCTCCCACGTGCGCCCGTGATACCAGGCCCTTCCCATGTCGAGAAGAGCTGGAAGGGACATATCCGATTTTGCCTTGGTGCTGCGGCTGTTCATGAAGGGGTAACAAAGAATGCCTTCTGGAAGTTTGGATGATTCACCTGATAAAGGTAGGAGAAAGGAATCTGTTTTGTCTTGTTCTTGCTTGGGGAAAATGCCTTTCTATGCTTCTCAAAATTTCGCGAACTTGCGCCCCAGATAGCTGGGCACTGATCTGATGCTGTCTTCATTTTTTTTCCATTCTATCCACACCCGTTACCCCATTTTCCTGATGCTGACCAAACGAATCATTCCCTGTCTCGACATCAAAAATGGTCGCACGGTGAAAGGGGTGAATTTTGTGGACCTACGCGATGCCGGTGATCCGGTTGAGCTGGCACGGGCCTACGCGCTACAAGGCGCGGATGAGCTCTGCTTCCTGGACATCACCGCGACCATCGAAAACCGCGATACCTTGGTGGAGCTTGTTCGCCACGTGGCGGAGGCCATCAACATCCCCTTCACGGTGGGTGGCGGCATCAGGTCGGTGGAGGACGTGAGTAGGCTGCTGAATGCCGGTGCAGACAAAGTATCGATCAACTCCTCGGCGGTGAAGCGCCCGGAGCTCGTGAACGAGCTCGCACAGGAATTTGGCTCGCAGTGTGTGGTCGTGGCCATCGACACCAACCTCCTCGAAGGCATCTGGCACGTGTACACACATGGCGGGCGCACGCCCACGAGCCTCAAAACGCTGGATTGGGCGCAGGAAGTCTGCGACAGGGGCGCGGGAGAGATTTTGCTCACCTCCATGACAAGCGATGGCACGCAGGCCGGTTTTTCGCTGGACATTACACGGGCAGTGTCTGAGTTGCTCCCGATTCCGGTGATCGCCTCGGGCGGTGCGGGGACGATGGCCCATTTTGCAGAAGCTTTTACCCTCGGCAAAGCCGACGCAGCTCTCGCGGCCTCGGTCTTTCACTTTGGTGCCATTCCGATCCCGAATCTCAAGGCGTTTTTGGCGGAAGAAGGAATTGCCATGAGGAAGGTGGGATGAATGGGCTGCTGATATCTATTGGTTGAATACTAATCAAAAATCTCGGGACATATACTCCTTGAAATCTTCGAGGGGTTCATCAAAATCATCTGCCATGCGGAATGTCCCTTTTAGGCTTCCATATTCTGGAATAATGTGACTGTCGATCTTTACCTGGTGCTTTTGGGTGAGGAAATCAATGAAATTAATGATTTCCTCTTGCACGTTTTCTGGCAAAGAGGAGATTTTTTTGATGAGTGCTTGCTCCGAAATGCTCATGAGTCGGGTGATTTTATATCCCTTAACCTACGATTTTTAGGAAAAATTGTACGAATGTTTTTGGCTCTTTTTCTCCGTTTATCTGCATACTACACGCTCTTTTTGGTCTCAATCTTGTGTGATTGCTTGCTGGGTGCCTCATGTCTCAACTTCATTTCGCATCTTAGCGGCTCGATTTTGCGATTCAACATAGATCAATTTTCATGGATTTTAAGAAACAAAACGGCCTTGTTCCTGCCATTATACAAGACGATGAAACCCGGCAGGTGCTCATGCTGGGGTATATGAACGAAGAAGCCCTCAAGATTACCCGTCAGCTGGGGCGCGTCACCTTTTTTAGCCGTAGCCGAAGCCGCCTCTGGACCAAAGGGGAGTCTTCCGGCAATTTCCTCCAGGTGGTGAGCATCCAGGAAGATTGTGATCAGGATACGCTGTTGGTGCGGGTGAATCCCGTTGGGCCGGTTTGTCACACGGGCAGCGACACCTGTTTTAACGAGGACAACGATGCGTCGGTGTTTTTTCTGGATACACTCGGGAAAATCATCAAATCCCGTCACGAAGGAATGGAAGAAGGCAGCTACACCGCCTCCTTGTTCCGAAAAGGGCTCAACAAAATCGCTCAAAAAGTAGGCGAAGAAGCCGTGGAAGTCGTCATCGAAGCAAAAGACGATAACATGGACTTGTTTCTCAACGAATCCGCTGACTTGCTATTCCATCTCCTCGTGCTGCTCGAAGCCAAGGGCACCAATATCAACGAAGTGGTGAATGTGTTGCGCAAGCGCCACCGATAAGCGCAGGACCGCTTCCATCAACTACAAGAGCCATCCCGAACGATCAGGATGGCTCTTGTAGTTTGTGACCGATGCAATTGCTACTGCTTTTCCAGCACGAGGTATTGCCAGGGGCCGAGCTTCATGCTCATATTCGCGGGGACGGGCATTTCGATCTGGGCAAAAATCTCGAGATAGTCTCCAGCGAAGCTGTCCCCCTGCAGGGTAAACTCCTTTTCCTGTGCTGATAAATTGATCACCACGAGAACCATGTCGCCGTCTTTTTCGCGCTGAAAGGCATAGATGTTCTCGTCATTTCCAGTTGGGATTTTCACGAGTGGTCCACCGGCGTTGCCGTTCCAGAGCGCATGGTTTCGGTGCTTGAGGTCGAACAGGGTTTTGTAGAACCCTGCGTAGGGATAGCTTCCCCATTTGATCACATCCCGCTCGAAAAACTCGAGTTGCTTGTCCATGGCATCTTCTTGTCCGGTATAGACCAAAGGCATGCCTTCCATGGTGGCTGCGAGCACAGCAAAGGCGAGATGGCCTTCTCCCATTCGTTGAAATTCGGTTCCTGACCAGGAGTTTTCGTCGTGGTTGGAGGTGAAATTCATGAAGTAGCCTTTGTGATAGACCTCCGCTTTTTTGGCTAATATCTTGTCGATATCGAGGGCAGTTACCGGCACTTTTTCACTTTCTTCCTCTGTGTCTTCCACGAGGTTTCCTTGCACGAGCTTGGCGCCGGTCTCGCGGTTAGCGCCTTGCGATTTGGCGATTTCATTGAAGGTGTGGTGCATTTCCCAGCCGTAGTCTGCAATGAACATCCCGTTGTTGCGGATGGCAGGGACTTCGGCTTCTGCGAGCATGAAAAGGGGCTTTACCTGATAAAGCGAGTCGCGGCACTGTGCCCAAAAATCTACCGGAATGCCGTGGGCCACATCTACCCGGAACCCATCTATTCCCACCTCGCTGAGCCAGAACTTCATGGCATCGATCATGGCGACGCGCATCTCTGCGTTGTCGTAGTTGAGGTCTGCGACATCGGTCCAACCCCAGGATTTTCCGGTGTTGTAGTCGATCGGGTCGATGATGTTGCCGTCTGCATCCTGGGTGTACCAATCGGGATGCTCGGTGATCCATGGGTTGTCCCATCCGGTGTGGTTGGGCACCCAATCGATGATGCAGTGCATCCCGGCGGCATGAATGGCGGCAAGGAGGTGCTTGAAGTCATCCATGCTGCCGTAATCGGGGTTGGTGGCGGTGTAGTCTGCCACGGCATAGGGGCTTCCAAGTGTTCCCTTTCCGTTTTTGAGGGACACGGGGTTGATGGTCATAAACCACAGGATGTCGATGCCCATGTCACTGAGGCGATGTAATTCACCCTCGAAAGAGGCAAAAATTTGGATCACTCATATCAAGCATTCAGATCA
>JANQTF010000040.1:0-4668 GCA_030731845.1 Bacteroidia bacterium | reverse complement strand
TTTTGAGGGACACGGGGTTGATGGGCATAAACCACAAGATGTCGATGCCCATGTCTTTGAGGCGAGGCAATTCGCGTTCAAAAGAGGCAAAGGTGCCTTCCTCGGTGTAATGCCGAAGGTTGACTTCGTAGATGGTGGCGTTTTGTGCCCACTCAGGCACAGGTGGGGTTGTGGGATCGGGAGGGGTTGTTGCCTCTTCGGTTTTGGTGTTGGAAGCACCGCTACAGGCCCATGCAAGGGCCGAAAGTCCCACGACGAGGAGTCCGAGAAGAATGAGGGTTGAATCTTTCATTGACGAGTAGTTGAGTAGAGTTGAAATTGTGTGGTCGAAGGTATGAATTTTATAAAAATGGTGGAGGACTGTCTCGGAAAACAACTTTTTGCGTGGGAAGAGTCTTTGCAGCTACCCACAAAAAAATAGCCAGACAGATGAGCTGTCCGGCTATTGAAATCAAACGTATGTGTGGTGCAATCAGGCCTTTGCCTGGAGCTTACTCTTGTATTTAAGAACTTGGGTTTTAAGGGTATCCACGGCGAGATCAGTTGCTTCTTCGAAGGTTGCCCCTTGCTTGCTCACGATAATGGTTTCTCCGGGCACACGCAGGTGCATTTCCACAAGCTTATTTGCGCCCTTGATTTCGTTTTGAAGTTTGAGAAATACCTCGCCATCGGTGATGCGATCAAAAAAAGTATCCAATTTTTCTGTTTTGCGCTGAATGTACTCCTTGAGGTGATCAGCGGCGTCGAAATGGATAGACTGAATGGTGAGTTTCATATAAATTAATCTTTATCGGTTTCAGAACGTGGATGGGCCTGGGTGTGAATGTTTTTCAGCCGGGCCAGTGAATGGTGGGTGTACACCTGGGTAGCAGCGAGGCTGCTGTGACCGAGTAGCTCCTTGATCGCCTGAAGGTCGGCACCGCCATCGAGCAGATGCGTGGCATAGCTGTGGCGAAGGACATGTGGGCTTTTCTGTTTTGGTGCATCGATCAGGCTTAAGTATTTATACAATACGCGTTGAATCAACGCAGGATATGCAGAATCGCCATTTTTTCTGAGAATTAACGTTGATTTTTGTTCATATCCCAACTGCTTTCGCGCATCAGAATATGCCGCTAAGGCCTTGGCAACAGCCTTTCCAAATGGCACGATGCGGTCTTTGTTGCCTTTGCCTCTCACCTTGAGTTGTTGGGTGTAGAGGTCTATATCACTCATCTTCAGCGAGATAAGTTCGGCCCGGCGAATGCCGCATCCGTAGAGCAATTCCAGGATGCATCGGTCTCTTATTCCTTCAAAATCTTGCGGAAAGGGGATGTCATCGAGCAATTTGGAAAGCTCTTTTTCTGGCACAAATGCAGGAAGTTTTTTGCTGAAGCGCGGGGTTTGTACCCGCTCGGCGGGATTGGCATCGAGGATTTGCTGCCGATGCAGGTAGCCAAAGAAAGACTTGACCGAGGCAAGCTTGCGGGCAACGCTGCGTGGACTGAGCCCTGACTTCATCAGGGCAGCCAGCCAACTCCTCAGGTGCTTGTGGGTCACTTGCTGCACAGCCTCGCGGCTGTCGATTCCGGCTACCTTGCCTTGTAGCGCGAGGTATTCTGCCAATTCGCCCAGGTCATGCCGATACGCTTCCAGGGTGTGGAGAGAAAAATTTTTCTGCGTTTGGCCATGTTGGAGGAATTGGTCTCTGAGCATAGAATAGGAAGATGAGAAAAAACAGCTTCCCAAAAAAGTACTAAACCTGAAGATGGCCAACAAACACAAAAAAAACGCCCACCATAAGGCGGGCGTGTGGAATATCTTGTGAGATAAAATCCAATTAGTAGTTCTCGCGTGCGTAGTGGCGTTCCCGGTTTTTGGCCTTCTTCTCCACTTCTTTCGCCTCTTCTGATGGCTTCTTGTAGAACATACGTCCACGTACTTCCTTCAGAATTCCGGTGCGCTCGAACTTCTTCTTGTACCGTCGCAATGCGCGGTCAATGGTTTCACCTTCTTTTACTTTGATGATAATCACGGATTTTACCTCCCTTCAATGTTTTTTTCGAATCGCAAAGGTAGAGTTCATTTGTCAAAAATACAAATCAGAAGCCAAATCGTTCCAGAAACTCAATCAAAAATAGGCGAAGCCCATTTGATATGACTCTGACAGCGCAGCCTGTCGGACTTGGGCAATTGCATGTCAGCAGGGCGTCCAATCTATTTGGGGGAAAGGCATAGGCCACCACCCAATTCATCCAGGACTTCACAAAGCGATTTGTCTTTGCTGGCTTTGCGCCTTCTTAGCGTCATCGCGGTGAAAATCGATTCTGCTGTGGAGTTACCTCTGATTGGGGGGGAAAGTGACAATTTTATTTGCCACCACAAATTCTGCCAGATCCTTTGCCCACACCTGATAGGTGATCAAAGACGGGTGCACCCCGTCGCTGAAAAAGTCGCTGACTTGCCCGCTCATGTTTCGCTTGCGGAGCCATCCCTTCATCGTGATGATTTCGGCGGAGTAGAACACGTTTTCGTGCTCGCTCACTTCCTTCGTTAATTCATTGCCCAGTATTTCCACCAGATTACCGACTACCCATTTGATCAGAGGCGTGAATGCGGGAAATTCCTTGATCGGTGGCATATTGGTGAAGATAATCGGGCTATCGGGAAATCGCTCGCGGATGGCCAGAATCAGCTTGCGGATGTGCGCGCGCCAGCGCCAGGGTCGGTTGAGGGTGAAGGCATCGTTGCCGCCAAGGCCCACCACGATGAGATCAGCCTGCTCTTCCTCGATCTTGGGGATGATTTTCAGCCGAACCCGATCGGCTGTGTAGCCGCCACGCGCATACACGCGCCACGTCACATTGCTCGCAAGCATGGCAGACAATTCCCTCGCCAAGGTTCCAGTGAAGCCTTCTTCATGGGTCGCGACGCCAAACCCCGCAATGGTGCTCTCCCCAATCGCAAGCAACCGAAGATGATCATCCGAAGGGAAAGAAGCGCTCCCCTGCGGACCCTCAGCCGGAGGAAGCGGAGGCACAGCTTTCCGAATTCTTTTTCCCTGCATCGCCATGATCGGCAGCAGCGGAGTGGCAATGATGGTACCGAGCCAGTAGCGGAGGTTCATGAGAGAGAGGGGTCAGAGGTCAGAAGGTCAGGGGTCAGACGGGAGAGAAGCGATCTTTAAGCCCCCTGTGCGATGGTCTGTGAGTTGGCTCCCGCAAGCGGGACTTCGCAACGCTCAGGAGAGGTTGGGGGTGAAATGAGGCGTCAGAGGTCAGACAAGAAGAAGAGGCGTCGCCAGTCCAGTCTCACTTCTGACAGCGAAGCGATCTGACTTCTGACAGCGCAGCGGTCTCAGCCCTCTTCCGCATTAAAAAACACCTGATAATAATACATATTCCGCGTTTCGTCGAAGCCGCGCTCGATGTATTGCCCCGCTTCGGCGGCGTCTTTGGTGAGCATGCGAATCTCGATCTGCGTGTCGAGGGTCATCACGGACTTGAAGTCCTTCTTCATTTGCCGAACGGCAAATTTGGAGATCTGAAAACCTTCATCGGCAGGTGGCAGGCCCATGTCGTTCTCATAATCCACCCGATATTCATCAAATTTCTGACGATGCTGTGGCTCCACCACATTCGCCTTAAATCCTTCCACATCAAACTCCTTGTTCTTGTTGAAGTAATTGATCGAGCGGTTGAGGAATACGAGCTGTTCCTTTTTGTCCCGTTCGGGCGAGAGCACCTCGTCGCAAAAGTCTTTGGTGAGGTTGAGGAAATGCTGCGTTTGGAAGCTGTGGTCCTGGATTCGGGTCACTTGGAGAAAGTCGTCGCGCCAGTAGGCGGTGTCTTCGCTGTTGCGGTCCACCATCATCACCGAGTAGCCGTCTTCGGGAAAAGTATTGAAGATGAGGCAGCCTTTGTCGAGTTTTTTTAGGGGAATGCCGCGACGCAGCACGAGCTCCATGTTGTGGGCCTCTTCATTCTCCGAAGCATCGAGGAACAGGTCTTTATTTTCTGTTTTGAAGATCCCGATCGCCTCCAAAGTCACTTCGTCCACGATGCACTCGCGAAAGTGCGCCACATACACCTCTCCGCCCTTGATGTGCGGGTGCATGGCACAGCTATACAAATGCTTCAGAATCTCGACTGATTGAGGCAGGATGTCTTCTCGCGTGCCTGTGAACATGGCATGGCAAGCTTTGAATACCTCGTTGAGGGATAGGTCGCCGCTTTCGTCACTTAATTTGAAATATTCTTCCGCCTTAAAAGCCGTGAGAAAATACTCCTGAAGCACCTCGGTCATATTTTCTTCGAGCTCATAGAGGCTTTCGGAGGCGACATACCCCTCATTTTTGATTTTGTTGCCGACTTTGTGAACGGCGAGGGTGGTAAGACGGGCTTGTGCGAGGTCGATCATGTTGAGTAAAATAAGTGACAGAAACGCCGCAATCTACGGAAAAACGGAGAGGAAATGCTATGTTGCTTAGCAAGAATTCAGGAGAAAATGGGAGGCTTTCACGAGATTCTCAGGAGGAAAAAGTGGCAGGGTCAGGAATGGTGAAACTCGGGGTTCTGAGACCAGTTAGGCTGGGAACTCTGGGGGAGCAGCCTCATTTGAGGCTACTTTTAAGGTATGGTATAGACAAGGGTGCTGAAGCTGCGGGGCCAGGAAGAAGTAGAAAAGAGG
>JANQTF010000039.1:3613-7471 GCA_030731845.1 Bacteroidia bacterium | reverse complement strand
GTCTATCTGAATGCCACCTGTGATGGTCCGCGATTGTGGATAGGTACCATAGTCGATCCCTTGTGAAATGGCGCTTCCCCCATCTCTGTTAACCTCAGGATCGAACCCAGAATAGCTGGTAAGTGTCCACAAATTCTGCCCGCTTGCATACACACTCAACTGCTGTAGGGGAAGCCGGGAGAGAACTTTTGCTGGCAAGCGATAGGTGAGGGTTAGGGTTCGCAGTCGTAAATAAGATCCATCCTCGATAAATCGATCGCTGATGCGGCTGTTGCGATTCGGATCACCAAACACGGCTCTTGGAATACGGCTAATGTCTCCAGGGGACTGCCAGCGGTCTAGCACGTCTGCACTCGCATTTTTCACCGAAAACATTCCCTCTGTTTCAATGCGAGTTGCATTGAGCACATCATTGCCATACACACCTTGCAAGAGAAAATCCAACTCAAAAGGACCGGAGGTGAAGGTATTGGTAAGTCCTACGAAAAAATCGGGATTTGAATCCCCGATGATCGTTCGATCATCGTCAGTGATTTGACCATCTTCATTGAGATCTTCGAACACGAGGTCTCCTGTCTCTGGATTTACCCCCAGGCTTCGGAATCCGTAAAATGAGCCGAGTGGCAAGCCCTCTTGCACAATGACCGAGAATCCATTTTCAGGAATTGATCCGGCGAATATGACCTGATCTTCCCCCCCAATGTCCAGTACCTTGTTGCGGTTGATGGAAAAGTTAGCGCTTGTGGTCCATTGAAACTTACCCTCGGTAATGTTGTAGGACTTCACCATGATTTCCAGTCCACGATTCTCTACCGAACCGAGGTTCTGTATCCCACTGCTAAATCCAGTGCTCAGCGGCAGATCCACATTCACCAAGAGATCGTTGGTGAGCTTGTAGTAGAGATCTACCGTCACATTGAGCCGATAATTCAACATTGTGAGGTCCAGCCCCAGGTTGTACTGATCGGTGGTTTCCCAGCGAAGATTGTCGTTGCCAATGGTAGCAGGGCGGGTTCCGGGCACGATTCGTCCCTCAAAGTTGTAGTTGGAACCAAGCGCATACAGACCGAAACTGGAGAAATCGCCGATATTCTGATTCCCGGTTGAGCCAGCACTGAAGCGAAGTTTGGCATCGTTGATGGCATCCACAGAGGAAAGAAACGCTTCCTCTGACATACGCCATCCTATCGAAATGGAAGGAAAGTAGGCGTAACGATTGCCTGCGCCGAAGCGGGAAGAACCATCTGCCCGGAAATTGGCATCTACGAGATATCGGTCCCGAAAACTGTAAGATACGCGCCCCAGATAAGAGAGAAGCGCCCATTGAGAGCCAAAGCTGCTCGCATCAATCTTGCGGCTACCGGCGTTCAAGGTGCTCACAGCTCCATTAGGAAAGCCTTCTGCCCGAGAAAAAGTCCCCTGATACCGGGATTCCTGAGCGGTAACTCCCGTAAGCGCAGAAAAGCGATGATCTCCCACTTCCTTGCTATAGGAGAGCGTATTCTCAAACAGCCACACGAGCTCCTGATTGGTGCTTGTGGTGCCCAGTCCTTCTACACTGCGGCCAAACTGCGTGGAGAAAGGATCTAAGAAATAGTCATTCTTATTGAAATAAGTCTCCGTGCTAAAAGAGGTCTTGAAGGTGAGATCAGGAACAATGTCTGCCTCCATGAACAAGGCCCCGATCAGACGAGTCGTGTTGGTCTGATCCATAGGAGCCTCTATGTTTGCGATGGGGTTTTCCCAGGCCTGGAGCGGATTCACGGTGTAGGTGCCGTCGTCGTTATAGATGTCTATAATCGGGGGAGCTGACAGGGCCCCCAAAATTACTCCTCCCTGGTTTACCCGCTGATTATCCGGAACGTTGTTATAGCGAATTTGAGAAATGTTGAGATTGGTTCCCCAACGCAGGTTCTTATTCACATCAGCCCGGAAATTCAGTCTCGCATTGGTCCTGGCATAATCAGACCCTTTTACGACCCCTTCCTGGGATTGGCGGTTGAGCGACACATAATATTGGCTTTGGCTACTCCCGCCACTGAGCGACACCTGATAATTGGTGTTGAGCGCGTTGCGAAAAATCTCATCCTGCCAATTGGTATCGTCAGAATAATCCGCAGGGTCCAACCGAGGGCCCTGACCTGCGTTTCGATATGATTCATTGATCAGATCCACGTATTCTGTGGCGTTCAACAAAGGGAGCTTCCGGGTCACCTGACTAACACCGGCAAAAGCATTGAAGCTTATTTTACTCTGGCCGGCGATTCCGTTTTTCGTTGTGATCAACACTACTCCATTCGCGGCACGGGCGCCATAGATGGCTGCCGCAGAAGCATCTTTCAAAACTTCCAGAGAGGCCACGTCAGCTGGGTTCAATCCCTCAAGGCTGAGGACCAAAATACCATCTACTACATAGAGTGGCTCATTGCCTGCGGAGATAGAGGTTGCTCCCCGAATGCGAACAGACAGGGCACTGCCCGGACGTCCAGAAAATTGAGAGACTTGCACCCCGGCTGCTTGTCCCTGCAAAGCATTTTCCAATCGAGTGACAGGCACCTTTTCCAGATCCTTCGCATCAATGGAAGACACAGCACCTGTAATGTCTCTCCGGGATTTCTGGCCGTAGCCGATGATTACAACGTCATCAAGGTCGCGGACATTAGGCGTTAATGCGATTTGCAACGTAGAAGATTCTCCCAAGACAACCTGACTTGGCAGATAGTTAATAAATCTCACATCCAGGGTATCTCCTTTCTGAGCAAGAATCCTGAACTGACCGTCGGCTTCAGCGAATGCCCCAACCAGAGTATTGCGAATCGTGACAGTAGCTCCGGGGAGTGGTTGCTCGGTACTAGCGTCTATCACAGTTCCCGTGTAGGTCTGGGCCATGATCTCAGGCCGTATAAACAAGCCGAGACAAAGCAGTACCGCGTACTGTAAAGCGTTTTTCATAGAAGTAGTCTTGTGATCCACATCGGGCACATCATCTCCACCTGCCTGGGTTTCCAGCCACTCGCGTTAGTTCATTGCAGAATAGAGTTCTACCTTAAAAGCCTACCGTTGGGGAGAGAAAATGCTGCCTTGTCAGAATCTTCGTGAAATAGTGATTGTTGTTTCTGTCAGAAGTAGTGATACCAAATATACACTTGACACAGCAATAAGGGTTGTAATCCCCCCCCTGACAAATACTCTACTATCTGCATTTTGAGCCTCAGGAAGGACATTTTCCCCCTACAAGGGCTCAAAAACATCAGATATCTTTGATATAGTCATTGATAGATATATCCTTTTCGATCCGCATCTTTTTCTTAATTCTATACTTGGCCTGTTCTACCCCATTGATCGTGATGTTGAGGATAGAAGAAATCTCCCGATTAGAGAGCCCCATTCGAATAAAACAGCAGAGTCGTTTTTAATGGTGAGTCAAATCGGAAAGTAGATCCTGTAACTTTTGGATGAAATCGGTATGGGTACTATTGAAGACAAACTGAAATTGCTGCCAATAGTCTTCCTGCTTTAATTCACGATCAATTTCCCAGACCACCTTTCTAAGGTCGGCTGCTTGTGAGGGAAGGCTCTGGAGACTATTAATCTGGCCTTTCAAGTCATTGAGTAAATTATTTTTATGGGCTGTCTGCAGCACCGATGCGCTCAGCCTTGCCCGTTGGTTGGCCACATCCTTTTCCAGGTTTTCATTATTTAGCCGCAGAATCTCTTGTTCGGCCTCCATCGTTTTTTTGCGAAAAGCATTTCGCTGGCGTTGAAGCAAATAGACTATCATTCCACACAAAATCAGAAATCCCCCCAGCAGGCATAGGACAAAGAACCAGGTAGTTTGCCAAAAAGGAGGCTTCACAG
>JANQTF010000039.1:1860-3603 GCA_030731845.1 Bacteroidia bacterium | reverse complement strand
TTTGACAGGTCCCTTTTCACCTTGAGAACCGAGGGTTCTCATTTCCAGGGTGTAGAAACCACCCGGAAGGCCAGAATAGGTAACTGCCCGAACTCCAGGCCGGAGTTCGTGCCATTGGGTTTCATAATTTTGCAGACGATATTGATACCCCCACTGTGAGGCCTGTGCAGAGTGATCTACAGCCAACAGAAATTGTATTCCCCGGTCTTTGTAAGATAGCTGTACCACCGTGTTGGAATCGTTCAGGGAGCCATTCAGGATTCCATATTCCTCTCCATCTCCGATTGAAATCAGCTGATTGGATAGATATAAGTCCGCCAGGATTACCTTAGGAGGCATTGACTCCTCCATGACCTTCTCAGGCAACACAACTGCATAGCCATTGGTTCTGCCAAATATCAGTCTTCCGTCTTCCAGGGCCAAAGCAGCATTGGGATTAAATTGATTATTTTCCAGAAAGGGGTCAGAACCCAAATTGAGGAACGTGTTGGTCTCCCGATCCCATCTCGTGATGCCTGCCTGTGTGCTGATCCAAAGATGGCCATTTTTATCCTGCACGATACTGTTGATCATTTCAGAAGGCAACCCATCCTGCTGAGCGTATCGAAAAATTTTTCCGCTGCCAGATTCGATTCTGTTTATACCGGCAAATTCCGTCCCTACCCAAATATTCCCTGCGCGATCTTCAAAGAGGCATCGCAGCCTGTCACTGCTCAAGCTCTCTGGATTATCCAACTGGGTCTTGTACCAGGCCACACTCAACGTGCGGGTATCGAGTCGGTTAAGACCTTGATTTTCAGTCGCTATCCAAAGATATTGGCCCGACTTGTCCAGAAGCATATCTATGATCTGAACGCCAGAAAGCGGCAATCCTCCTGCCGGAATCATCTCTTGAAAGGAGGTGAAACGGGACTGCCCCGGCGCCAGATAGTTCAATCCCCCTCCAAGTGTCCCCACCCAAAGCCCACCCGAAGAATCTATCACAAGGTCCCAAAAATTGTTGTGGCTTATCGATCCTTGCCGCTGCTGATCATGGGTGAACTGTCGCCAGCTCCCATCCTCCGTATCGAGATAAAAAAGACCTTCCCCATAGGTGCCCAACCACAAGTTGCCTTCTCTCGTTGTCGCGATGCTTGTAATCACCTTTGCCGAAAACAGGCTATCAGACAGGGAAAATGGGACTATCTGAAAATTAGGACCGCTTGTTTTCATTCTAAAAAGCCCTGCCCCATCTGTTCCCATCCACAGCTGCCCATCAGTTTCCTCGCTCATGGTCAATACAGATCTAAGGCCCAGAATTCGTTCTTGGGTGTATTCTCTGTTGGAAGCAAATGCAGATGGCGCGACACTGTGCAGGTTCAGTCCGCCATTGAAGGTGCCTACCCAAAGATTCCCTTTCCGATCAAACATGATGTCGTAGAGTGCATCCGTATTTAGGGTGCCGGGATGATTGACCGAAAAATTAAATTGCTGCCACTTGCCTGTGGTGGCATGGTAGCTGTTCAATCCACCGCCGTCTGTCGCAATCCAAAGATTGCCATGTGCATCAGGTTGAAGGTCTGTGATCATGTTGTGCCCAAGCCCTCCGGGTTCTTCGGCAACTTTCCGTTGAGATACCTTTTCTTCCGGCAGGGCCACCCGATAAATCCCATAGCCGGAGGTTCCAATCCATAAATCTCCGTCCTGATCCAGGCATAACTCCCGCCCAAAACCCTCAATCCTGTCTTGAGACCGCCCTAGTAT
>JANQTF010000039.1:1060-1850 GCA_030731845.1 Bacteroidia bacterium | reverse complement strand
TCAACGCATCACGACCGGGGTCATATAGCTCTACCCCGCTGCCTCCTGTTCCGATCCACACATTTCCTCGGGTATCTTCTTCAAAATCGAATACAAAATCGTTGCTCAACCTCCTGTTGGCTGAATCGCAAAAACTGCACAACTGCATGATGGGCTGCCGGTTTTCGTCCAGCACCACCGCACCAGCACCATAGGTACCGATCCAAATGTTGCCTTTGCTATCCTGGAATATGCTACGCACACTAATGGTTTCCCAATCAATAGAAGGAAAGGTGGTGGCAGGAAATGGATGGAAAGATTCTGTCTGAGAGGCATAAATGCTGATTCCCCGCTCCTGATGCCCTATCCAGATATCCCCCTTTCTGTCTTCCATCAACGAGTAAACCGAATGCCCTCTGATCTGATTTTGGTGATCAGCCTGCGGCAAAAAGACTTTAAACTCATATCCGTCGTAGCGATTCAACCCAAACTGGGTTCCAATCCAGATCATCCCCTTTCTATCCTCTATGATCGTATGGACTGTAGAATGGGACAGGCCCTGGTCCACCGTTAACTGCTCGAAATTAAAGGTGTAATTACTGTTTTGAGAAACCCCAACAGAAAACGTGTGTAGCAACAAGAGAAGAACGATTCCCTTGGAACGTAAAAAATCAGCCCTTCCTGCTGGATAGCCACCCCAGATCGCTTTCTTCAGATCGCTTTCTCCCGGGAAAATTTCAAGCACATTCCCCTTCCAACATTCCCTAAGACCTACTATTATCTCGTGAAACAGATGAGATCCAAACATGAC
>JANQTF010000039.1:0-1050 GCA_030731845.1 Bacteroidia bacterium | reverse complement strand
GTCATAGCTGATTGAAAGGAACCAACAATTTCTCCAACATCGACATACTAACGCATGTTCTCCATGCAGTTGTCAGGTCATTTTTCCTGATGCTAAGAGTAAAATATAGGCTATTTTACCAAATTAGGCGTGTCAATTTCGACTCTGAATTCGCGTTGTAGAGTATTTGTCAGGGAGATTATCTTCAATCTGACCTCCAACAAGGAGCTTCCTGTGCTCCGTCCTGAGGCTTTTCAAGAGCAGCGTATCCACGACTGAATTATAGCTGGCCCGAGAGCTTCCACAAACCCTCTCTATGCGCCACAGCGTTTGAATACGGTACCTGCCCTAGGCGCCAAATACAACGGCGAGGTATTCCTCCTCAAGCGGCCAAAACATGCCTTCTCTCATCAGCTCCCGAATCTCTGCTTCCGAAGCGTAGCGCACCGCATCCACTTCTGGCCCCAAGGCCAGAGAATCAAGCGCTACGTCCAAGTCAACCATCCACTGGTCCACAATTGATACCTGATGGATGCTCCTCCTCACCATCACAGGGTGATGATCGGCCGTGAGGACCAAGCCGATTTCTTCTTCTGCTTCTCGCTGTATGGCAGTGAAGCTACTGTCGCCAGTGGTTGCTGAACCTCCGGTAAAGGCCCACATGCCTTGCTTGCTCTGGGTCAAGGGAGACCGTTTTTGAATGAGATATTCTCCCTGAGAATTCCGGATCCAGAGGTGGACCACCAAATGATAACGATCCGGTGGCAGCGTGCGGCTCCGAATCGCCGTTTCGCCTGTCAATTCGCCTGCATCTGTGTATAAATCCCAGATTTCCATGAGTTGATGAGTATGGTGATGGTGAATGATAAAGAAAAATCCCTGAAGCCCAGCCATCGCGAGCCCTTTTGTACGAATTGTACGAAACGAAAAGGCCAGGGAAGGGTGTTTGGGGGAATGGCCATCCAGGTAAGTGAAGGTACCCTCATCCCAGCCTTCTCCCAAGGGGAGAAGGAGCAAGAAAAAAGAGCCGAAGGCGATCCTCAACGTCCACTCGCCCCTTGGGCTAATCTC
>JANQTF010000038.1:4677-25838 GCA_030731845.1 Bacteroidia bacterium | reverse complement strand
AATTTGATACTCCGGTGACGGGCGGAAACGTGAGTTTCTACAACCAATCCGAAACTGGACCGGTATTCCCGACTCCAACCATCGGTATGGTGGGCGTGATCGACGATGTGGCCACTGGCACCATGTCGATGAACTTCAAAGAAGAAGGCGACAAAATCTTCTTGCTGGGCAAAGTGGTGGAGGACCTCGGCTCCTCGGCTTACCTGTATTCTTATCATGGCATGAAGATCACCCCGGCACCTTACGTAGATCTCGACGAAGAGCTCGCCCTGCAACATCAGGTTCTCTCTCTGATTCAGTCAGGTCTCATTCGCTCTGCCCACGACGTATCTGATGGCGGCCTGATCGTGAATTTGCTGGAATCAAGCTTTGTAAATGGCCTGGGCTTTAGTTTGCAAACACCCAAAAGCATCCGCAAAGATGCATTCTTGTATGGCGAGTCTGGCGGTCGTGTGGTCGTGACAGTGTCACCTTCTGTGGAGCGGGCATTTATGGCCGCTGTGAAATTGGTTCCTGTATTGGAACTGGGAGTCGTAAAGGGGGATTCACTCGTCCTGAACGGCGATCAATTGGGAGACATAGAGGCATACAAAGCCATCTACGATAAAGGGCTGGAAGGAAAACTCTAAGGAACGGTCAAAAACCCAGGGGTTATTTTGCCGCATTCATAAGCCAAACGAAACTTGAAACCCGGTGCTGTCATCTATAAGGTGGCAGCACTATTTTTTTGGGGAGGGCTAGCTACTTTCCCGATCACAAAATTGATCGCGGCGAGCAGCAGCGTGAACAACATGGCCCAGCCAAAGCTTTCTACCCGGAACCCATTGACCAGCCAATCGGCAAGTAGCACCATTGCTCCCTGGATCAGGAGGAGAAATACGCCAAAAGTCATCACGGTGATTGGCAGGGTCAAAAATGTGATGATGGGACGCACAAAGGAATTGACCAACCCCAACACCAACCCGGTGATAATCGCGGTCCAATAGCTATCCACGACCACGTGGGGTTCGAGCCACTCAGAAGCCAGCCATACTGCAAAGCCATTGACCAGGAGATAGATGATGAATCGGATCATGAGAAAAAGGATTGAAAAGGGAAAAGCAAGCGGAGATTACGGGATGGTTTCCTACGAATATCAGAATTATTGGTTCACTTCCCCAATCTTGCCTGAGATAAGGTAGGCTTGCCAAAGATGTGGGGATTGAGGTTGCTCTCCACTGAGAACCAACCCGGCAAATGAGGCTGGCTCACCATATATGAGAAAACTACGCCAAATGTGTGCGATGAACCACTCCGGCTCTTGTCCCCAACGAAGATCCTCCCGCTTTCTCTGGAGAAATGTATCTTCTGAAACATTCACCATGATCTGCCGGTCGGCAGCCTGATTTAGTTCCTGATCAGAAAAGGCAAACAAGCCTTCGGCAATTACCCAGTCATGGCTCAGAGCTGCCGACCGAATGGCTTCTTGCCACCTTGCCCAATCGATGCTTTCGGGCACTTCCCAGTCGATATGATCTCTGATCATCGGGATCTCCGATTCTGGTTTCACATATTCATCCTGATGCAGCACACTCACCTTATGGCCCTCTGTCCGCAGCCAAAGGGCAATTTTCTGCGACAATTTTGTTTTCCCGCTGCGGCTCACACCGCCGATGAGTAGGAGCATATCATTCTCTTGTCTCTTCTTAAACATAACGGATCCGCCGACCAAATGACTAGATTCACGCGAATTTCTTTGCCCTTAACCTTCTCCCTGCTGCTTCGTACCTCATGACATTCTGTCTCCTTTGCCAAGTTTGGTCAATGATTTGAAAAGACAGAGGAGAATTAGACCATGGATTGGATCCCCGCCATTCTCCTATTCCCGATTCACCTTTCACCCTCGATCATGCGCAGTCTCTATTCAGAATATCAATCCCTCCTGCTCCCTGTTGCCCGCAACCTCGTAAAAAATGAGGCCGATGCCGAAGATCTTGTGCAGGAGACCATTGTCAAATGGATTTCTCTGGAGAAAAAAGGGGTAGAAAACGTCAAGGGCTATCTGGTACGCACCCTGATCAACAAGTGCCTCAACTTCCTGCGCGATCGCAAGCGCGAGGAGCGTCGCCCAGAAATTGCTCCTGAGTTGCTCGTGGACCATCCTTCTTCATGGACAGAAGTAGGTCCGGAGCTGTCGATGAGTGTTCTCATCATGCTCGAGAAACTTTCCCCTACGGAGCGTGCTGTCTTTTTGCTCAAGGAGATTTTTGGATATTCTCACAAAGAAATTGCCGAAATGCTCGGGATTAGTGAGGAAAATGCCCGCCAACTCCTTTCCCGCGCACGCCGCCATCTCAAAGACGATCGTCAGCGATTTGTAGCTGATCCCAACCGGCAGACTGAGTTGTATCACCGGTTTGTGCAGGTGTGTCGTGGCGGGGATATGGAAAGCCTGATTGAAATATTGCGCGAGGATATTGAGCTGGAGACCCTGGCGCCAGCTGCTTCTCTTTCCGGCATCGGACACACAGTTTCCTTCATTGGCGATATGATGGAGCAAGATGCTCAGTGGTCGGTTCGCATCCTTCGCGGGCATCCTGCGGTTGTGTATCAGCTCCATGATGTCCTATTCGTCATAAGGCTGATCATTGAAGGTGAAAAAATCCGGAAAATGATCCTGCACCCCGTTCGACTGCCCTCACAAAGCCCCTTGACCATGGTTGGCAGGGTCTGAGGAAGGTATTGCTCTATTCCCGCTTCTTCAGCCATCTCCCTGCCGATTGCCAGGCTACTTCGCCTGGCAGGAGCACAAATCGCTCCTGATCCGTTTCCAGCATAGCTGATCCTGTAATCACTGCTAGCTGCCATTGGTCACTGTGGCTCATCAGGTATTGCCCAGCTGCGAGCGTGAGCGAAGCCTCCTCAATTTTGACAATTTCTGTGTTTTGGAGCTCCAATCTGACAGATCCGTTTAGCCGGATAGATTCTCCATCCCAGTTGTATTGAAGCACATTGTCTCCCAAAAATACATTCATGTTGCTGGTGAACGACTCCGGCGCGTCTTGATATGTCACCTTTGTATCGGTGATCAAAAAACCAAGAAGCAAGGCCAAACCGATGGCGGAAGCCCCGATGAGCCATCTTTTGAATGAGTATTTTCTTGGAGGATTGTCAATGGGAGAATGCGAAGCAAATAAGGAGGCCCAAGCCAACTCCGGCTGTGGAACAATCGCGCCCGGCATACTCCCAAGTTGATCCCAAAGCTCATATCGCGCTTCAAAAGCAAGGAGATTCTCCTCTTCGGCATCTACCCAATGCCGCATATTGTTTTCTTCTGCCAGGCCTATGGTTCCTGCCAGATACTGCCAGATCCACAGAGCATTCCTTCCTGACAATTTGTCGGTCATGAGAAGAGGCTGCACCCATTGCTCGATGGCGGCTCCGTGGGCCTCGGTTTGCACCTGCCTTTGGCCTGATCGCAGGCTGCGCAGCTGCTCCTGAACTTCCGCAGTGAGATCGTTCCATCTGTCGGGATAGGACAATGGAGATGTGGGAGACGAGCCTTCGGTGTAACAGCGTTCTTCCACCTGCTTTTGCCACTTGCCAACCTCTTTGCCGGGCATTCCTACTTGCATTATGGCTTCGCTGGCCCTTTCTACAGTGCGATCGGGATCTGCGATGTGGGCATGAAGCTCACGAATCAGGGTATCATACCAGGGAGCAAACCAAGGGGGCATATCAAAGGAGGGCATAAGTAACAACTCGACGGTAGGGCAAGGAGAAAGACGGAAGAAGGCAAAAGTTGGGAAAGGAAAGATAGCTCAAAATGAGCAACAGTTTGCCCGTAGGGGAAGGGAAAGTGAGAGGGATTGTCCCTTCCTATTTGCTAATCCTGATTTGGGTCGCTTTTTTCGTGTTATGATTCTGGCATTCGTCAAGTTAATGAGGCCGCAGCATTGGGTGAAAAACGTTTTCGTGCTGTTACCTACTTTTTTTGGTCTTCGTATCCAGGAAGCCGAAACGGTGGGCATGGCTTTGCTGGGTGCCCTGGCCTTTTCCCTCATTGCCTCTGGGGTGTATATTCTCAATGATTGGCGCGATCTGGAGGCAGATCGGGCACACCCGAGCAAGCGCCTGCGCCCTCTCGCATCCGGGCAGGTGCCGGTGCAAGCGGCTGTTTTCCTGATGTTTCTCCTGATGGTCATAGGCCTGGGAATATTTTGGCTTCTGGACCCGCTGTCTCTCTATCTGGCTTTGGCCTATGTTGGGATCAATGTGCTCTATAGTATCCGGCTGAAACAGATTGCCCTGCTCGATATTTTTATCATCGCGATGGGCTTCGTGATTCGCGTTGGCATTGGTGCCACGGTGGTGAATCCCAACATTCCTCTCTCGATGTGGATCATGGTCATGACCTTTTTAGGGGCTTTATTTTTGGGGTTGGCCAAGCGCCGCGACGATGTGCTTCTGGCTGCCACAGGGCTTCAAGTCCGAAAATCCATTGACGGCTACAATCTTGAATTCATCAATGGAGCCATGGTCATGATGGCCTCTGTGCTCATCGTGGGATACCTTTCCTATGTGAGCGATCCGGAGGTGATGGCGCATTTTCATACCCGACAGCTCTATATCACGGCAGCATTTGTGGTGCTTGGTGTGCTCAGGTATATGCAAATTGCGTTTGTGGAGGAAAAAAGCGGAAGCCCTACTGGCATTTTGCTTGGCGACAGATTTCTGCAAATTACGATTGCAGGCTGGCTAGCCACGTTCGTGTGGCTGATTTACTGGAATTGACGAGAACCAAACCCTTCAGAAACGGATGCTTGCTTCGGCGTTTTGAGCCATTTAAAGAACCAGTTTTGGGATTTTGTCTGCCAATTTTTCCTGGAAAAGGCGACATTCATCTGGCATGAAGGGCAATATATTACCCCTTCCATGCTGATCTGCTTGGCTTGGGTCATGGCATCCAACCGCTGGGGGTCGAGGCTAGCGAGATCCTTTAGCTTAAGGTTGAGTCTTGATTGATCTGAGAAAACGCTTTGAAAGCAAGTCACAGATTTACATTCCATGGAGGGCGCAGAAATACGGGCGCCAAAGGAGTAGAGCATGGAATGGATGATTCTGAAGGTATCCTGATGCACGATCAATCGAATATGATCCTGGGCCTCCAAGGTTCGGATATGCTGACCGGGCATCATCTCGCAATAGTATTCTTCAAATCTTAGCTCCGTGAACAAATGCCGGAGAAAGAGATACGCTTGTGAAAACGGGGCAGGGAGGGTATTGGTAATCGTGGTGAAGCTGGGTGGCATAGCAACAGAATTTCTGCTGAAACATAGCAAGAATGTGTAGATAAAAAAGTTCAAGTTGTTCTGAAATTGGACTTTTCGCAAATAACAATATGGATTCTGTATTAGCGATAATCGTAAAATCCTCTTCCTGATTTCTTGCCCCACCTGCCTGCATCCACCATCTTTTGCTGGAGCCTGCTAGGCCTGAATTTTCCTGCATAAAAAAAAGCCTCATATAGTGATTGACTCACCGCATGGTTTGTTTCTACTCCAATGAGGTCCATGAGCCTAAAGGGGCCCATTCTGAATCCTGTGGATTCCATGATTCTGTCCACCGCTTCTGGGCTTGTCACACCTTCCTCCACACAGCGTAAAGACTCGAGATAAAATTGTCGGGCCACCCGGTTCACGATAAATCCTGGTTCGTCGCTGACTTGCACAGGTGTTTTTCCCAGGGTAGCAGACAATCGTGTCAGCGTTTCGAGCACCACCGGGTCGGTGTCAACCCCGCCAATGACTTCGACAAGCTTCATCAGAGGCGCGGGATTGAAAAAATGAAGACCAGCTACCCGCTCCGGATGAGCCAGGGCTCCCGCAATTTGTGTGATCGGGATCGTGGAAGTATTGGAGGCGAAAATCGTATCAGCAGCATTCACCTTCTCCAGACTCAGAAACACTGAGTGCTTGATGCTCAGCTTCTCAGGAACCGCCTCGATGACAAGATCGGCTACACAAGTCTCCAAAAAGACCGTTGTCGATAATCGGGACATGGAGGCATCCATCTCCTCCTGGCTCATTTTGCCTTTAGCCACTGACTTTTTGAAAAAATCATGGAGATAGCCATGAGCATCATCGAGCATGTCTTGCCCCATGTCGAAGAGGATCGTCTCAAATCCAGCTCTCACGCACACAAGCGCGATTCCTCGGCCCATTACGCCCGCACCGATCACCGCAATCTTCTTGATGTCTTCCATTCGCTTCATAGTCCGGTTATTATCCTGCTCATCCTGTCAATCACCTTCGTTTCATAGTCCAGATCTCACCCCGAAATGTAGCGAATTTTTCGGCTTACTCCTCCCTGACAAACCGATGGATGCACTGCTGATCGCCGCTCACACAGCGAAGGACATAACTCCCCGTCGCTACCGAACGCAAGTCAATGGGCCAGCTTCCGCCGGTTGTCTGGACTGTTTCTGACATCAATCGCCTTCCCTGCATATCGTAGATTTCTATAGATAGCAATTTGCCTGGCAAGGCTTGCCAGGACAGCATCAACCGGTCTTTTGCCGGGTTTGGATAGATTGTTACCGTCCATGCGGAGCCATATCCCCCACTCAAAGCCCAATCTACCACCTGAACCTGACCCACCGCACTGGCCGAACATCCTTCAGGGCTTGTCCCGGTCAAGTAAACAGGGTAAATGGCCGCAGAATCATACACATGGGTCACCATTTGCCCAGTCCCATCAGTCCCATCTCCAAATTCCCACACATTCGAGCTGATGCCATTACTCAAGTCTTGCCAGGTCATGTCTCCCCCCAGTGCCAGATAGATGGTGGTATCGCGGGGGGAAAAATCCATCGAAACAGTGCCAGCACCTACTGCCACATTTACCTGACTTCTGCACCCTTCATACTGAACTTCCCAATCATAAAAATAGGGATATTGATCCGCGCCGAGAGAAGATCCGGTAATGGCGAAAAGCGCAGGAACGGAATATGGATAAGACACCGAGGAAGTTGTGGTAAATAATCTTGGATTGGGACTGATCACCGTGAGGGCAAGCCCATTGCCGGCGGGCACGTCAAAATTGAGCGAAATCCTTCGTCGCCCGATGTTCAGGTACACCGTCGTATCCTCCACAATAGTACCATTGCCATCTATCAACTGAATTCTCCGGTTGCCGTCTCCCTGAGAGATTACTTCTACAGACAGCAGGCGAAAGGGAATGTCAACATCGAAAAAGAGAGACGCACCATCCGTTTGGGAATTGCCTGTATCGTTGAGGTTGGTTTTTCCGCCTCCAAGAAATATCTGACGTGCTACATACACCGAGCTGCTTTGCTGAAAAGGCCCGATCAAGGTTTCTGTTTTTTTTGAGAACGGGGTGGAGGTAAACGGATCATCATACCACCACACTTCCCCAGAAGACACCTGGGCTTTGGCTATCACCTGTTGGTCGGCGCAGATCAGGGGCGGCAGGGTGACTTCTGTCACACTCACAGGCAGGCGAACCAGACTGCTGCGTGCATGATTGTTGAGGAATTTTTGATCTACTTTGCCATTGACCAGAATGATTTCTATCGAAAATTGAAAATTGCCCACCGCTACGGTATCTGTGGAAAGTCCCCAAAAAGCATTGGCACCGGGCGCGATGAGGCCTTGCCATGAGAGCGTATCCATCAGTCCATTTCTTGTGCGAACCGCTACGAGAGACTCGATGTCGTTGGGGCCGGTATTTTGAAGGGAGAGAACAGGAAATACCAGGCTGTCGCAGGTCATGTCAGGGCCAATAGCAAGATCCGAAATGTGAATGTCATTGCTGTCATTTACCGCGAGGGGCACATGGCCCTGGGCCATAAGCCAAGCAAATGCCGCTGGCAAAGAGATCATGCCGTTGCCATAGGTGTTGTCCTCTCCTGCCACTCCCAGATCGGTGGCAGAGTAGTAGAGAGATTCCAGGATCTGTTTGCCAGAAAGCGTAGGAAAAGCTTCTTTGAGCAACAGGACGGCCCCCGACACTTGCGGTGCCGCAAAGGAAGTTCCAGAGATTGTGTTATAGCCGTTGTTGAGTCCTGTTGTGCGAACGGAAACACCGGGTGCAACCACCTCTGGCTTGATGCTATCAGGACCACCGAGGCAAGTAGAGGGGCCGCGAGAGGAGGAATTGGCAATCAGCAGCGTGGCATTGTTGCCATTCACGGAGCCTACTGAGAAAACGTTGACCGGGTTGATGTTGAGATTTTTGGGGGAAGGAATCGACTGCGCACCGGGACCTGTATTTCCTGCGGAAAACACGATGGCGATCCCCGCAGCTTCCAGGGCGGCCATCGCATCGCGATATGGACCGCTACATTCACCATCAGGTGCACCCAGGTCGATAGACCATGAGTTGTTGATCACATCAGGGATATCGCTCACCGTGCTGCTGTCGCCATCGGGGTCAAGGGCCCATTGCAGGGCTGCGAGGATATCCACGCCTGCACAAGGAGAGCCGCCTGCGGGCGGAGATGCCATCCACACAGCACCGGGGGCCATGCCTGTGGTGTCATTTGTAAGGGGATTCATCCCCAAAATGACACCTGCCACCAGTGTGCCGTGATTCCCGCAGGCCCGGGGCTCTGCATTTCCTCCAGGCTCATACCATGCCTGAGAAGTTGGGACAAAATTTCCCCAATACTGGCTGCCCAAAGCAGGATGGCCGGGGTCCACTCCTGCATCAATGATATATACTTTTCGGCCATAGCCTGAATATCCCAGGCTCCACATGCTTGTGGCGCCAGTCGCTTCATGGGCTGGTTCGTGCCCGCCGGGCACAGGCGGTGCCGGCAGCATTGGAGAATTCTCTTCATCGGGAGAAATGCCTGGCACCAAATGGATGGAAGTCAACAAAGGATGTCGTGCAAGGGCATCGAGTGTGCCAGATTCAATCTTCACCCGGATGACCGGGGCGATCCAGTATCGCTGAATAGACCTGGCATCTACGCCCTGCATCTCAGTAAGAAAGGCCGTGAGTGCATCCAGTGCCGCGCTGCTTTGCTGAGGCAGCATCCGCCTGACTATCGATGCTCGCTGGGCTATAGGAACCCGCTTCTCATCCCAGGCCGCCGAGGTCTGATTCCAATCTTCACTTCCTCCTACATATAGGTAGAGATCGAGCCAGTCTGTTTCTTGCTGCGCTTGCCAAACCGCCTGGTCCACAGCTGTGGGTGATAGTTGGGCTTGAGTAAAGGAAAAAAGCCCAAGCAGAGAGAGAAGTAATGAGGTACTACGCATGCCTTGCAAAAATAAAAAAAGGCTGTCTCGAAGAAGATTCTCCTTGAGACAGCCTCCCAACATGGACCAGCTTGATTACTGGTTCTTGATCAGTTTCTCGGTAAGCGTAATGCCATCGAGGGTTACTCTGAGAAGATATACCCCATCAGAGAGCGAGCTCAGGTCGATGTTGGCCTTTGCTTGCTGGAAGGTTCTCGCTTCTTGTGTCCAGACAGTTTTTCCGACCAGATCTACCACTTCTACTTCCACTGCGATTGGGCGCTTGAGTTCAAGATCCAGGACAAAGAGTCCATTGCTCGGATTGGGGTAAACCCCAATTTTGCCATACTCGGCCTGAAGATCTTCCAGGCTGGTAGGGAAGCCATCCACCTGAATGCTGAGGGTATCACCATCCGCACAACCGCCGCTGGCCTTGGCACTAAGGGTTACAAGATAGGTTCCCGGGAAAGTGTACGTATGAACGGGGTTGGCATCGGTGCTGGTAGAGCCATCGCCGAAATCCCAGGCGTAGGTAGCAGCTCCTGTGCTCACGTTGGTAAACGTCACTGCACCCGAAGTGCCCAGGTCAACCACTGTTTTGTCAGCAGTAAAGGAGGCCGAAGCTGCTCCAGGTGCTACCGAAACCGCTGCCTGTACAAGCGCACAAACGCCTTTGTATTCTACTTCCCAATCATAGAAAAAGCTGTAGAACCCGTTGTCAGATCCGGTGATGGAGATAATTCCTGGAACTTCATACGGGAAAGCGATGTTGGCAATGGTGGCAGAAAGGCCGGAAGCACTTCCTCCAAGTCCGAGTTTGTATGTGCCTGGGGAGAGAGAGAAATCCAGGGTAATGCGATTGTCGCCTACCTTCAGGCTTCCGGTTGGTTTGGAGGCGATAACAGTTCCTGCTTCATTTCTCAATTGAATCAGTCTTTGCTCGGTGCTACTGGCGTTGATCAAGACAGATTTTAAGGTAACACTGCCATACACTTCAAACTCCAGGTAAGAGTTGACATTGAAGGAGGGGAAGTTGGAGCCAACGTCCTTATTTGGCATGCCAATATGGGTCTGACCCACCGTACCTACATAGTAGAATTTGCTTCCTGTGATGACAGGTGTGAGGAAGGTATTTCCTGTGGCCAGCAGAGTGGTTCCATTGGGATCTGCATACCAGGCAGGAGTGCGCCCTGGCGTGGCGGTAGTGGCGGTGAGCAGTGCCTGAGCGCCGCTACATACAGCAGCTGGGTTTACAAGGGTATTGGTCACGACAGGTGTGTCGTCTCCCAGGATGGAGAACGAGCCACTGCCGTTGTTATCGAGGTTGTAATAATCAGCTTGACCATCTACCGAGGTGATGAGAAGGTCGAGGTCATAATTGCCAATCGGTAGGACCTGAGTAGGCAAGGTAACAATCTCGGTGGCTCCCGGAGCCAGTGATCCATTCCAGGTATAGGTTCCTGTGGTTCCGTTGGAATAGGTATAAGTAACTTCAGCCGTGGTCATGGTCGTTTTTCCATTGTTTTCCAGGACAAAAGTTGGGGTGATATCCTCTCCACAAACTAAGTTATCGACAAATACTTCAGCCAGAACTGCATCTTTGTCACGCGAAACGGTTGCAGGCGTGAATCCCAGTCCTACAAGGTAGTTGTAGGCCGCGAGCAAGTCGATGATTCCTTTTCCATAGGCATTGTCTTCTCCCGGAGTCCCGAGGTCCACAGCGCTAAAATATAGTGCCTCTTTTACGTCGGTGCTGGTAGCAGTGGGGAATGCCTCATGGATCAGCAGAGCAGCTCCAGCGGTATGAGGAGAGGAGAAGGAGGTGCCAGCGAGCAATTTAAAACCACCTCCAGGGACGGAAGAACGCACATTGTTACCAGGGGCAACCACCTCGGGCTTGAAGCGCAGGGAGCCTGTGTTGCCACAGCGGGAAGGCCCACGGCTGGAAAAGCCACTGATCGGGAGATTAGCATTGTAGCCGTTTACCGAACCCACCACAAATGAGTTCACAATGGTAGTATTGATGTTTTTGTACACCCCTAGGGTAGAATCTCCAGGGCCATAATTACCGGCAGACTGAATAAAAGTCACGCTAGCTGCTTCCAGCGCATCCATGCGCTGCTTAAATGTGCTTCCGGTGCAGATTCCCAAGCCAAAAAACTGAGGATCCGTGCCATAAGACCCATTGATGACATCAGGCATATCATTGGTAGTAGCAGGATTGTCATCGGGGTCGAGGGCCCACTGGAGTGCGTCGAGGTCGTCAACATCAAAGAGGCAAGTGCCTGCCGCTGTTCCCCCGTCCACGGCGGGAGATCCCATCCACTGGGCATTGAAGGCTACGCCAAACGTATCGCGATTGGAAAGCTGCATGCCCACCGCGACGCCAGCCACGTGCGTACCATGCTCATCACAATCGAATGGCTCTTTCGGGCCACCTGGGTTGTACCAGGCAAGGGAGTTGCCCACCACATTGCCATAATAATTGCGCTGATGTGCTGGGTGTGTCAGGGATACACCCGAGTCAATGATGAGGATTTTTTTACCAATCCCTGTGTAGCCCATGGCCCAGAGAGCCGGGGCATTGATCACATCGAGGCCAATTTCGCGGCCTCCAGCAGTTTCTGGGGCAGGGAGATAGGGAGCCGATCCGGCAGCATCAGCATCGTCGAGCTTAGTAGGTGGCTCAAAGAGGAGCAGGCCAATTTCAGCATACTGGCTCATGGCTGCAATGGCATCATAGCGCATCTCAGCACGAATGTCATTCGAAAGCCAATAAGATTTGATGGTCTGGTTGAGCACGCCAGGATGAGACGCCAAGGCGCTGAGCAAAGGAGCCTGTGTAGCTTGAGCTTTTTGCTTAAGCGCAGTCACTACCGCTACCCGACGACTGTGAATGTCGGTACCTCGAAGGTTGAAATTTGCCAGCATCCCTTCCAAATCTACTTGGTCGGTCAGATGGAGGGTCACTTTGATGTGGGCATTGGGGTTTTCCCGGAGCTGATGCTCCAGAAGAGGATCGATTTTGTTCCAATCCATTTGTTGTGCTACCACTGCGCCGAAGGCGAGGGTAAGTAGCAGTGCCAGAGAGAAAAAACGCTTCATGAGAATGATGATCACTAGATGATGAACGCGGGAATTACTGTGTTTTGACAACTTTTTCGACAGACACCCGACCATCTTTTACGACTCGAATCCAGAAAATTCCGTCGGGAAGGCTCGCAAGGCTCCATCGATGCTCGGGATATTGGGAAGACAACACGATAGGTTGCCTGATTTCACGCCCTGTGACGTCAAATAGGCTTGCTACCAATGTTCCTTCTCCTTCCCAGCTAAGTAGCAACTGGTTATTGGTAGGGTTTGGAAATACTGTGAAGCCAGGCCAAATGGCCGATGCGTCAAGGGCAGTAATCCCATTCACGAGTACTTCCTGCTCTGTGTATTCAGAGCAATTAGCAGGTCCTGTGACCAGCAACCCTACCTGATAGCTGCCCGGCTGGGCATAGGAATGAACGATGTTCTTTCCCTCCAATATTTGCCCGTCGCCCAGATACCACCGATATGACTTGGCATTTCCAGGTTGGGCACTCAAGGAGAGTTGGTTGACTGCAGTTTCTGTAGTGGTAAAAGAGGGGGTAAATCTTCCGCTTGACACCGTGACAAAGGCCGGAACCCTCGGGCAGGGAAGCTCATAGCTGATCTCCCAATCGAAAAAGTAGGCAAGCTGGCCATTCTGGCTGCTTGTGAGATCAATTACAGCGGGGATAGAGAGCTTTTGTGGAGCGATAGTCTGGACCCAGAGACCCGCCTGCGCAAACCCCAGCCCGAGTGTGTACCCTACTCCTGGCTCAAGGTCAAAGTCTAATTCAACCCTCGATTCTCCGGTTCCCAACTCCACTTGCTTACTATTCAAAACCGTTCCCATGGCATTTCTCACCTGGATAATTCGCATGCCGGGGGAATTGGTCAACAGGGTCACAGCATCGAGCTTCATCGGAAAAAACACATCAAAAGGAACCTTGACGGTGGTGTTTTGGTCGAAATAGCCTCCTGAAGTCACCGATGGACCAGGCCCTAAGTGGTACCTGCGTCCGGGAGCCATGTAGTAAATGTTGCTCGAGGTGATTGGTCCGGTGGCGAGTTCTGGGTCAGCCCCGAGCAGTTGGCCTCCTGTTGCCTTGTCATACCAGTTCACAAATGCCAGGGGATCATTGCCTGCTATTTCTGCTTCTACCTTCCCTGATCCTCCGATGCACACATTCAGCTGCCTGGCACTCACAGATATCGGCTCCAAGGCTGAAAAGGTACTTTCATCCCAATTATCAAGCAGGTAGGCATCTGTCCCTCCATTCACTTCAATGATTTCCATGCGCAGAGCATACCTTCCTGATGCAGGAAGGGAACGTGGCGAAGACGTGATGAGCTCGCTCTTGCCGGGGAGAATGTTTCCACTCCAAAAAATGGTATCCACATATCCGTCGCCGTAGGTTCTCAGAAAGCTGGCGCTCGTGATCGGTGCCGAACCAGTATTGGTAAAATTGATTTCAGGACGATGATCCAACCCGCAAGGGTTATCTTTCACAAGGCTGATGGCTCCATCTCTTTCTCTTGAGACAGGTGCCGGGTTGAGGCCTTCGGCAATCAGATAGTAAAATGCTGCCTCCACATCAATGAGACCGTTTCCATACACATTGTCTTCGCCGGGATCGCCGAGGTCCACTGCGCTGTAATAAAGGGCGAGTTTGATCTGTGTGCCCGAAGCATTGGGAAATGCTTCTTTGAGCAGCAAAACCGCACCTGCTACGTGTGGCGAAGCCATGGAAGTGCCTTGATAAGAGGCATAAGCGCCCCCTCTCACCGACGACCTGATCGACACGCCTGGTGCAACCACCTCAGGCTTGATGAGGAGCGAGCCAGTACCGCCACATTCGGTAGGGCCACGGCTAGAAAACCCGGCAATGTTGAGGGCTGGAGAATTGGAGCTGATAGCCCCTACTGCAAAAGAATTAACAAGTGAATAATTGGCATAGGCTGGGCCACCCACGCTATAGTCTGGATAATCATTTCCTGCTGCGCAAATCACTGCTACTCCTACTGCCTCAAGAGCATTGATGGCCTGCTGCACCGCCGAAGAGCATCCAAAACCATTCGGCAAAAATCGCCAGCTGTTATTGATCGCATCTGGCATATCTGAGGTAGTGGCGGGGTTGCCGTCGGGGTCAATGGCCCACTGCAAGGCCTGGGTAGCGCCAGGCCCGTTGGTACACTCAATGGCTGGTGAGGCCATCCATTGTCCATTGAAAGCCACCCCGATTGTGTCGTGTGTCTGTCTGTCGAGACCCAAAATGGTTCCAGCAACATGGGTTCCGTGGTTGTCACAATCTGTGGGCGAATCACTGAGCCCAAACCATGCGTAGCTGGTATCGGAATAGTTTCCGGCAAATGATCGCATCAATGCCGGATGGCCAGGGTCGGTACCAGTATCGATGATCAGGGCTTTGCGTCCATTGCCTGTGTATCCCATTTGCCAAAGCTTATTGGCTTTGATCACATCAAGGCTGGCCTCGTGCCCATTGGCACCCATGATCTGTGGAGGAGAAGGCATGAGCATAGCATCTGCGATTTCTTCCTTCGGAGCAAGCTCAATCATCTCGATGGAAGCCTCTCCATCCAAGGCAATCAGCGCCTCAAGGCCTAAGCGGCAATAAATCGCGTTGGTGATCCACAAAGGTGCAACAGAACCCGGATCCACATCTGCCTGTGCTGCCAATATGGCAAGGATGGGGCCTTGGGTCAAACTTGCTTTTTGTTGGAGAAGAGGAATCAAAGTGATGGTTCGCGCTGATTGGGGCAGTTGCTCTGCTTCGAATGATGCGCCATAGGCGATCACATCCACCCGATCGGCCATCATGATAAAAACATCAAATGGTCCTGTTTCACCTTGGTCCAATAAGGATTGTAATTGATCCCCAGTTTTTGATAGACGTTGCTGAGCCAACGCAGAGCCAGACATTAGGAACAAAGTGCTGAAAAAGATCAGACAGGGGCGAAAGAAAAGTTGATGCATTGTGTAAGTTAGGCTATCGGATCGTGAGGAGAAAAAAAAATGGCACTTTCGCCCTGAAAAGTATCATCAGCGAACAAAAAAATCCTTGATTCATCCATTTTTTCCAGCAAAAGTATTTACCAACTGTGCTGGAGGCAATTGCTGAGTTAATACAATTTTGGACCATCTTTCCCTCCTTTTTCTCTGCGATCCAACCGCTAGATGGCAAAAAAAACCATCCTGAAGGTATAAAAATGCCATTCCTCAGCTCAGCGTTCCGATACGAGAATCTGATCAGATACTTTTTTGGATATGTGCACATCCTTTCCATCTGAGAGGCTCAGCTGCATGGAGCCGTCGTAGGCAATCCGTGCCACTATGGTCAGTTCTTTCCCGATTCCGAGGCCAGAAGCGTCGAGATATTGAAGAAATTCGCTGGAGTCATCTTTTACCCGCACAATGGTCAGGGCTTTGCCACTACCTGCCTCGGAGAGAAGGGTTTGTGTCTGCCGGGGCATTTGGCCAAGACGATTGGGAATGGGGTCACCGTGTGGGTCCACCTCGGGAAACCCGAGAAACTCTTCCATTCGCTCCATGAGCAAAGAAGATTGCACATGCTCAAGCTGCTCGGCAATGTTGTGAACCTCATCCCAGCGAAAACCAAGTTTCTGGACCAGAAAAACCTCCCACAACCGATGACGCCGAATGACGGATAGGGCAGCGCTGTGCCCATTGGCAGAAAGATCAACCCCCCGATATTTCACATATTCGAGCAAACCCTTGGCTGATAGCTTTTTGAGCATATCCGTGACAGAGGAATCCTTGGCAGACAACTGCTGCGCAATGGCTCTTGTATTCACCGGTTTGCCATCTATGGAAAGAGCAAAAATGGTCTTTAAATAATTTTCCTCCGCGAGACTCAGTTGTTGCATGACTCAAAGATCGGAAAAAGTCCATATTTTTCAGAGATGGGATAACCTTTTTTTAGACAAGGCGAACTTTCATCTCCACTTTCGCCTGTTTTTTAGGCGAATCTAAATTTTACAAACCTCCTATTATGCCAGAGGCTGCCCCAACATGAGACAGCCTCTGCTTTATCATTAGCACATGCCGAGCCTTTGTCAGGCATTTGCTTTTGCTACATCCTCATCCCTAAGGTGTCGGCGAATGATTTTGCCCACATTAGACTTAGGCAACTCCGTTCTAAACTCAATGTGCTTGGGCATTTTGTAGCCTGTGAGTTTGTCACGACAGAAATCCTTAACGGATTGGGCCGTCAGATCAGGGTCCTTTTTCACGATAAATACCTTCACAGCTTCGGTCGATTTTTCGTCGGGCACCCCGATTGCCGCACACTCAAGCACGCCTGGGTGCATCGCAATCACGTCTTCTACTTCGTTGGGATACACGTTGAAGCCTGAGACAAGGATCATGTCTTTGATTCGGTCCACGATTTTGAAGAATCCATCTTCTTCCATGATACCAATGTCGCCTGTACGGAACCACCCACCTGGATGAAACACCTTGGCGCTGTCTTGGTCGCGGTTCCAATATCCTCTCATGACCTGTGGGCCTTTGCCACAAATTTCGCCACGTTCGCCTACGGGAAGCTTGTTGCCTTCTTCGTCCATGATCGCAAGATCGGTAGAGGGGGCTGGCAGACCGATGTATCCGATGCGCTCGGTGCCATCAAGCGGGTTGGCGGTGAGCACCGGAGAGGTTTCGCTCAGGCCGTAACCTTCGATGATGGGCTTGCCAGTGAGCTCTTTCCAGCGCATGTTCACGGCGCTTTGTACCGCCATGCCACCCCCCATGGCGATTCTCAGGTTGGAGAAATCCAGTTTTCTAAAATCTTCCTGATTGAGCAGGCCATTGAAGAGGGTGTTCACGCCAGTGATGACAGAGAATTTTTCTTTGCTCATGTCTTTGATAAACCCTGGCATATCCCTGGGGTTGGTAATCAGCACATTTCTTGCACCTAGTTTCAACATGGTGAGCAAATTGACAGAGAACGCGAAAATGTGATACAATGGCAGGGCCGTGATCACCACCTCGCGCTTCTCTTGCAGCTCGGTTCCCATCCATGCAAAGAGCATCTGCATATTGGCAATGAGGTTGCCATGGGTCAGTGTAGCACCTTTGGAGAGGCCTGTGGTTCCTCCGGTATATTGCAAAAAGCCTACATCTTCATGTGTGGATTCGACGGGCGTAAATTGCAGGCGACCGCCTTTGGCCAGGGCATCATTAAACTTGACTGCCTTTGGCAGGCTATAAGCGGGCACCATCTTGCGAATGTACTTCACAACGAAGTTCACGATCATACCCTTGAGACCTCCGATGAGATCTCCAATCTCTGTCACGATGATGTGCTCGATGTCTGTTTCAGCCAGGATTTTCTCCACATTGTCTGCAAAATTGGCCAGGACCACAATGGCTTTTGCCCCCGAATCGTGAAATTGATGCTGCATTTCACGGGCTGTATAGAGGGGGTTGGTGTTGACCACAATGAGCCCGGCTCGTATGGCACCAAATAGCGCTACGGGATATTGTAGCAGGTTGGGCATCTGAATGGCGATACGATCGCCTTTCTTGAGGCCAAGACTTTGCAAATACGCCGCAAAATCGCGGGAGAGCTTGTCAACCTCTGCGTAAGTAAGCTCTTTGCCCATGTTCACGAAGGCTACCTGTGAGGCATACTTCTTCAGGCATAGGTTGATAAATTGAGTCACAGAACTAAACTCGGTCATGTCTATTTCTGTGGGAACTCCTTTGGGGTAGGATGCATGCCAGGGGCGAGATTCCATAAGTATTTCGAATAATAGTAGGTCTGAGGTAAACGAAGGCAAGGCAAGAAGGGTTATTTTGCATTGTCACCATCTGCTGCTGTGCCAACTGCGGATACACAATTTAGTATAATCTTGCATGTTGCACAATGCTATTTCCAATTCCTGCCCTTGTATCGGCTAATTTGAGAAGAATTTTTTATGCACAAACTGGAAAATCTCATCCAAGATCTGGGCCTGCTTCCACACCCGGAAGGTGGCTGGTACAAAGAGGTTTATAGATCAGAAGACCGCTTGTTGAAAGCTGGCTTGCCCGACCGTTTTCCCGGTGACCGGGTCGCCTCTACGGGGATTTACTTTTTAATTAGCAGTGATAATTTTTCTGCTTTTCACCGAATTCGTGGCGATGAAGGCTGGCATTTTTATGCTGGAAAAGGCTTGGTGGTGTACGACATCTCGCCACTTGGCAAGCTCAGTATTCATCGCCTGGGCCCTGATCTGGCCTCTGGCGAGACCTTTCAGGCCTGGATTCCGGCCGGGCATTGGTTTGCTTCGCGTGTGGAGCAGACTGCCGGGTTTGCCCTCGTTGGATGCACCGTTGCCCCTGGGTTTGAGTTTGAGGATTTTGACATGGCCGAGCGCCACGCGCTTCTGGATCTGTTTCCGCAACACAGCACCCTCATCATGGAGCTGACCCGGCCTGCCTAGCACAAAAAAAAGACCCGCCACGGGCGGGCCACACATTGGGCTTGTGAGACAAAAGAACGGGCCTGCTTGAGTCTTCATTGCCGGATCAGCACGTCGTGCCACCTGCCCAGATCGGTTTGCACCTCTATGGTGTAGGCACCTTCGGCAAATGTTTCGAGGTTGAGTTGATGGGTGAAAAAGGAGCCGACATCGCGATACACTTCCTTGCCGCGCATGTCGCGGATCACGACGGTGTTGCCCCGGAGCGCCCCCATGTCGAGCTCGGCGCGGCCCGTACTGGGATTGGGATACAGGCGAATCTCCCTCGCCAAGGCAGGCGGAATGCCATCTGTCTGGTCGGTGACCACGAGGGTGTCACCGATGGTGACCACCGGAATTTGATTGCCTGCGGCATCTACCAGAACCGCGTCCACGAGGTTTACTTCAAAGTTTTCGAACAAATTGGTCTTGCCTGAGAGGTCATCGATCATGATGATGATGGAGGCAACCTTCCCGTATCCGTTCTGATTTTGATGGTCTTTGCGGGTAAGCGCGAGGTGAATCCGATCGTCAACGGTGAAGGGTTGCTGTAAGGTAAGCATGTTGAGGCCTTTGCTGCCGAGCCAGGAGCCAGAGAAATCGATCGCTGTACTCGCAGTTTGCAGCAGGGTGGTGTCCAACTCAATTCGGAAGGCGAGGCCATAGGCCATATCTGCCGGGATAGCGTCGGTTCCGAGAGAAATATGCAGCTCGATGGCCTGCCCTGCTGCGGTGGAGTCCTGAGAAAATGCCGCGATGAGCGGAATTCCGACGGAGTCTTCTTCCCCGTTTTTCAGGTGAATGAGCCCATAGTTGAGGGTGATGGCGAGGGTGTCGTCGTCGTTGATGATGCCGTCGCCGTTGCAGTCGGGGTGCTGGAAATTGCCAACAGAGGGCAGACTTTGGAGCCAGGGAGCAGAGAGTTGTGCCTGCCAGATGTTGTTGCCGTTGTTGCGTGCGGGCCCTGTGGTGCCGTAGGCGAGGCCCACGGCGAGGAGGTCCACATTGTCGGCGATGAGGTCATCGTTGGCATCGCCGGGCCACACGGCGAGCAAACCTGCAACCGGATTGTTGCCTTGCTGAAAGCTGCCAATGACTTGCAGGCTTCCTGCCTGCCCAATCGCTGTGGCGGCTTCGCCCATGGTGAAGGTGCTGCCACCTGCTCCACTTAGGCCTCCGCTTCCGATTACGCTTCTCTCCATCGACACCTGGGCGGCGAGCCACATCGGTGCGAGGAGAGAGCAGATGAAGAAGAATCGTTTCATGACGTTCAGACGGTTAAGGTGAAAGAAATTGCTGCTTGCTAGTCGCGAATTTTTTCACGAATCACCTGGTAGTCTTCAAATCCCTGGCGAATGCACTTCACTTCCCAGTCAAATTCATAATTCCCGTCTCCGCTGCTCAGCTCTGTCACTTCAAAGCCCTCGGCGGTTTTGCGGATCACGGCCAGGCCTTTGGACTCGCCCGACAGGGGCGTGAGCATCACGGTCATGCTTTGTGGGCTGGCCACGAGCTGAAAATGCTCGGGAAAGTTTACCACGCAGTGCCCGTTCACGAGGTGGGCGGTGCCACGCACATAGGCTGCGGCCTCGGGGCCTTCGAGGGAGGCATACCAGATTTCCTTGGTTTCATCGGTGGGGTGAGTCATGCGGAAGTTTTTGGCGTCGCCAAATACTTCTCCCAATCCGGCAGTGATGCGAAACCCAGCCTTGAGGGTATTGGTGTTGTCATACACATTGACGTAGCCATTATTGGCAGCATCGATGCCGAGCACGGTGCGGGTAGCGCCGCCTGCGGTCTGTAGCCGCACCGCACCACCGAGGTAGCGCAGCGTATCGGCTGCTTCCAGCCAGGGCGATGGCGCACTGTTGGTGATGGTATTGCCTGCTACGCTGATGCCAGTTCCTGCTTGAAAAAGGGTGACTACACCGCCGCCGTTCGACAGGGCAAGTTGATTTCCACTTTGAGAGAGTGCTTGAAGCTCATTGGAAGGATCAGCATCGGCATCATCCACCAAATCTGTGGACGGCATCCATTGGCCTGAAGAATACTTGAGAACCTGGCCAACACTTGGCGTGAAGGAGGCAATGGGGATTCCTTGCAAAGCGCCGATGGTCGGGTTGGGGTAGGTTCCCCCCAAATCTCCCCCGGCAGCAGAGCCGATCAAGACATCGTCTGTGCCATCGAGGTCGCCGGTATTGGTAATCTGAAATCCATTGATAGTTATTCCCGGCCCGGGAGTATAGGAAGGGATGGTGACCGTGCCTCCATTTTTGCTGAGCTGAATGGTATTGGGAGAAGGTTGGGATAAGACTTGTATTTCGTTAAGAGGATCGGCATCAGCATCATTGATGAGGTCGG
>JANQTF010000038.1:0-4577 GCA_030731845.1 Bacteroidia bacterium | reverse complement strand
GCCACCACCTATTGTGGGCAGGGTCACGCTTCCGCCGCCATTGCTGAGGGAAAGGACGCTGCCACTGAGGGCGATGGATTGCAGCTCATTGGTAGCGCTCAGATCCCCGGTATTGGTAATGACATTGCCAGTAAGGTCAATTCCAGAACCCGCTGTGTAGCTGCCACCACCTATTGTGGGCAGGGTCACGCTTCCGCCGCCATTGCTGAGGGAAAGGGTGCTGCCACTGAGGGCAATGGATTGCAGCTCATTGGTGGGGTCGGAGTCGCCGTCCACAAACTGATCGTCGTCGGGGGCCCAGGAGCTGCCGTTCCAGCGAAGAATGCGCCCGGCTACCAGGCCGGTGAGGGAGACATCGTCGAGGTCGGAGAGGCTCATGTCGGTGGCGGTTTTGGCCACCAGGGCATAGGGAACCGTGACAAAGGCATCGTTGCCTACCAGCACATAGCCGCTTCCGGCATCGATCTCCACCTCGTAGGTGATGGGACTGCTGCCCCAGGCCACGCCTGCAAAGCTGCCTGACAAAGGCGCACCATCGCCAATGTCGATCGAAAACTGCCCGAAAGCGTCGGTAGAGACCGCATGCACTTCCTGATAGGTAGAAATCGCATTGTCAAAAATCGTGATGCGAACATCGATGGCCGAGCCGGAAAGGATCTGTCCATTGTCGCGGGCTACGCCCTGAAACCGAAACTGCTCTGGCACCTGTGCAAATAGCCAGGTAGGAAGCAGCAAAAAAGCGAGGGTGAGGAAACGCAGAGATTTCATGTGAGAGGTTGTTTGGGGCTTCATTGTCTATTTCTCAAGTACCAAATTAGGAGGAGAATGATAAGCCATGAAATACAAAATCGTAGATTTCTGGACTAGATCTATAGGAATTTTTTGCTTACTTATTCGCCCAACGCTCCCATTACCCCAAATTTTATCCCAAAATATCTCCATTTCTGGAAAATGAAAGACGCCCTCTTCATCGACTCCTTTTCTTCTTTGCCCGCCAAAGAGCAGCAGTTGTTCCTCCGATTTGTGGATTCCCCTTATTTCAACACCGACAAAAAGCTGGTGACCCTCCTCCAATGGATCATGACACAGGCACCCGGACAGCTCGACAGGGCCCATGCCGATGCGTTTTTATTCCCCGGAGAAACTTTTCAGTATGACCGCATCACCAATCACATCTCCTATTTGCAGCGATTGCTAGAGCGATTTTTGGCTCAGGAAGAATGGCAGCGCCACAGCAGGCAACCTCTGCTCTGGGGAATCAAAGCCAGCCAACGGCGGGGGATGTCTCGCCTGTTTTCCAGGTTGGTGGGTAAATGGGATCGCCTTTCGGACAAGGGGCGCCCGGTAGAGACGGAGGATCTTGTGGATCAGCAGGAGGTGGTGTTTCAGCGAAATCAGCAAATGATGAGGCTGGGCCTGCGAGAGTCTGATCGCAGCCTCGTGGAGCGGGCGCGGCTGCTGCGCGATTGTGCCATGCTGGCACGGCTCAGCAATACCTGCCAATGGCTCACCCTCAGCCAGGTTCTGACCATCGAGGAGGCAGATCAAGCGCTCATGGAGCAGGAAATCGAAGAGCTGAAAACGCAGTCGGCGGCATTCACCGATCATCCTCACATTCTCCTCTATCGCCACATTCTCCTCATGCTTCTCCACCCCGAAGAAGACGGGAATTATCGCACCTTTCGCAGCCTGCTCCACCAATTCACAGGCGTGGATGCCGATCGGCGCACGCTGTTTCAATATGCTCAAAACTACTGCATCCAACGGATCAACCGGGGAAATCAGGATTACCTGCCGGAGCTCTTTGTCTTGTATCAAGATATGCTGGAGCGGGGCCTCTTGTATGAGGAAGGGGAGATTTCGGGCTCGGATGTGAAAAACATCGTGTCGCTGGGCGTGAGGCTCAAGGAGTTTGCCTGGACCGAATCCTTTCTGACCAAAACTGCTCCGCATGTGCCTGCCGATCAGCAGGAGATCAGCCTTCAATACAATCGGGCCTATTTGCTGGAGGCCATGGGAGAGGCCCGCGAGGCGATGCGCATGCTGGCGGGGGTGGAGTTTCCAGATATTTTTTACCAGCTCGGGGCGCGTGTCATCCTCATCAAATGCTACTATCGCCTCCGCGATCTGGAAGGGCTGGAATCAGCGATTCATAGCTTTGCGGGCTGGCTGCGCCGCAACAGGCAGGTCTCTGCTTATCAGCGCAAGGTGCACCTGAATTTGCTGCGCTTCACGCGCAAGCTCGCCATGCTGCGGGCCAGACTCCAGCTTTTTTCTCACACAGAGCAGCAGCGCCAACTCGATCTTCTCGGCAAGCAGATCCGCCAAACAGCCGAAATCACCAACATCAGCTGGGTGCTGGAGCAGGTGGAGGGGTTGCGGGGAAAGCTGCCTGGTTAGGGAGAATGGATTCTTTTGGTTTCCCGGAGGGAAACAACAACAGTAGCCCCGGGTGAAGCCCGGGGAATGTTGAGCAGATAGACCGGCAACTCTGGAAGAGTTGAATTACCTGAGGATACTTGCAAGGGTTACTGAAATTCAACCCCATTTGGGGTTGCTATTCGGTGTGGGCACTCCTACCCCGGGTTTCACCCGGGGCTATCATTGTTGCGCCCTCCGGGCGGGGAAGCAGGTTCGTACGTGATTTTTCGCTTAACTGGACGGATATGCCCTCATGGGTGCGCTTGGTTCTCCCGAGGTTCGAATCAGCTACACGCTTCGACTGTTGACTGAAAATGGCACATTCAAGTAGAGACAAGGCATGCCTTTTCTCTACAACAAAGAGGGCGTGCCTCAGTAGAAACGACATTACCAAGCATTCCGCCCAGGCGCGTAGCGACTAAAACCTTTCTTATCTGGACGACTATAGCTCCCTCAAACCCGCCTCACTTGTCCCGGGCTTCGTCCCGATCAAGGAGGACGCTTCTACATTCCTACCAAACCCGCATGAATTGGATAGCGTTGGAGATGTGCGCCAATAATTTTTTACATTTATTCCCAAAGGCTTACCCTCAAAAACGTCTATGAATAAATTGTCCATGATCCATCTGGTATTGTTGTTTTGCCTCTGTCTTGCATTTGGTTGTAAGCCTATTAATAGTGGAAAACAAGAAATGGTTCAAGAGGAGACAACGCCTTCTGAGGCTATTTGTAACCATATTGAAGCTCATTACAGGGTACTGGATTGCAATGTGAGTATTCAAGATTCTCTTGTCCACATAAGTTTGGGCCTAGGCAAGACAGATGGGAAGACTTATAGACGTGTAACTATTCTGGAGCAGTGCATCCTGATAAGTGCGTTTGATCTTTTGCCGAAAGGGTATGCCGTCTTGTTTGAAACTAAACCTATTATCCCAGAAGATACTTTTACCCAAAGCCTATTTCATAGAAGGATGCCATACCCTCATGAGGCTGTCCGAGCTATAAAGATCGATTCGGAGGTGAACCCCTGTTTTTATGAAGCAAAACAACACATACTAAAAGAAATAGCACCAAGAGATATATATGCGATAGATCAGTGCTATCAAGCTATGGTTGTAAAAGAGAATAAAGAGTACGATCCATATGGCCCTACCTTTATCTTTCTCATTCAAGCACTAACCATAGAACGCAGAGATACACCAGAATCTCACGTATATTTAGATCAATTGAAAGAGTTACAGAGTGTAGTGGCAAGCATCTTCGATTCCAATTACCCTGAAATTGCGGAAAAACTTTCCTTCTTTCTTGACTTTTGTTAGCCGCAAGCCAGTGTGTTCTTTAAAGTGTGTCAATGGATAACTTGCTGCTAATCAGTGACACAGTTTAGGGAACACGCCTTAACTTTCAACCAGTTTCTCCTAAATCGAATGAAGATTAGGTTATGTCTAGAATTTCGGATGTTATCCTCATTTTTGTTATTGCTTTCTTTCTTGAAAGCTGCTCATCTGATTCATACCAGTTCAGCAAGGAGGCAGTCCGTATGGCAGATTCCTTGTGTAATTGCTTTACAGACTTGAGGATGACTGAGCACTCAGAAAATCATCCCATCAATATACGAGACTCGTGTTATGCTTATATGAATAACGAAGACATTTGCCCAATTTGCGTATATGTTTATGGATCTGGGAATCCTCTCAACATTAAGCCGCATCAAGAGGATAGTTTAATGATAATTTACATAGAAGCTTTGGTATTGGCTGATTCTCTCTGCTGGGATGATAATCGTGGTAAGCCATTCAAGATGACTGACTTAAAGGGTTGGATTGATGATTTAGCCCCCTAAAAACAGGAAATCTTCAGGATGGTATATTTTCTTAGGTAGATGTGATGAATGGTTTATGTTTTCCTCCTAAATATCTTCTAATACCCCCTTCGACCAGCTTCTTGATCGTCGTATTATGTATTCCGCCCAAATTGACCCGCTATTTCTTCCGGCAGGTTCATTTTTGATGTCGCGTTATTTCCTAAAGCAACAACTTTTTCGGAATTTCAGAGGTGCCAGGTAGTTACCAAACATCAATTGGAAATGGCTCTTTTATTGTTCGCTAACATGGTAAAAATTCCAAAAATCCGGAGTGGGATCTTCCTGCTTGCGA
>JANQTF010000037.1 GCA_030731845.1 Bacteroidia bacterium | reverse complement strand
TGTCAAATCATTTGCCTGATGCTGAATCCATTACTGATCAAGACTGGCCAATCTACACACCATCACGCCTGATTGACTTTTGTTTCCGGCGAGATAATCGGCAAGCGGAACATCAGAAATTACAACCTTTTTGAGGGAGCTGGAAGCGTGAAAAAGGTGCACCCGGCCATTTACCCAAATCGCAAATCCTACGTGGGCAATGTCGAGTCCATTGACGGTGGTGGTGATGGCGATGAGATCGCCATTTTGGATGCCGCCTTCGAGGCTGGCAAGTTGTGCCTTAGGCAGATAGGAAAATTTGGTCGTCGACAACCTGGCCTCCGCTTCAGAGAGGCTTGCCATCATCTCTGCTCCCTGCAAGAAGGGATAGAGGTTGGCATGGGTGGTCATGAAGTTGATGGGGCGCTGCCAGGGGCTACCGCCGAGCTCCTCACTGATTTGGCGAATGACTCCTTTTTCTTCATTGTCCAGCATCCATTCGGTGAAATAATGAAGTCGAGATCCATAGCCATCCCGAACCCCATCGCGGTAGCGCAGCGCTTCCAATTCGGTCTGAAAGCTTTGTTCGGTAAGATTACCCAGCTTGAGAAGGCGAGAAAACACCACCGCGTTTTCGAGAAAAGTGGTGCAGTCAAGACCGGTGAGATTGATCACAAGTGGCTCCGCAGCATCTATTTCCAGGGTTTGCGCCACGTATGGCGTCCCAAGCAATCCTTTTCCTACTTCTACCATCACCTCTCCAATGGGCATGGCGGAGTAGTCCACAGAGGCGTGGTGAGAAATCTGCCGCTGAAGCCGTTGCATATTCTCGGGGGTGCAGGAAATCTGCGCCATGGTAGCATGAGCAAAAAAGCCCAGGAAGAGGAAAAAGGGGAATCGTTTCATAAAGTTCGTCTTTGCGATGCTGAAAAATAAGGCTTTTGGTGGAATATTAGGACACAAAATCATAACGTGCAGACAGGGGCAACATTTCTTTTTTGCCCACATTCGGCCCAATATCTTCATGAGAGCAGATAAATATGAGGTCACAGGGAGACCTAAGAGCAGAATGCAACGTTATCAGGGAGTAGTCTGTCTGCCGGGAAGTGATGTAACTCTGGCAGAATTTTTGGATAGGAATTCATGCCCAATATCTCAACATTCGCCTTCATGAAAAGACAATTCTCCCTTCTACTTGCTTGTGCCGTTCTTGTCCTGACAGGCTGCGAAGCTACCCTAGACCCTGTGGCACCACATACCTGGGATATTTTCCCTATTGTAGAAGGAGCCAGCAGAATCACCCTCCGGATTGATTCTACCTACAATACTTCCGGCGGCCTGGAAGACCGATATTATAAACAAGAAACCGTTGGCAACACAGAAACCGACCTCGCAGGGCGAACGATTCACAGGCTGTTGGTGGATAGGTCTGATGTGTCCAATGGCGCAGAATACCAATGGGAAAGGGATCGGGTTTGGGCCCTCTATGCCCCTGATTCGGTAAATGGGGACTACTACGTGGAGCGAATCGAAGAGAACCAAAAAGTGCGCATTCTGAAGTTTCCGGTACTCCAAGGCGTGTCATGGAATGGCAATCTGCTCAACCAAAACAAAGAGCAAATTTTCGAGTACGGGAATGTTGATACAACCGTCACGGTGCTAGCTGGCACATTTGAAAACTGCGTCATGGTCGTTAACAAGGACGAGCGCGCTTCCTTTATTCAGGACACCTACGCCTACGAAATCTACGCGCCCGGCATCGGATTGATTAAAAAATATGACAGGACGAAGTTCTACGACAAACCTGGTAACGGATTCAACGAAAGCGTAAGCTACGTGATCCAGGAAGAACTTGTAGAAATTCCTTAGGAACGCACAAAAACCAGTTCTTCAGGTTTCCGTACCTTTAGCCCATGAACAAGATCCTCCGACTCTGTTGTTTGATAGCACTTTCGATTCTGCCGTTTTCTGCTGTAAAATCGCAGGCAAATCTCCTATCAGGCAAAAAAATTGGCGTATATATCAGCTCCAAAGCTGTTACCTATGGCCAACCTTACTACCTGCCCATTGCACAGTTTGTGACCCAGGAAGATGACGCCGCCTGGAATGGGAAGCTTAAATCGGAGTTTTTGATCAGCCTCGGTTGGATGTTTTGCCAGCAACTCCAACCCCTTGCAGAGGCCGATTCTATCTATTTTATGAATGCTGACCTCCCCTTAGGTCGGGCTATCCAAGAAGCCTATGACCCGATCCTCGGGAGCATATCTAAGGGAAATACCGTGCTGGATGAGTTGGATTTTGTGCTTGTGCTAGACGAATTTACCCTCGAAACCCGCAACCATCGCTCTGTTTATATTCGCAGCAATCGCATGATTACCGAAGACATTCCCATCAAGACGGTTGCCTCGCGAATGTCATTATTTGACCTCAAAAGCCCAGATTTTGTGATCCGAACGAGTGTATGCCTCGATGATCAGACGAGCCCCGCCCCGCAAGGTTGGCACTTCGACATGCTGCGCAGCAGCTCCCCTTTGGGCAAATTCCTCAGCAAAGTATTCTCTACCTGGTGGGACCTCATGCTTAGCGGCGAGCGATCCACCTGCGGGGAGTAGGAGAAAGGCCTTCGGCATCAACATCCGCCGGCTGAGGCGCTCGAAGCCCCGGCAAGTATCTTGATTTTTATAGGCAGGAATTACTCTTAAAATACCAGTAGCCTACGCCAGAAAACACTTCTGGAGTTTCTCGATTTTCTGTGACATAAATCAGATTAATCTCTGTCTGCCACCAGAACCCTTCATGATCCTTTGCTAGAAACAAGCATTTGAAGCGAAAGGATATTCAACCAATTCTTGAAGCTGGTAAAATATTGAATGGATAGGGTGCTGCTAATATCCTTTTGAGCCACCCTTTGTGACCTGCGTGAGAATTCCCCTCACAATCCCCTACCCTTTCATGATCGCTTTCGCGTAATTTTCCCAGCTCATCTCTTTGGCGGCTTCCTTCACATTCGCGCGATCGATGGGTGCATCGAGAAACTTCATGACTTGTTCGGCCATGCTGTCGATGTTTTCCGGTTCTGCCAGGTAGCCGTTGAAGCCGGGTGTGACGGTCTCGGGAAAATGGCCCACATTGGTGGCGAGCACGGGCATGTGAAAGTTGTAGGCCAAGGATTCCACCCCCGAGGGCGTCGCCGTGAGATAGTAGGTCACGATGGCATCCGACACCTGAAAATATTTGTGAACGGCCTCATTGGGCACGAATTCATTCACCACAACCGTATTTTCCTCCATTCCCATTTCCTTGATCAATTCCAGCGGGCGGTATTCGCGCTCGTCGTCGCTTTTGCGAAGGAAGAGGCTTTTGGCAAAGCCAAACAAGGCATTCTTGACCTTGGTCGCCAACTTGGTGTTGTCGAGGGTTTGCCAGAACGATTCTCCGACAATGAGCAAGGTCACATCGTCGCGCTGCGCCATCACCTTGGCGAAGGCTGGTATCACGTTGTGCAGTCCTTTGTATTTTCTGATGAATCCGAAGAACATGAATACGTGCTTCTTCAGCCCCAGTTCCTGCTTCATTCCTTCCACATCAAAATTGGGATCTGGTTGGAAAAGATTATAGACCGGGTGAAACAGCTTGATGATGGACTTCTTGTTGCCGCTCGCTCGCAGACCGGTTTCATTCACCTGAAATTCAGTTTGGGGAAAGGTCGAGGCCAATTCGTTGGCGGTGGTGTAGGCGTGAGCGATGAAGGTATCTGCTGCTTTTAGTCCGTATTTGGTGAAATATTTGTCCAGTATGCTGGCCTCTTTCTGCACGAGCACGTGCACATCAAAGATGACTTCGATCTCCTTGTGCTTCTTCAGGTTTCGAGCAATTCTGCCCATGGGCAGACCTTGCAGGGCGATGGCCCACTGGAAGATGACTTTGTCCGGGTTGAGGTCGCGAATAAAGCGATAGGTTTCTTTCCAGGTCCCGGGTTTGTTGTAGTTGGTGAGGTAGGTGACCTTGATGTTGGTGCCTTCGAGGAAGGTCTGGGTGGAGCTTCTGTCGATAAAATCCCGTGGAATGATGGCCGGATATTGCTGTGTCCATGACACGATGTGGACTTCGGTATCGGGCATGGCATCGAGCGCCTTGGCGAGGGCGGTGTTGTAGTTGGCGATGCCGCCTTTGAACATGGGGCCGGGGCCAAAGCAGACGATTTTGCGGGGTTGGGACATAATTGGATTCTTGTTCTCTTGCTCGTGCCCTTGAGTACTCACGCAGAACACCAAGGAATTCACGAAGAGCACAAAGATAGGGGGATGATCCATTTTCACCCCAAAAGAATGGGCAAATCGGCAGGAGATTTCGAGCGAATTGCCCGTTGGCTAATTATTCGATACCGATACCTAAGTCCATTCAGGTTTGTTGCAGACTAATGTTGTACTTTACTTTAAACCCTATCCTCCTTACGGATCAACCCTTTAACACCCATTTCCATGAAAAACCGAATCCTCTTTGGTTTGCTTGTAGCCATTGTGCTGTTGTTTGATGTGCCCGTAATGGCCACCCATTTTACTGGGATGGAGATCAGGACACAACATCTTTCAGGAAATACATTCCGTATTTTCACCAGTGCCTATTTTGATTGTGATGGTGCCGCCACTCAACAATATATGCCGGTTTCCAACACCAATATTCCGACAACCTCCTTCTTGGCTTCTTTTGGGATCAACGGTCCCAGTGGCGCGGGCTGTTCTGCCGTGTCCGTGGGCTCCTGGACTTACGATGCGTGGCTTGAGGTTACGCCAGTTTGCCCCAGCTACAACACAGCCTGTTCGGGATCCTTGTCGCCCATCAGCGGAACAGCTTTCCTTAGCTACTACCGCGACTATACGTTCCCCTGCACACTTCCCTACGAACTTACCATGAGCAATTGCTGCATCAGCTCCTCCATCACCTCCGGTGCAGCTGATGAGGGAATATATCTTTCACATACTTTCACCGCAGTTGCCAATAACAACCCCTCCTTGCCTCCCACAGATATCCTCATTTGCTCTCAAGGCGTCTCCAATTTTGACTTATCGGCAGTGGACCCAGATGGAGACAATCTGCACTACCGTCTGGAGCCTGTTTATAAGGGAAACGGCTTGGTGCAGACCTATGCTCCCGGATATTCAGCTACCCAGCCACTGGGCGCCAACTGGAGTGTGAGTCTGGATTCCCTGACGGGCATCTTAAGTTTTGCGCCAGGCCCCTTGGCAGGATTGGAAAAAACACTCATCAGGGTTGTCACAGATGAGTATAACGCTGCCGGGGTCAAGGTTGGCTCCTCACAGCGCATTCTTCCCATTCTTGTTACTGATTGCATGACCATGGACCCCGAACCAGTGGCCATGGGTTTTCAAAATCTATCCGGTGCAGCCGTGAAGGATTCTCTGACGCTGGAACTGTGTGGCGCAGCACCAACATCCTTCCAGATCTTGGTGGGTGATTCTGACTCTACCCAGGTTGTACACTACCTTTCCGGAATCCAGAAGTCACTTCCCGGCGCTGTTGTCACCGCTACCCCTGGCAATCCAGCTGTTATTTCCGTTGCGTGGACCCCGGATTCCAGTACCATATTTCCCCTCGCACTCAATCTGCTCGTGGCCGATGACGCTTGCCCCCTACCAAACCAAACCGTCATTCCTTATCAATTGAAGTTGGTCGAGCGAAGCATCAGCGCCGTGGTCACCAAGCCCGCATGCTTTCAAGACACATCAGGCAGTATTACCCTCAATCTGAGCGGAGGAATCGGTCCCTTTTTGTTTCAATGGGCAAATGGAGATACCGGCATCACCACCTCCAACCACCCTGTGGGGTACCAAACCTATACGTTTTATGACGTAGGCTGTGGGATCTCCCTCACCGACTCCGTCTTCATTTTTGGAAACGATCTCAGCATCACGACCAGCAAACAAGATCCAACCTGCGATCAGACAAATGGAACGATCTCTGTCGATGTGACAGGCGGAATTGCGCCCTATACATTTTGGTGGACAAATGGGGCAAACACAGACTCCATTAGCGGACTTGCCGCAGGTGGGTATCAAGTGGTCGTCTCCGATTACAACGGCTGCCTTTCTTCTGAAACATTGATTTTGGAGGAACCAGACTCCTGCTTTAACCTGCTCGATGGGATCGTATTTCTTGATCAAAACGGCAACTGTGTACAGGACTCGCTCGAACCGGGAATCCCCGGGATTCTCGTCCATCTCGGAAACGGAACCTCCGTCATGACAGATTCCTCAGGGGCATATATGGCGCAGGTAGGCATCGGCTTATTCGAGATCAGCGTGACATTGCCCAGCTATTTATTCAACTCCTGTGGCGCAGACACCCTCAGTCTGAGCTTTTCAACTACCCAAAACGATACCTCTGGCCTGAATTTCCCCATCGCAGCGTCTTTTGTTCAGGACTTGGCTGTGTCTGTGGTAACGGATCAGGTTATCTGGAATGGCCAACAAAAAACGTATGCCTTGATCCAAAATGACGGCGGCTTGCCCGTTGCAAATGCCAGCGTTTCGCTGGAGTATGATCCCATAAAGGTGAGTGCCTACGCATTTTCTGTTCCGCCAAGCCAAATCGACACCCTGTTGGGAATCGTGACATGGAATATCAGCCTCCTGACACCCGGCCAAAGCGGCAGCGTGTGGATGGGATGGACCAATAGTGCCAATATCTTCATCGGAGATTCTGTCGATTTCACTGCGCAGATCAATCCGATTGCAGGAGACAGCTTTCCAGCCAATAATGTGGCGGTGACAACAAGCATCGTCCTCGGCTCCTACGACCCCAACGACAAGCTCGTCACCCCAGCCGGAATCGGCGAGGCGGGCTTCATTCTGCCGACAACTGATCACCTTGACTATACCATCCGATTCCAAAACACAGGAAACTTTCCGGCCAGTTATGTGATTTTGCGAGATACGCTTTCCCCACAATTGGAGCTGTCGGGCTTCCGGCAGATCGGCAGCAGTCACCCATTCTCGCTTGTCATCGAAGAAGACTCCATCATGGTCTTCACCTTCGCCAACATCAATCTGCCTGACAGCATGAGCGACCCGCTGGGAAGCCAGGGCTTTGTGTCTTTCAGAATGGGCCTGGAGCAAAATCTGCCAATTGGAACCGAAATCACCAATCAGGCCGCGATTTACTTTGACTTTAACCCGCCGATTTTTACCAATACGGTGCTGAATACGATTTACACACAGCCGGAGGTGAAGTTGACTGAACAACCCTTCTACTGCGTTGGCGACCCGATTTTCGCCAATATTACTGCTACAGGAAAGCCGCCCTACACCTACGATTGGAATTTTGGCGGCCCTTCCACGACCACCGATACGACCGATGTGACCCTGATCTTCCAAAGTGGATGGTATGTAGTCACGGTGACAGATGCCTTTGGATTCAGCGATACAGATTCTGTGCTGGTGAACACCGAACCTGGGATTTTCGCAGATTTTGACTGGGAATTGACTGG
>JANQTF010000036.1:14779-25914 GCA_030731845.1 Bacteroidia bacterium | reverse complement strand
ATATGTATCTTGAATGAACTTTCATTCGTTTTTTCTTGCAAATCATCTCGCCGCGGGGGCAAGACGTTGCCGGGGGGGCAAGACCCGCGGCTACGGGTCCGGGCCATCCCATCCAATTTTGGTGGACGCGGGTCTTGCGCCCGCGAGGAGGACCCGCAGGGAGCTACAAGATCCCGTCTCGCCTCTCAAAGCGAAGCGGTCTCAACATCTCTCCAGTCTGACCTTCTCACCTCCTCAACCCCTCATCGCATACCCAGCCAATGCCTCGTAGGCTGGCATGGCGGATGCCAGCAGTGGCTCCAGGTCGGGGCGCACGTCCCGCGACTTGGGCTGGTAAGGCGCAAAGCCCGTGGATTGGTGGACGCCGGCGTACCAGTATTTGGCCCAGACGCCGTCTTCGGGTCGGGCTCCGGCCTGCCAGCTCAGCATCGCAGGGTCAAACCCGATCCCGAGTCGGGTGCAGGCGTCGCGCAGGATTTTTTGCGGGTCTTTCAAGATTTCGTTGCCGTCGAGTACCACGGGCGTTTTGCCTTTGGCTTGCAGCTCCTGAAACAAGGCCCACTGATGCGAGATGCCGATGTCGCGCAGATCTGGATGGGGAATCACCTTGGAGAAAGAATTGATCACTTCCGCAGGGTGACGAATGAGGAATACATTCTCACATTCGGCCAGCCAATCGGTGCGGAGATCCACCAAATGATGCCCCATTTGCTTGCAAAACAGCACTGGTTTCTCCCATTCGCCTCGCAGCATCCGATTCACCACCCGCTCTCCGTCCTGCTCATCGTGAGCGAGGGTCTCTTCCCTGCCGGGGTGGTCCACGCCCGTTTCACGGAGATAATAGGCATAGAGCGGCTCATCCCAGACCTGCGTGTCGCTGCGCTGGGCAAAGCTATACATCAGGGCCGTCGAGACATTTCTCGGACCAGACCAAAGTTGAATACACCGCGTAGAGCTCATATTTTTCGCTAATTCCGGCTCAAATTCTCCATCTGCCAGACAACTTCCAAATATGGAAAACCGAGGCTTTTCCTTACCTTACCTTCTTAACTATTACAGAACCTCTACAAGCTACATCGCACATGTCTCAATACATTCTGGCCCTGGATCAGGGCACCACAAGCTCCCGGGCCATCCTGTTCGACAAAAACAGCCGCATCATTGGCAAAGCCCAGAAGGAATTCACCCAGTTTTTTCCGCAATCGGGTTGGGTAGAACACGACCCGATGGAAATTCTCGAATCACAGCTGGGCGTGGCGCAGGCGGTGCTCACCCGCAATCAGATTCACCCTTCGCAGATCGCGGCGATTGGCATCACCAATCAGCGTGAGACCACCATCGTGTGGGACAAAAGCACAGGCCGACCTGTGCACAACGCCATTGTGTGGCAGGATCGCCGCACCGCAGGCTACTGCGACGAACTCAAGGCCCGCGGCCTCACCGATTATGTGCGCAGCAGCACGGGCCTCGTGATCGATGCCTACTTCTCCGGAACCAAGGTCCACTGGATTTTGGAGCACCTGAAGCAAGAGCAGCCCGATCTCGACATCAGCAACCTGGCCTTTGGCACGGTAGATTCCTGGCTCATCTGGCACCTCACCGGGGGGCAGGTTCACGCCACTGATTATTCCAACGCATCCCGCACCCTGCTCTACAACATTCGGGAGTTGACATGGGACGAGAAGATGCTCACCGAGCTGGAGGTGCCCGCCAGCATGTTGCCGGACGTGCGCCCTTGCGCCGGAGATTTTGGCAAGACCGACCCCAAATGGTTTGGCGGCGTTTCGATTCCGATTACTGGCGTGGCAGGCGATCAGCAGGCGGCGCTCTTTGGCCAGGGATGCTTTGATCCCGGCATGAGCAAAAACACCTACGGCACAGGCTGCTTCATGCTCATGCACACCGGCGATGAATTTGTAGCATCAGAAAATGGCCTGATAACCACGCTCTGCTGGGGTCTCGATGACCGGGTGAATTATGCCCTGGAGGGCAGTATTTTCATTGCCGGAGCGGCGATACAGTGGCTGCGCGATGGCCTCAAAATTTTGGACGAAGCACCTGATTCGGAATATTATGCGGCAAAATTAGAAGACAATGACGGCGTGTATGTCGTTCCGGCCTTCGCAGGCCTGGGCGCACCTTACTGGGACATGTATGCCCGCGGGGCCATCTTTGGCCTCACGCGAGGCACCACCAAGGCCCACATCATCCGGGCTACCCTGGAGTCGCTTGCCTACCAAACCCGCGACGTGCTCGACGCCATGCAGCGAGATGCCGGGCAAAACATTGCCACCCTGCGCGTAGATGGCGGTGCCTCAGCCAATGATATGCTCATGCAATTTCAGGCTGATATTCTGGATACAACCGTGGAGCGACCCGCCATCGTAGAGACTACCGCTCTTGGAGCCGCCTATCTGGCGGGGCTGGCAGCAGGCTTTTGGAGCAAGGAAGAATTGCGAAAAGGATGGCAGGCCGAAGCGGTGTTTGAACCCAACATGGAGCCCGAAAAACGAGAAAAACTCTATAAAAAGTGGCAAAAAGCCGTGGAGCGTAGCATGGGATGGGCAGATGAATAAGCGCGGGCATCTTTGACGATTTCGCATTATTCTTTCCAAATTCCTTCCAACCATCAACTAATCCGGCTGGTCATTCGTACAGAAAACAGCAATCGGGGTAGCCATCTTTGTTAAACCTATCCCCGCTATATGTTGTTATATTGTTCATTCTGAATTAGCCACCAACCTCATGGGATTTGACTTCATCCTTCTGTCCATCTTTTTGCTGTTCATCGCCTCCATCTGGACCGTTTTTGAAAAAGCGGGAAGACCCGGCTGGTATGCGCTAATCCCTGTTTGGAACGTATATCAGCTGGTGAAAATAGCTGGCATGAGAGGCATTTCCATGCTGTTGCTCCTGGTGCCGATTGTGAGTTTATTCTACATATTTGGACTAAACATGCGCATTGCCCGCGCCTTTGGCAAAGACCAGGGATTCGGCATCGGACTCACCTTGTTGGGCTTCGTGTTTTGGCCCATGCTTGCCTTCGGCGATGCAGAGTATCATGGACAGGATCATGACGATTTTGACCAGCAAAGGCACGTCAACGAAGAGAAACCTGCTGCCAAAGACGGGTATCTCGATGAGAATGGTGACTGGATCGAAGAGGTTCCCATTTCTGAATGGTAACAACACCGGTTATTTTCTCCAGCGTGCAGCTCTGAGACCCCATCAAAGGTCTTTGTTTAACACCTGAGTGGATATGCTTATCTTTCAGGGCTTGTATGCAAGAACGCCACGCACATATTATCGCAAAAATCATCCTGCTCCTGATCATCGGAGCAGGATTTTCTATGTCCGGCTTTGCCCAGCAGGGCACAGATACAGGGCTCGCGCGGCTGGGCGAGCTCAATCAGCGAGCAGAGGCCGCCGCCGCAACCTCTTCCACACGCAGCGCGGAGATCGCTTCCCAAGCCATCACCTACGCGCTTTCCCTCAAAGAATCCGGTGACCCCGCGATCAATCTCAGAGGGGTGTCTCAGCAGGAAATTCGCGCTTATCTCATTCTGGGAGATGCCTTTCGTGCAGAAAATAATGACAGAAAAGCCGCTCGCTACTATCGGCAGGGATTCACCCTCGCCCAAGCCATCGACGACCCCGTGAACATGGAGCTCGCCGAGGCCAAGCTCTCCTCCATTGGCAAAAATGCCGAAGACCTTAACTCCCGGCTCTCCAAATTTGGCCAGGCCATTGTGGATGATCTGGAAAAAATGGTGGAAGAAGGCCAAATGGATGAAGATATCAAATCTACAGCCGAGGAAGCGACCCTCTCGGTCATGGAATGGCAGGCCCGACAGGCCCAAAAACGCGGCGAATATGCCAAGGCCATTCAATATTACCAGCAAACTCTCCCCTACTACCTCAGCGCGCAGGATAGCATGACCTACCGCAGAACCTGCGCAGAGATCGCGACCCTCTATCTCCGCCTCGGCAATGAGTCGGAGGCCAATCGCTATCGCACCCTCGCCAAGGTGGCGGTAGATCGGCAGGAGCCGAGCCCGGCTCCCAATGCCATCGAGGACCTCAAGGAAATCGTGAAGCAATCCGAAGCGCAAGACCGCGAATACGCCGCCGTAGAAGCCAAAACCAAACAAGAGCGGCAAAATTATCTCAACGAAGCCGAGGCCCTCCTCCGAAGCGGCAATGTGGAAGAATCTATCCTCAGCCTGCGAAAAGCCTCGGAAATGCAGGAAAAACTCGATCGCGTGCAGCGGCAACGGCAGCTAGATTCCGCCTCCAATGCCCACTTCATCGAAAACCAGCTTCAAGAGATCGAGCTCCTCACACAGCAACAAGAACTGCAGGAACAAAAAATCAAGGAAGCCAATAGCTTCCGCACGTTTATCCTCTTGGCAACGGCCCTCATCCTTGCCATTGCAGGGCTCCTTACCTATCTTTTTTTCACCAAAAAAAGAGCACACAAAGTCCTTTCCGATACCTTCAAAGAGCTGAACCTCGCCCACGAAGACCTCAAAGTGACCCAAACCAAACTCGTGGAAGCGGAAAAAATGGCCTCCCTCGGCCAGCTCACCGCTGGCATTGCCCACGAGATCAACAACCCCGTGAACTTTATCTCGGGCAATCTCCACCCGCTCCGCGAAGACCTCAAAGACCTCCTCGATATGCTCGCCCTCTACGAGCAGACTGTTCAGCAGCAGGGGTTTGAAGCCCAATTTCATGAGGCGATGGCCCTGCGAAAGAGGATTGATCTAGATACCGTGCGCGAAGAAATTTCAGAGTTGATGAACGGAATCGAGGAGGGCGCTTCACGCACCACAGAGATTGTGCAGGGGCTGCGCACCTTTGCCCGCATGGATGGCGGCGAACCCCAGGGATTCAACCTTCATCAAGGCCTCGACTCAACCCTGGCGCTGCTCAAAAATCAGATGACCAACATTGAGGTGATCCGCGATTACGGAGACTTGCCGGAGTTGGAGGGATTTCCCGGCAGAATCAATCAGGTGATGATGAATCTCTTCACCAATGCCGTTCAGGCCATGCCGGAAGGTGGCTGGCTGCGCATCAAGACCGCCGTCGAAGACGACAAATCGGTGAGCATTGCGATCCAGGACACAGGCAAAGGCATGTCAGAGGACATTCGCCAACGAATTTTTGAGCCATTTTTCACCACCAAAGATGTGGGAGAAGGCACGGGACTTGGGCTCGCCATCAGCCTGGGGATCGTGCAGCAGCACGGCGGCAACATCCTCATCGAGAGCCAGCCGGGTCATGGCACCCTCGTTGTGGTTCGCCTGCCGATCAGGCAAGCGGTGAAGAGCTCAATGTCCTGACTAATTTTCCAACAATAGTTCCTGATAAGGTCTTACCAGGCACTCGGCCACCTCTCTGGTCTTCGATGAAAAACTGATCCCAACAGCTTTAACAGGCTGCTCTCCTCCCAAATATGGGCTTCCGTAGCGCTTGTCGCGGATCTGGTTCAGGGCACTTTGTGCAGAAGCATCTAACTTAAACTCCATCACATAGATTCCGGACTGGGTGTGGACCACGGTGTCCACACGACCATGAGCGCTGCTCACTTCAGATTGGGTCATCAAGCCAATGCCTTGAAAGGTGAGATGCAGCACCGCGTGAAAAAAGCTTTCCTGCTTTGACTCAAAAATAGGATAAGGAATGCTGGCAAAGAGCACATTCACCTGCTCCACGAAGGCGGTCATGTTTCCCTCGTCGAGGGCTTCTTTGATACGTAGCCAAACCGGATAAATGGTGGTCACGGGTGTGTGACGATATTCTGCCAGCAAATGCTGAAACATGGCCTCCTGAACTTCAAGATTAGGATAGATCAACCCAAACACCCGGTCGTCGAGATCATAAGGAGCCAGTGTGAGGTAACCGGTTTGAAACAATAAGGCGAGCCAATCATGATTTTCGATCGAAAAGCTTTCAAACACCACATGACTTACCCTCAACCTCGAAAAATCGTACTGTTGATTCTGCTTGAGAAGCTTGAGCAGGAAGGTGGGCGTTCCGCTTTCCCACCAGTGATTTCTGAAGGCATGAGACTTCATGAAATTCAGGACAGAAAAGGGGTTGTATAAGGTTTCGCTTCCCCACCACCTGTAGCCATTGTACCAGGCGCGAATCTTGCCAATCATCGTGGCTCGGTCCGTCTGATATTCCTCTGTCAATTGCTGAATTTCTTCAGAAAAACTATGCTCTAGCTCTGCCTGCGTGTAACCAGTGAGGGTAGCAGCGTAGGGATGAATGGTGAGATCTTCGAGGTGATTGAGGTCTGAAAAAAGGGAGACTTTAGAAAATTTAGAGACCCCCGTAATGAGGAAAAAGCGGATAAATGGATCGGCATCTTTGACCACAGAGAAAAAATTCTTCATGATCTCGCGATGCTCCTGAGCCTTGGGCAAGTCTTCGAGAAAGTCAGTCAGGGGTTTATCATATTCATCGATCAGAATCACGACCTGCCTGGGCCCATTTCCCAGCGCTTGAATCAGCTCTTGAAATCGGGTCGCGAGGGTTGTTCTCCGAAGGACCACACCTCGTGCTGTTGCGGCCTCATTAATCACCTCCATGAGCGCCTTTTCCAGGCCTTGTGTCTTATAATCAATGCTGCTGAAAGAAAAGTGAAGTACAGGGTGCGGAGCCCAGTCATGTCTTCCTTCTTCGCCTATCCATAAGCCTTGAAACAGATCACTGCGCCCCAGAAAAATATGCTTGAGGGTAGAAAGTAGCAGCGATTTCCCAAAGCGACGTGGACGAGACAGGAAAAAATACTTCCCGCTATCCAGAATTCGGCAGATCTGCTCGGTCTTGTCAATGTACACATACCCTCCTTGGCGGAGTTCAGAAAAATCCTGTATGCCGATGGGGTAATGATTCATGTCCTAAAAATACAGAGAAAAGTTGAAGTTGCCTTCCCTGTTTGTCGCACCACTCTTTCTCTACACAATTCGATTCGGCATCAGACTGCACATGGTTCAAAATAGCCTCACCTTGCCCGTAAAAGCCTTATCGCCCTGGCGGAGTTTCACGAGATACACCTGCTTGGGCCAGGCACTGATTTCCACTTTTGCTTCGGAGGCCCGCAGACGGTCCTGCCAGAGCATTCGCCCGCTCAGGTCCCAGATCTGCAAGTCGGTGATGGCAGATGGGTCGGGTGCCTGGATCACAAGATGGCCCTGATCCTGCACCCAGGAGATTCTGGATTGTGGGTGAGACACTTTGGCAGAGATGCTATCGGGCAGCAAGGTGATTTTTCGGGTATAGACATAATCTCCCTGTCGGTTGCCATTGGCATTGGCGGCAACGGCAGCCACATAAAAATCCACCGGGCCGATGAGGCTGTCGGGGGCAGTCCACTCGAGTTGCCATTCACTCATGTGATTGATGACCTTCACGGTATCGTGCATGAGGTATTGACGGCCTTTTTCTTCTTTGACTTGCACACCGGGGGTGTAGGACCAATTGCCGGCCTGCTCGCCGGTGGCTGCCACACGGGCACTGACCGAAAACCCAAAAGCAGCCAATCCGCTGTCTGCCACAGACAGCCGAAGCTGAAAGGCATTGCCGGGCACAAAGCGCTCAGCTTCTTGCCCCGAAAGGCTGATGATGCCCAGGCCACTATTCACCTGAAAGGAATTGTGACAATAGCCATTGAGGCAGGTGAGCTCGCCGGGGGCTCCGGTGCGGGAAGGAGGTGGTCCATCTGAATAGCTGGTAAAAAGAACGAAAATTGGAATCAACAGGAGCATCCACAGGGGCAGTTTGCGATGTAGAGGCTTCATGATAGAAAGGGTATTAAGGGACGTTTTCCCTACTTACGTAACTAAAACCGGGCCGGATTGCAGAGAATGAAAGATCTCGCTAATATCCGCTTGACCAATCATCCCCACGGGGATCGGCACCGGGCGAGAGAGAGCCACCCGGAAGCACCAAAATAGCGTCCACACGGCCTATGGGGCCACGAATGGATAGCTTATGCCCCATATTTTCCAGTACCTGGATCACTTTAGGGTCAAAGGCATCTTTTTCGTAATCTATCTGATCTGGCCGCCATTGGTGATGAAAGCGTGGAGCCGAAACCGACACATTCATTCCCATATTGAAATCAACGATATTGATAATATTCTGGAAAACCGACGTAATAATGGTCGAGCCGCCAGGTGTCCCTACCACCATGAGCAACGAATCATGACGGGTGACAATGGTGGGGGTCATGGAGCTGAGCATCCGCTTACCGGGTTCGATGGCATTGGCTTCGGCTCCGAGCAAGCCATAGGCATTGGGCACCCCGGGCTTGGCGCTAAAATCATCCATCTCATTATTGAGGAAAAAGCCTGCGCCTCCCACGAGCACGCCCGACCCGTAGCCGCCATTGAGCGTGGTCGTTACCGACACCGCCCGGCCCTGCGCATCGATGATGGAGTAGTGCGTGGTTTCTGTGGATTCCAGCACCAGGGGATTTCCGGCAAAAATGCTGTCGCTCGGCGTAGCCGCATTCTCCGAAAAGCTCTTCATTCGCTCCTGCAAATATGCCGGCTGAAGCAAGCCTGCCACGGGCACCGGCCAAAAATCAGGATCGCCGAGGTGCTTGGCCCGATCTGCATAGACCCTACGCTCGGCTTCTACCATGAGGTGAACCGCCTCAGCGCTATGAAATCCATAGGAGGAAAGCGGAAATGGCTCCACCAACTCCAGCAATTGAAGCAGGGCCACACCACCGCTTGATGGCGGCCCCATGGAGATGACCTCGCAATCGCGGTAGCTGCCGCGAAGCGGTTCCCGCCACTGCGCATCGTAGGCGAGCAGATCCTCATGAGTCATGATTCCTTGCCCGCGCTGCATTTCTGCGATCATGCTGTCGGCCACCGGCCCTTGATAAAACCCTGCGGGTCCGAGATCGCGAATGTAGCTCAGGGTGCGGGCGAGATCGGGCAGATGAATGGAATCTCCAGCCTGCCAGACATCTTTTTCCCACCAGAGAGCTGGGCGGGTATTGTAGGTTCTGAATCGGTCGATTTTTTCGTTGAGGGCTTCTGCTTCTTTGGCGGTGAGGGCAAATCCTAGCGCGGCGAGGTCAATCGCAGGCTGAAGGAGGTCGGCCCAGGGCAGGGAGCCGAGAGAATCGTGTGCTGCCCACATGCCAGCCACCGAGCCGGGCACGCCCACTGCGAGGTGGCCTTTCCAACTCAGATCGGGGATCACCTCTCCAAATTCATCCAGATACATTTCTCGAAAAGCGGCGGCAGGGGCTTTCTCCCGAAAGTCGATGCTATGCGCAGCACCGTGCTCATCTCTGGTGACTAGAAAACCACCGCCACCGATATTGCCGGCCTGCGGAAAGACCACCGCAAGAGCAAAATGAACGCCCACGGCGGCATCCACAGCATTGCCACCGGCCTTCAAAATGGAAGCACCAACCTCACTCGCGAGCGGGTGCGCACTCACAACCGCAGCATGATCGAAGCGAAGAATAGGGGCTTGCTCTGGGCCGCAAGACCACAACATCAGAGACAAAGCGATAAAAAATACAGGCAACTGACGCATTTTCGATTTAATTTCAGGTGAAAGTACAGCCTGCGGCTGAGAGTTGACAACGTGTTTGGTCATTTTTTACCTGCTGCAAACAGAAAGAATCATTACCTTCTACTTCCGTTCAGACCGAGGTTCATGCATCCACTACATTCCCCACAACAGACTTTTCACAATCTCTGCATTCTCGCCGCAGTGGATGGCTTCATCCAATTTGAAGAGCATCGTCTGCTCATGGAGTTTGCAGATGCCATAGGGCTTACCCCAGAAGAAGCGCAGCAAATTATGGGGCAAATTATTGGAAAAGAGGTCATCATTCCCGCATCTCAGGTGGACCGCGAAATCGAGATTAGGTTTCTCGTGATGGTAGCGGCAGCCGATGGCGTCATTTTACCACAAGAACAAGCCCTCCTTTTCAAATTGGCAGAGATGATGGGCGTTTCGAGATCCTATGTGGAGCAGGTCATCGCTTTTCACCTCGAAAAACAGGTGGAGAGGCTTGCCAATCGCGCCATTCTCCACAATCTCTACCTTGTAGCCAAAGCTGACGGAGAAATCACAGAGGCGCAGATGGATCTGTTGCTGGAAGTGGCCTACAACCTTGGACTTGCCCAGGAAGACATCAGCCTCGTGCTTGATCACAAGCTCCCCGATGCCTTCGACATTCCCGAAGACAAAAATGAACAATGGTTTTCCCTCAAAAACCTGGTCTTTATGATGATTTTGGATGGGGAAATCGGTGATAGCGAATATGATCTTTGCCTCAAATATGCCGAAGCCATCAACATGGGGGAAGCCGAGATTGAGGACATCATTGAGGAATATCAGGAACTCGCGCTGGCTGATGCGCCAGAAGAAGTGCCCAGCGATCCTGGCAATCTGGACATTGTCCTCGATATTTTCAATCAATTACGAGAACCTTCCCGCTCGCTCTCTGCGCTGATTCATGCCTTTGAAGTTGCTATGGAGAAGGACGATTTTCATCAAGAATTTGATCCGGAACCGACAAGAAACCGCGCCTGTCTTCAACTAATGTGGCTAATGTTTGTCCGCGCGCCTTCCTTGACGCACGAAGCCGCCAAAATGATCCCTTTGCACATGGATCTCGTGGCAACCAAAGGGCAGTGGAAAGACCTGCGTGACTATCTGCTCGGGCTTGAAACGCAATTTGGCAATACGCCCATCCACATTCACGAGCTCGACGAAGAGGAACTCCGCCGCGAACTCGTTGAAGCATGAGACCGCTTCTTGAGACCGCTGCGCTGCGAGAGGCGAGACCGCTGCGCTGCGAGAGGTTGAGACCGCTGCGCTCCGAGAGGCGAGACTATGAGAAGCGAGACTGGAAAGGCTTCGCCTCGATTTGAGCGGGTGCGAGACCCGCGAGGTCCGTAAGATCAACTCTCGCTTCTTAACCTCTCATTTCTCAAAATCTGATCTTTGACCTCTTACCTGTCAACTTATTTTAGGACGTGACCGTGTCTGTTTTTCACCCACTAAAGTCCCCCTCCCCAACTCACACGCAAACCGCACAGGGGGAGTTAAGCCCTTGTCTCCCCTCTCAATCTCTCTCTTGT
>JANQTF010000036.1:0-14679 GCA_030731845.1 Bacteroidia bacterium | reverse complement strand
CTGACCTCTGACCTTCTGACACCTGACACCTCTCAACATCTCTCAATCTCTCTCTTGTCTGACCTCTGACCTTCTGACACCTGACACCTCTCAACATCTCTCAATCTCTCTCTCATGAACCTTCGTATTCTTTCCCTTATCGCTTTTCTAGGAATGGCCCTCCTGGCTTGCGAACCCAAGGCCAGCACCGAATCTGCTGCCCCTGTCGCTGAAGTCAGCGATATTGAGCAGCGGCTCGCCAAATACACCCCCGTGCGCCTCGAAGCTGATCTGAGCCACCTCAGCTCCAACCAAAAGCAAATGGTGAAGCTCTTCATCGAGGCCGCTCAGGTCATGGATGAGCTGTTTTGGATAGAAGCCTTCGGCGACGATTGGCAAATCTTCCTCGAAGAACTTCCTTCGGATGAATACCGCAAATTTGCCCGAATTAACTATGGCCCCTGGGACCGACTCGACAACAACACGCCTTTTGTAGAAGGCGTACCAGAAAAACCTGCTGGCAGCAACTACTACCCTGCCGACATGACCAAGGAGGAGTATGAAGCCGCTGATCTTCCCGAAAAAGGCTCCCTCTACACCTTCGTTCGCAGAGACATGGAAGGCAAGCTCTTCACCGTGCCGTATCACGAGATGTTTGCCGAAAAAGTGCAGAAAGTGGCTGACCTGCTCAATGCTGCCGCAGATCTGGCTGAAGACAAGGCCTTTGCCAGCTACCTGCGTCTGCGCGCACAGGCCATCCTTACCGATGACTACCTCGCCAGCGACATGGCCTGGATGAGCACCAAAGACAACATGCTCGAGCTCGTGATCGGGCCCATCGAGACCTATGAAGATCAGCTTTTTGGACAAAAAGCCTCGCATGAAGGCTATGTGCTGATCAAAGACATGGCCTGGAGCAGCCGGTTGGCCAAGTATGCCGCCTTCTTGCCCTCCTTGCAGGAAGGTCTTCCCGTGGCTGCCGCTTACAAGCAAGAGACCCCCGGCAGCGATGCCGATCTCAATGCTTACGACGTGGTGTATTATGCCGGTGATTGCAACGCAGGTTCCAAAACCATTGCCATCAACCTGCCCAACGACGAGCGCGTGCAGCTCGAAAAAGGCTCTCGCCGCCTTCAGCTGAAAAATGCCATGCGCGCCAAATTCGATCAGATCCTTGTGCCGATCTCAGAAGTTCTGATCGACGAGAGCCAACGCAAACACATCACCTTTGATGCGTTTTTCAGCAACACCATGTTTCACGAGGTGGCTCATGGGCTTGGCATCAAAAACACCCTCGACGGAAAAGGAACCGTGGGCGATGCCCTGAAGGAACACAGCTCAGCCCTTGAAGAAGGCAAAGCCGATATCCTGGGGCTATACATGATCAAGCAGCTCTATGACCGCGGCGAACTCGAAGGCGATTTGCATGATTACTACGTCACCTTTATGGCGGGAATTTTCCGCTCGGTGCGCTTTGGAGCTTCGAGCGCCCATGGCAAGGCCAACATGATTCGCTTCACCTTCTTCCAGGAGCGCGGCGCGTTTACCAAGGATGAGGCCACTGGTACCTACAAAGTGAATTTCGATGCCTTTGAAACCGCAGTCGCGGAGCTTTCGGAGCTGATCCTCACCCTACAAGGGGACGGTGATTATGCTGGCGTGGCCGATCTTGTCGCCACCAAAGGCGTGATTGGGCCCGGCCTGCAAGCCGATCTCGATCGCCTCTCCGCCGCCAATATTCCGGTTGACATTGTGTTTGAGCAGGGCGCTGCGGTGCTCGGGCTTGAATGAGAGGAATGAGCGCAATTCGACAAAACGGACAAACGCCATGCTGGGAGGAAGACTCCGCAGCATGGCGTTTTTTTTACTTGAAAAAATCTTGGTCCTTCGAGTTCTACTCTGCGCCTGTGCCCCCCATTCGAGCCAGAAACTCTGACTTGCGGCGGGCTGATACGTCGAGCACCGTGCCGTCGGTGAGCTCTACATAGCCGCCGCGACCACGTGTGTAGTTTTTGAGGAAGTTGAGGTTGATGAGGTGAGACTGATGAATGCGGAAGAAGTTGAATTCGGCCAGCATCTCGTCATACTCTTTGATGGTGCGCGAGACAAGGATCCGGCGACCGTCTTTGAGAAAGATGAAGGTGTAGTTGCGATCAGATTCGCAACGAATGATATCCTCAGGATTCACGACGGTGAAGCCGTTGGTGGTGGGCAGCACGATGCGCTTGAATGGAGTGCCCACGGTGCGGATGTTGCGAATGAGCGCCTGCAGCTGTTCTGCCTCTCCACCGCCCTGCCCCTCTTTGTGCTTTTCGACTACGCGGTTGGTGGCTGCTTGCAGCTCGTCGATGTCGATGGGCTTTAGTAGGTAGTCGGTAGCAGAAAACTTAAAGGCACGCATGGCATACTGATCGTAGGCCGTGGTGAAGATGGTATCGAAGGTAGGAGACTCCAGTTTTTCGAGGATCTGGAATCCATCACCATCGGGCAGCTCAATGTCGAGGAAAACGAGCTGAGGCTTTTTCTCCTGTATTTCACGAAGCGCATCAGCCACATTGGCAGCAAGGCCTACAATTTCGATGCCGTCGCAGTACTCATTGACCAGCTCATGCAGCAACTCTCTGCTGTGCATTTCATCCTCAACAATAACGGCTTTGATCATCTTCAGATAGTTCGGTGGTGTGTAATAGCTGAAGGAAAAATTAGGCTTTTTCCTTCATCATATCAAGGGAGAAAGACGACTGAAAGGAGAAAAGGTTGTATCGACTTCAAGCAAACCAAGAGAAAAACATCAGGCTAAAAATCAACCTGATGCATCAAATTTTATTCCTCCTCCATGAGTCGGTCGATGAGTTTTTCCATTTCAGCTACTTTTTCGGGCTGCCTTCTTTGCCGGAAGGAGAGCATCAATGCGCGGATCAACTCTATGATGATGTGCTGATTAGAAGAGGGTTGGTAGTATTTTTCCTCCTCTGCCACGTTCATTTCTTTCAAAAATCGGGTAAGCTCTTCTCTCACAAACAAGGAGCCTTTGTTGAAAACATCGATGAAGATTTCTTCCTTTTCATTGCGGTGGAGCAAAACGAAGTAGCCGGGCAGGATGATGCCGTGTACAGGGATTTCCAGCTCTTTGCACAAGATCAGGTAGAGAATTCCCAGCGAAATGGGGGCCCCCTTTTTGGTTTCGATCAAGCCATTGAGGAAGAAATTTTGTGGATCACTGAGATTTTTGCGGTTGGCCCGAAACCTCTCTCTGATGAAGAGCATGCGGTTGAGCATCATGATTTTCTCGGTCATCGACATACCACTGCGCAGCTCCAGCCAGGTGCGATTGACCAGCCGAGCAATGTGGGATTTGAATTGATCAATTTCCAGTTCGGGATATTGAAATGAGGTGAAGATGGCCCAGCCATCCAAAAGCTGCGGATGGTCTTCGCGCATCCAGGCGCGGAGCCTTTCAATCGCATTTTCAGATTGTATGAGGTAGATGATTTCTTCGATTGCTGCTTGCACAACCAGATTTTCTTCTCCCTCCCACACAGATTCCAGGGTGGGAATCACCTCATGGCCCAGGGAGATCAACCGGCCATGTACATGCCCTTTTACCTCTGGATCTTCATCTTCCAGCAGGGAAATTAATGCCTTTAATTCCGAATCTCTCATATCCTCCATTCAATCCTTATCTCTATCTCTTGCCAAAAGATAAGGGAAACTTTTTGGAAGAATAGGCCCAATGCACATTCCTTCCAAAAGTATTCTGAAAAATACTCCGATCCTGATGATTGGTTGCCTGGAGGGCGAGCAATCTAAAAAAAGCTGGCGCTTTATGGTGCGAGCTGCCCTTTTCGGGTGAGGATGGCCTTGCCCCAGATGGCGATGGCGCGCTCGAGATCTGCCAACTTGAATGGTTTGGAAATGTAATCATCCATACCTGCCTCAAGGTATTCTTCTCTCACGCCGGTCATGGCATTGGCGGTCATGGCGATGATGATCGGGCGCCGATGCTTCGGCACTCTCCGGCCAATCTCCTGCGTAGCCGTAATCCCATCCATCTCTGGCATTTGGATGTCCATGAAGATCAGATCAAAATCTTCTGATTCCACAATTTCCACAGCAGAAAGACCATCGGAGACAATTTCAACCTTGAATCCCATTTTGCCAAGAATACCCTCAATTACTGCCTGATTCACCATATTATCTTCGGCAATCAGAATTTTGAGGGGAAAGCGCTCGGAGAGCAAGCGGTCAAATTGCTGCCCATCGTCTTTCATATTGCTTGAGCTATCTCTGGCAGAATCTACTTCCACGGTAATGAAAAACTCAAATTGAGATCCTTCTCCCGGATCGCTGCTCACGGTAATTCCCCCTTTCATCAGCTCGGTGAGCCTGCGGGAGATGGCAAGACCAAGGCCTACGCCTCCAAATCGACGTGACACCGAGTTGTCCACCTGCTGAAAGGAGTCGAAGATGGTTTCCAACTTATCGACAGGGATCCCGATCCCGGTATCTTTTACCAAAAATCTTAACTCAAATTGGTCACCGGGCTTTTGGGGAAGCACTTGGTCATTTCGCAGTTCTACATAGATGCGAATGAAGCCTGAGGAGGTAAATTTGAGGGCATTGCTGACAAGGTTCACCAGAATTTGCCTGAGCCTGGTAGGATCAGACTGAATGCTTCGGGGCACCGTTTCAGACAGTTTGTACTCCAGCAATACGCCTTTTTCGCTCGCAGAATTCCCAAAGAGAGCCATGACTTCTTCGAGCAGCTCCTTCAGATCCATAGACCGAATCTCGAGCTCCAGTTTTCCTGCTTCTACCCGTGAATAGTCGAGGATGTCATTGAGGATATTGAGAAGATTGTTGCTGCTGTTGGAAATGGTTTTCGCATACTTCCGCTGAAGGTCATTCAGATTGGTATCCATGAGCAGACTTGTCATCCCGATGATGCCATTCATGGGCGTCCTGATCTCATGACTCATGGTCGCAAGGAAGTTGGACTTGGCGACAGAGGCTGCCTCTGCTGCTTTTTTTGCGTCTTCGAGGCGCTGATTGATTTTGTGTAGCTGCCTGTTTTGCAGGTGAATGACCTTGTTTTGACTGGCAAGCTGATCGTTGTTTCGCTGTTTGATTCTATTTTGCCGGAAAAGAATGATCACCAACACGATGATGAGCGCCAGCACTGTGAAGCTGGCATAGAGATAAATGAGTCGGTTTTTTTCTTTTTGTTGGTAATAGGCGAGGCGTTGTTTTTGTGCCTCGTCTTGCTTTTGGCGAATGATCTTGAGGTTTTCCGACTCCATTTCCTGAATTTCCTGCCGGTGCAATTTGGCAAAAAGGGAGTCATTCAAGCCCGTGTATAGCTGGAAATAGTGGAGTGCCTCGTTGATGTTTTCCGATTTTTTATAGACATCAGAAAGAAGCTTGTAGGCACTTCTCCTGACAGTGTCGAGCACTTGTTTGGGAGACTGTCGCAGGCTAGCTTCGAGGATTTCGATGGCATTTTCATACTCCTCATTCATGTAATAGGCACGGCCCATATCATAGAGGATTTTGGCGCTTGAGTCACCTACGGCTGCAATTTGGCGGAGTGCCATACCAAAGTGAACCAAGGCACGGTTGTAATCGCCAAGGGCCATATAGGTGTCGCCAATGTTGCGAAGGGTTTCAGACCGGGCTTCGCGGTCGGGGAGGTCGTCGCGGATCACGAGGGCAAGGTCGAAATAGCTTTGCGCCTTTTGGGCGCTATCCATGGCGAGGTACACGATCCCGAGTTGGTTGAATGCCCTTCCTCTTCCTTCTTCGTCCTGACGCGCGTCGTGGAGGCCCAATTCTTCCTGAAAAGTATTGATGGCGAGCTGATACCTGCCAGATTTGGTGTAGCCTCTCCCGAGGTGATCGAGTGCGAGGGCAATGCCGGCAGTGTCTCTGAGCATTTTATACAATTCCAGCGACTCAAAATAGAGTTGCTGCGCCAGCTCATTGCCTCCGGCCATTTCCTGCACCTGCCCCAGCTGATGGAAGGTGAGCGCCATGTGGGCGGTGTCCTGCCCTACGCGAGCGAGTTGGTTATCTTGCCGATAATAGGTAAGCGCCAGCTCAAATTCATTGAAACTCAGATGTGCCTTCGCAAGCTCCTGCAAGAGATCACGGAGGTCATTGTTTCTGCCATTTGCCTTGAGATATCCCAATGCTTCGGTATAGGCCTTAATGGCTTCCCGGTCTTCTTTCAGAATTTGGTAGGCTCTCCCCAGGTCAAATAATGCCAGGCCGATGAGCCGCGGCTGATTGAGGGTGCGGCTATGCTCAAGGGCCTCGGTAGCAAAAGTCAGCGCATCTTTTTTCTTCCCGGCACGCAACAAGCGATAGATTCCTGGCCGGTACGCCGCGGGCTGATCCTCGGGCCGGAGTTGTTGAAGGGCATGACGCATGCTGTCAATCTGAGGGACAGACTGAGCATAGACAGGAATCAACCCTATTGAAAGCAGGAAAATGAAAAATAGCTTTCTCATCAAGAGGGAAACGCGTTCATGCGAAAATTAGTGAATTATCCCTTGCCTACAGCGCAAATGTAAGATTTTCACGTGAACGAAAGGACCAACCATGTCTTGCCTGAATAAGCAATGCGGCCACCCTTCCTCGCGATTGGCCTGCTACCTGGATTTGTTGGCTATGACCAAGCAGGCTTTCACCTACTTTTCTGGCGATTCTTCGCCTGTGACGATCGTTTTGTTGGCATCTTTCACGCGATCATCTTTGGTGATTCCACCGAGTATCTCGATGTTGATTCCATCTGAGAGGCCCGTTGAAACATGGATTTTTTCGAAGCGCTGCGGCCCCCTTTCTATTTCGACAAAGGCAGAATCGCCAGAAAAAATGAGCATCCCTTCTGGCAACGCGAGTACGCTGTCGCGTTTTTGTAGCACGATATCGGCATTGGCACTGTATTCTGCTCGCAGAAAGTTGTCTTTCATTTTACCGAGGGCAGCACGTATTTCAAACTGAATCGCGCCATTTTCTTCCACGCCTTTTGGCGCAATGAATTCTAGTTTTGCGTCAAAGCTCTCATCATCAATGGCTGCTACGGTGAGCAGGAGATCCATGCCTACGGTGAGTTTTCCCACTTCCGATTCATCTACCTTTCCTTCAAACACCATGTCTTCCATGTTGGCCACGATGGCTACGGTGGTGCCGTCGTTGAAGTTATTAGCCTCAATCACAGAAAAGCCTTCTTCCACCGGAATTTCCAGGATCATGCCTTCGGCAGTTGCGCGCACATTGGTGAGGGAGCTGCGTCCTCCCCTGCTCGTAGATCCTTTGCGAATCAGGTCGAGGTTGTCTTTGGCGGCCTCCACTTCTTCCTTGGCGTTGTTGAAGTCGAGTTCTACCTGTCTGAAGTTCATTTCAGAGATCACGCCATCCTCAAAGAGGGGCTTGTTGCGGTTGAGCTCGCGTTGGGCATTGTCGAGCGCGAGCTGGGCACGGCGCATCCGGTTTTCGGCATTATTGAGAGACACCATGTCTGGCACGATTTCGATCGAGGCGATGAGATCGCCACGCTTCACTACGTCGCCTTCCTGCACATAGAGCTTGGAAATAATGCCAGATACCTGCGGCTTGATCTCGATTTCTTTGCGAGGCACCACAGATCCGGTGGCCACGGTTTTCTTCACAATATCAGTATAGAATGGCGTTGCGGTAGCAAATAAGATGTCTGGCTTCTGGTTTTTGCTGTACATATAGAAGCCCCCTCCAACTACAGAAAGGAGGATAAGGCTCAGGACGATGATCGTTGCGGTTCTGGACATAGGCGTAAATCAGTTGAATGATGGAAGAGGGTCTGGTATTGGATGGGTAAAAAATGAACGATCAGCAAGAGCGCTAATCCGCTCTGAGGGCTTCTACTGGATGAACAGCGAGGGCTTTTCTGGCGGGGATCAAGCCGGCTATTGCCCCTGCCACCACGAGTACAGCGAGGGCCTGATACACCATCGACATTTCTACCCGTGGGTTGAGAAACATTTCGGCATTTTCTCCCACTAGGGCACTGACAGCATCGAGGCTGAGCATGCCTGCCATGAGACCGACATAGCCTGCGAGGGAGGTCAGTGTGATCGATTCAAACAAAATCTGGCTGATGATGTGCCGGGGTCTCGCCCCGATGGCCCGGCGAATGCCGATCTCCTTGGTGCGTTCCTTCACGATCACGAGCATGATGTTGCTCACGCCGATCACCCCGGCGATGAGGGTTCCCACGCCCACAATCCACACCAAGAGGCGAATGCCTCCAAAGAGGCCTTTGATCTGGTTATATTGTTTTTCGAGGTTGAAGTTGCCAAAGGCGCGGTTGTCATCGGGCGCTACACTGTGTCGTCGCTTGAGAATGTCGATCACATCCTCCAACACCTCAGAAGCTGGCACGCCGTCGCTGCTGCGAATGGCAAACCACCCCACGCGGTTGCCATTGTTGAAGGCCCGCTGAAAGGTGGAGAAGGGAATGTAGATTTTGGATTCGTCGCGCTCGCCGCGATCGCCGTTGGTGCGTGTCCCAAACACGCCCACAATCGTGAAATACACCCCATTGATGCGAATATTTTCTCCAATCGGATCTTCGTCTGGCTCAAAAAGCAGATCCTGCACCCGTGTGCCGATGACGGCAATCTTCCGCCTTTGATCCATGTCATTCTGATTGAGAAAGCGGCCTTCGAGGATGTCAATTCCTTCTACTTCCTTGATTTGCGGAAAATCTCCCATCACCTCAAAATCGCCGGACTTGGCTCCCCTGATCACATTGTTGCCTCCCTGAAAGCCGTTGAGCTGATTTCTGGGCGCGACGGTAGCCGCATTGGGCACTTGCTCCTTGATGGCGAGATAGTCGTTTTCATTCATCTGCATGCGCCTGCCAGGTCCAAATCCGTTGTAGGGTTTGGAAGTACTTTGCCCCCACAGAAAAAAACTATTGGTGGCTACGTTGGTAAACTCACGGCTCACACCATTCTCCAAGCCATTGCCAGCCCCCATCATCACAATGAGCATAAACATCCCCCACCCTACCCCAAAGGCCGTGAGAAATGTCCTGAGCGGATTTTTCGCCAGGGTGCTGAAGATTTCTTGCCACTGATCCAGATCAAACATGAGAATGAGGGAAAGGGTGAATGGGGAAAGTGATGAGTTTGTGAATTTTTGAATGGGTGAATGAGGGAACGGGAGAACATTTATTCGTCGCGCAGGGCCTCTATGGGGCGGATGCTCGCGGCGCGGATGGCCGGGGCAAGCCCTGCGAGACTGCCTGCTGCAATCAGGATCACGAGGGCCTGAATGGCGACTCCCAGATCCACTTCGGGATTTTTGAAAAAGTCGATGCCGCCACTCCCGATCAGGCTGTTGAAGCCTTCGAGGGTGAGAACGCCCAGAAAAAGCCCCACAAAACCCGCTACTCCAGTGAGAAAGACTGATTCTTGCAGGATCATGCCCACCACGGCTATGGGGGTAGCCCCCAGCGCCTTTCGCACACCGATTTCTTTGGTGCGCTCTTTCACCACAATGATCATGATGTTGCTCACCCCAATTACGCCAGCCAAAATGGTCATCAGTCCAATGACCCACACGAAGGCTCTGATGCCACCGATCACCTTCTGGAAGCGCTCAAAATTGGCGATGTTGTTGCGCACGCGCATCGCTTGTTCGTCTTCGGGATCGTAGAGGTGCTGGGCAGATAAGCGCCGGTTGATGTCGGCAGCAATGGCTTCACTCTCCTCCAGGGTGGCATCGCCTACCATCACCATCATTTGATTGATCCGATTTTGGCCATTGAAGGTGCGCTGAGCCGTGGAGATGGGGATGTAAATCGTTTCCTGCTCACCTTCCCCGCCTTCGTCGGTGAACACGCCTACCACCTTAAATGAGATATTGTTGATCTTGATGTACTTGCCAATGGGGTCTTCCTTTTTTTTGAAAAAAGCATCATAGACCCTGCTGCCAATCACCATCACTTTTCGCCCTTCTTCCTGATCCAGCTCGTTGATAAATCGCCCCTCGGTGATGAGCACCTTTTCCACATATTGATAATCGGGGTGAACGCTGCGGACGCTGAAGTTTCCATATTCCCCTTCATAATTCACGGTGGTCACCCTCACGTAGTTTCTCCCACTGATGCGCTCCACCCCGGGCGCTTGTGCGATTCGGTCGATATCAGAATTGGTGAGCCGAATGTCGCGATCGGGTTTGGAGCCGCGATACGGGGTGCTGGTTCTGCCCGGAAAAATCCAGATGGCGTTGATGGCATCATCGCGAAACGTGTACTCCATCCCATGAGCCAGGCCATTGCCAGAACCGAGGAGCACCACGAGCATCCATATTCCCCAGGCCACACTAAATGCCGTGAGGAAGGTGCGAAGCCTGTTTTGGCCGAGGGTGGTGAGGATTTCTTGCCATTTGTCGATGTCGAACATGGGGTTGAGTAGTCAGGGGTCAGAGGAGAGGGGTCAGACGGGAAGTGGGAGGATGGATTTTGAGAAGCAGGGTCACGTTCTAAAACAGGTTGAGAGTCGAGACGGGAATTTGGGGGGTTTTGGCGTTTTTGAGTTAGGAGGATTTGAGTTAGGAGGAAAGGTGAGGGATGGGTGCGGGCTCGTGGCGGATGTCGCCTTCGATGATGCCATCGCGGAGGTGAATGACCCTTTTGGTCATGGCGGCGATGTCTTGCTCGTGTGTCACGATCACGACGGTGATGCCTTTGTCATTGATGTCGCGAAGCACGCGCATGACTTCATGGCTGGTGTTGCTATCGAGGGCACCGGTGGGTTCATCGGCGAGGATCATTTTGGGCTGAGAAATGAGGGCCCGGGCAATGGCTACCCGCTGCTTTTGTCCCCCAGAAAGCTGATTGGGCAGGTGCTCTGCCCAGGGGCCGAGGCCCACCATGTCGAGGTATTCGAGGGCGAGGCTATTGCGCTTGCGGCGGCTCACCTTCTGGTAGTAGAGCGGCAAGGCCACATTTTCTATGGCATTCTTGTAGCCAATGAGGTTGAAAGACTGAAAGACAAAGCCGATAAACTGGTTGCGATAGACCGCAGCCTTGGTTTCATTGAGGTCTTTGATGAGCACCCCTCCGAGGGTGTAGGCTCCTTCGTCATAGTTGTCCAGGATACCGAGAATATTGAGCATGGTGGATTTACCCGATCCAGATGACCCCATGATGGAAACAAATTCCCCTTCTCCAATCTCCAGGTCGATTCCCTTGAGCACGTGAAGGGAATTCTGGCCTGTTTTATATGACTTGTGAATATTCTTGAGACTAAGCATGAGGCGAATGTATAGAAGCGGGTAGTTTTAACTGACAAATTTACGGAAGGAACCAGGAAAGGTGGCAAGGGTTGGGAGGCAGGTGCCGATAGAATGGGCATATTGGCAGATGGTTACAAGAAAAAAGTCAATTTCGCAATCTAACCACATCTCTTGCTCTTGCGTAAGTGGAGTCATGACCTATAGAAATCCATACGCATTGTTGGGGCTAGCGCCCGATGAGTGGGCCCTTGCAGAGGACGAAAGCTTGCGCCGCAAGAAGAAAGAACTTCTCGCCGAGCTCGATGCGCAGCCAAACCAACGTCTTTCTATCGCCGGATCGACCATCAGCAAGCAAGAGCTAATCAGCCTTTTTGAGGAGATGGATCAGCCTCAGGTCAGGGCCTTTCATGCGTCTGTGGCCAGGCAGCCATCGCTGCACGATTTTCTCACACAAGCATCGCTCGACTATTTTTATCAGGGCGACATCAGCATGTTGCCTGCGCAGGAGCCTGAATTTTTGGTCTGGATAGCGCCGTGGTTTTCCCGCTCTTATAATCTAAGGCTGGTCCATGCTTTTCGGCAACGAGACGCAGACGAGTTGCTGGTATTGTGCTCTCATCCGCTTCCCCTACCTACCGCCTATCTTGCCATAGCATATAAGGATACCTACCAACTCCTCCACGAGCACCGGGAAAAGATCCTCGCTCATAGCCTTGAGCTGGATCAGGGCCATGAGCCTGGCGGAGAGCTACAGACCCTCTCTGATGAATGGCTGATCAATGCAATCAATCACCTGCCTGAGTATTTTCAAGGAATCCGGGACGCCATCGCCGAGGCGATGGAGCAGCTTGCGCTCACCCTCCTCAAGCGCCATAATCGCCCCAAGCTCTCGCTGCTCGTGATCAGGCAGGCACTCAAACTCGACATTAGCCCTTCTACCCGAAAAAAACTAGAAGGTCTGCAGCAATCCCTCTTTGCCATTCACCCAGAAGAAGAATGGCTCTCCTGGCTCAACAAAAACGAAGGAGAAGGCCTCAACCCCTGGCTGGTGGCCATGAGCCTGGGAGCAGTCGGTGTGATCCTCTGGTTGTTTTCCCGATGGAAAAACTGAGACATTTTTTAGGATAACCTCTCCTCCCGGACTTGACATTTCATGCAAAAAAGATCTTAGATGATTGGGCAAATCGATCAGCGTTTCGCATCATTACATCGGGGGTTGGGTCTTAAAGCATGAATCGCGGCAAGAGGCAGGGCCGGGTCAATTGCTCTGAGCCCAGATAAAACATCGTTCTATTTTGTCTCAACATGACATCTCATCATCCTGTAAAGGGTTCGATGATAACATATTTGCTCACATACTTTCGTAATATGTAGGCAGGCGGAGACTGCAATGGATCTGAGGAGGTATTTCCGTGGTTCACCATGCCGTTTATGTCCAACAAAGTAACCATATCTACCAGGCAAAAGCCCTCCCCTTCGATCAAAAGGTGGTGGTGGGGAGCTACGTTCGGCTGTATGGTTGCTGTGGCGGCCTTTGCTGGCGTAAGATTGCAGCAGCCTTCGCTTCCTGTGGGGCCCAAAACCCTGGGCATTTGCACCATCGACTCTGCCTCTCTCGATCTCCAGGTGTTTACGGAGGTGCCTGATCAAGTTCATGTGATCATCCGGCACTATGGAAAAAATAAGGTATTTGCGGTGGACAAGATCATGCCTGTCTCCCCCATCAACAATCGCCTGTCGATTCCGCTGGAAGCACTCCCAGATGGGAATTACCTACTCGAAGCAGCAGTGGGAACACGGAGAATGATCCGGTTTTTTCGCCACAAAAACAGCCCAAACAATTTCTGATAACAAAACTATTCAATATTTGCACTATGAGATGATTTAGTCGTTTCATGCTGTTTTCGCTGACAAGATTACCGTCCATGAAAGGAAATGAGCAAATCAGGAGAGATTGGGAAGTTTGAAAGATAAAAAGAGGTAGGTTCGTAGAGTACTGTTAAACGTAACGTTCTACCTCTATGTCACATTCCACCCCTGACTATACCCGCTTTGATGACTACCTTTCCAAAATCGAATCGATGGAGCGTGCCAAGCGCCGTCGCAGGGTGATGATGCTGATCCCAGTGGTTGCTGTCCTTGGAGGTGCCCTTTGGATCTACGGAATTGGAAAGTCAAAACCCCTTGTTCCTACTGAGACAGTTGCGGTGAGCAATGAGCAATTCTCTACCGTAGTGAAGCCAGACAATTCTGAATGGCTAGCGATCGACCGGGATATCACTTCTGTGAGCGATGAACAAGAAGCATCCGCAGCCCAACAACCCGAGGTGACTGCAACAGCCCCTAAAGAGGATATTTGGTTCTCCATGGATGTTTCCGGAAGGAGGCAAGTGCGGGAAACCCTCGTGTTTCGAATTGAGAACTATAAAAAGGACTACACTTATACCATTGACTTTGGCAATGGGGTTGTGAGAGACATGGAGGAATCCATTTCGTATCGCTATCCACTTGCTGGTCATTTTGATATGAAGCTCACAGCAACCTCACCCAAGGGAGAGACCTATGAGTACATCAAGAAGTATGAAATCCTGCCATCAAGCGCTACTGCCACGGCGCAGGTAAGCCAATAGTAGAAACCTGATTCACTGCAACTAATCATTGTAGATGATAAAACCGGCCCTTGAGAAAGGTCGGTTTTTTTTGCGCCTTTCTCAGGGTTTTTGACCATCTCGCAAATGATGAGTAGCTTCGGAAAAATCCTGTCTTATGCCTGAGTCCAGTTGGTTTACAGAAAAAGATCTCCAAAGAATAGAAGCGGCGGTAAAAGCCTCAGAAAAAGGGACTTCTGGAGAGATTGTGCCGGTTTTTGTAGAGCAGGCGGGCGAATACCCGGAAGCCGCGCCGAGAAGTGCTTTCATGGGAATGTGCCTGGCCCTGGCTGGTTTTCTGCTCTGGGACCTTTTGATTCCCTCCTGGAACGTGGAGAGCCCTCTACTGATCACCCTCATTCTATTGTCGGGTGCATTGCTATTGTGGACAGTGTCTCGCTTCACCCCTGCCTGGCGCAGGTGGATGATTGGCAAAGAGGCCCTATCGCAACAAGCCCTGGCCAAATCCGACCAATGGTTTCTCCGAGAAGAAGTCTTCAAGACCCGTCACCGCACGGGGATCATGATTTTTGTGGCAAAATTTGAGCATCAGGTGATTGTAAAAGCCGACAAAGGCATTTCTAAGCTCGTGGAGCAAGACGAGTGGGAGCACATCGTGAAAGACCTCGTCGGAGCCATCAGGTCAAAAAGCTACACCGATGGCATCGTCAAAGCGATCAATGATTGCTCCACCCTCCTCCAGCAAAAAGGCATAGAAGCCCTCCCCGACGACACCGACGAGCTGTCCAACAGCCTTCGGATGGAGTAG
>JANQTF010000035.1 GCA_030731845.1 Bacteroidia bacterium | reverse complement strand
TATTTGATTGTCCTCCTCCCACGAAGGACCAGATCCCCCAGGCATTATTTGATTCTCCTCCCCCCACAAAGGATACGTCGCTCGAAGCGGTGTTATCGGCTCCGCCCCCCACGAAGGACCAGACCCCCGAAGCATTATTCGATGCTCCACCGCCTACGAAAGCATAGTCTCCCGAGGCCCTGTTATCGCGTCCGCCAGTAACGGAAGAGAAAAACCCGATATTCGCCGGGTCCCATTGCGCGCCATTGACCTGCCCCACCCGAAAAGCGGCCTTCTCCGGTACCCACATCAGACGGGTGCCTGCCCCGCTGTCGGGGATGGCGCCGCTGTAGGAGAAGTCAAAGTCACCCCGCATCAGCATTTGCCCGCCTTCCAGGTGCAGCTGCGCCTGCGGGCTGCTGGTACCCAGGCCCAGCCAGCCCTGTCCGGTGAGCCGCATGTGCTCGGCAAAGCCGGCGTAGTTTTCTGCCGAAGTGGCGAAGCGCAGGGCGGTGCCGTCCTGCCAGTTGAAGAAGGGATCGGCATCCGTGAGCCGCCCCCCAAATAAGCGCAGAAAGTGGGTGGAGTCGCCATTGTAGAGCTTGAGGAAGCCGGGGGCAAAGGGATCGTCCCCCCGGACCATCAGGCTGCCGTCGGGATTGAGCAGCATGGCCTCGCTGCCATCCACATCAAAGCGGATGGTGTTGTCGTTGGGGCCTTCCTCGACCTGGATCTGGGTGTTGCCGTCGGCATCGGCGAGGCGGTTCAGATTGCCGGCGACCAGCTCGGTCCACCCGCTGGCGGCGTGAAACCAAAAGGACTGGGTATCGAGGTCATAGACCAGCAGGCCGGTGGCGGGGCTGCTGATGCCGGTCCGGGCAGCGGTGGTGAGGCGTGGCACGAGCATGCCCTTGCTGTCGGACTGCACATCGAGTATCGCGCTCGAGTCGGGGGTGGCGCCGGTAGTGTTGATTCCGATGGACTGGGCGAGGAGGATGTTGCTCATCATCAGGAGCAGGCAGGCCAGAAAGAGGGTGCGTTTCATGTGAAAAGGAGAATCTTTCATCTGGAACGGGAGTTAGAGGTATTGAATTTGCCCAAGGGCTTGCGCCGAAACACGAACCACCGGACGAGTAATCCCTCCAGGGGAGGACGATTACTGACAGGGCGAGGCGGGAGAGATCTACGGCTTTGATCTCCGCAGACAAGGAGCGAAAGTGATAGGCAAATCATCTGGACCTATTCCCCATTTTCCCTCAAATCCTAGCACGTATTTTGCACCGGGCGGATCTTGCTATTCGCAAATCCCTGAAAAACAGATTATTGCACACACGCTTGCCTGAAAATGAAACATACCTTCGATAGCGGAATGGCTCCCGGAAGTCTGCTCGCAGCTCCTTACTGGGCTCATCAACAAAAAAGGAGGCTGTCTCAAAAGGCCTAATTCTCTGGCATGTTTACCACAGAGGACAAAGAGGAAGACACGGAGTTCTGTGATATTCACATAATTACTCAGTGAGCTCTGTGCAAAACCTCTGTGATTCTCTGCGGGTTAATCACTTTTGGGCTAGCCTCCTGTTTTTATCCACCAACTTTCAGCTCACTGAATCTTCCCATACTTCTCCTCCCGAATCCCCTCAAGTTTCTCGAAGAGCTTGGCCTCGAAAAAAAACACCCTTATTTTTTTCTTATCGGATAATGGCGGGCCGGAACGGGTAAATGCCTCAGATAATGGCATATTGAGGGGTGGAAAATCGGACCTCTTCGAAGGAGGCGTTCGGGTTCCGTTTGCTATGAGGTGGCCCGGTAGGCTCCCGGCAGGCCAGAAGTACGAAAAGCCAGTGATTTCTTTGGATATTTTCGCGACGGTTGTCGCCCAGGTACAGCAGCCAATTTCGACCGGGAACCTCCTCGACCTGATGCCATTTCTCACCACAGAGCGATCTGATTCGCCACACCCCTATTTGTTCTGGAGAAAATTCGACACTCAGCAATATGCCGCCCGTAACGAAACCGGAGATAAAATCCTCTCCTCCAGGGAGCAAATCAGGCTCTTCAACCTCGCAGCCAATATCAGGGAGGATAACAGCCTCACAAAACCCGACAGCCTCAGATCTCATGACCTCAATAGAAGCTATCAGGAATGGCGTTCCCACATGCTTGATCCAGTGTTTCTGGGGCTGAATGAAGACGAAGAATATTCCAACTTGCATCCCAATCGCTTTCAACGACCTGACTGATCCCAACCCTATTACTCATGAAAAGTATTTCCCAATTTATTTTCCTCCTCTTTCTGGTAAGTCTCTTTTCCTGCCAAGACTCCCCGAAAACCCCCTCAGAAGCAGCTCCAGCCCAGCCCAGCAGCCCCAACATCGTGATCATCTACATGGATGATCTCGGCTATGGCGACCTCAGCGCTTATGGCGCGACCGAACTTTCAACCCCCAACATTGACAGGCTCGCCAATGGCGGCATGAGGTTCACAAATGGCTATGCCTCCTCAGCAACCTGCTCCCCGAGTCGCTATGCGCTGCTCACCGGAAGCTATCCCTGGCGAAACGAAAACGCCAAAATTCTGCCCGGTACCGCTCCGCTTCTCATCGATACTGCCCAAGCGACCCTGCCCACCATGCTCCGATCCAAGGGATACCATACCGGGATTGTGGGCAAATGGCATTTGGGACTTGGTGATGGGCAGGTGGACTGGAATAGCCGTATTTCGCCAGGTCCCAATGAAGTTGGGTTTGACTACAGCTACATCATGGCGGCTACGCAAGACAGGGTTCCCACCGTCTATATCAAGAATGGATTTGTGGATAATCTGGATCCCAACGACCCCATAAAGATCAGCTACCAGGAAAACTTCGAAGGCGAGCCAACCGGAAAAGATAACCCTGAGCTGCTGAAAATGAAGTGGCATCACGGCCACAACAATTCCATCGTCAACGGGATTCCGCGCATTGGATTTATGAAAGGCGGCGATTCGGCCAAATGGGTTGATGAAGAGATGGCCGACCGGTTTTTAACCGAGGCTCAAAATTATGTGAAAGCCCATAAAGACGGTCCCTTCTTTTTGTACTATGCGCTGCAACAGCCACACGTGCCCCGCACGCCAAACCCTAGATTTGTTGGCACTTCCGGCATGGGTCCCAGAGGAGATGTCATCCTGGAAGCTGATTGGTGTGTAGGAGAATTCATCAAGACCCTGGAAGAAGAAGGGCTGTTGGAGAACACGCTCATCCTGTTTTCCAGTGACAACGGCCCGGTCCTTAATGATGGCTACTACGATGATGCGGTGGAGAAAATTGGAGATCACAGCCCCGCAGGTCCGCTGCGTGGAGGGAAATACAGCTTGTTTGAAGCGGGAACCAGAGTTCCTTTCATCACCTACTGGAAAGGAATGATCGATCCAGGCACTTCTGATGCCCTTGTGTCTCAGATCGACTTTTTTACTTCTCTCGCCTCTCTGGTGGAAAGTGACGAAGAGGTGGGGGATAGCCAGAACCTGATGGAGACTTTTCTGGGAAAATCCATCGAAGGTCGCGATAACCTGGTCATAGAAGCCACGAGCCGCACAGCCCTGCGCCAGGGAGATTGGATCATGATTCCGCCATACGAGGGCGCTCCCTTAAATAAACAGGTTAACATCGAAACCGGCACGGCACCAACTTACCAATTGTACAATTTGAAGACGGATCTCGGCCAGCAAACCAACCTCGCAGAAACAAATTCAGACAAACTGACCGAATTGGTCACCGTTTTTGAATCAATTAGAGGCCGTAATTATGGTAACATTGAGCAGTTGGAACTAAAATAATCCTCTGAAAGGGGTAAGCCTGATCCTTCGGGGATCTGATAAGTGTAAACGAATGAAAATCTTCAGTCAAATCCTGCTTCTTGGCCTTCTGATGGCGTCCTGTACATCAGAAGAGCCTGTGAGGCAGCCAAATGTTCTTTTCATCCTCGTGGATGATCTCGGCCTGCGGGATCTGGGATACACCGGCAGTTCCTATTATGAGACGCCGAATATTGATCGGTTGGCCTCCAGGAGTATGATCTTTACCCAAGGCTATGCTGGGAGCCGGGTCTGTAGCCCTGCGCGAGCGACACTCATGACCGGAAAGTTTACGGCACGGCACGGCATCACCGATTGGATCGGTGCCGAATCGGGAGAGTCCTGGAGAGATTTGAATCGCCACGATCATTTATTGCCTGCCGAATATCAGCATCAACTCCCGCAGGAGGAGATCACCCTGGCCGAAAGCCTGAAAGCCAATGGGTATCGCACTTTTTTTGCAGGCAAATGGCACCTCGGCGATGAAGGGTCTTATCCTGAAGATCATGGATTTGACATCAACAAAGGTGGTTGGGAAAAAGGGAGTCCCAATGGAGGCTATTTTTCGCCCTTCCAAAATCCCAAATTAGAAAATCGGGTTGACGGTGAAAATCTCTCCATGCGGCTGGCAAACGAAACCGCCGATTTTATCAGGCAGGCCAAAGAATCGCCGTTTTTTGCCATGCTCTCTTTTTATGCAGTTCACGGACCTATCCAAACCACCCAGGAAAAATGGGCTAAGTACCAGGCAAAGGCTCAGGCCAATGGAGTTGCGCCCACCGGATTTGTCATGGAGCGCAAACTCCCCATCCGGCAAACCCAGGACAATCCCGTTTATGGAGGACTGATCGAAAGTGTGGACGACGCCGTTGGGATTGTGCTCGACGAGCTGGAACGATTGGGTCTGGCAGAAAATACCATCATCCTGTTCACCTCAGACAACGGAGGCGTCGCCTCGGGAGATGCGTTTTCTACGTCGAATCTGCCCTTTCGCGGGGGGAAAGGCTACCAATGGGAAGCCGGCATCCGGGCGCCTTATCTGATTTTCGTGCCTTGGCAGCAGTCCAATGGCCAACAAAGTGACTATCCCGTCACGGGCGCTGATTTTTACCCAACGATCCTCGACTATACCAATTGCAGCCTGTTGACGGATCAGCATCACGATGGCATCAGCCTGCGATCCATCATCGACGAGGGAGTCACGCCAGCGGAGCGGCCCTTGTACTGGCATTATCCGCACTACGGCAATCAGGGAGGCGATCCTTCTTCCATTATCCGAGAGGGCAAATGGAAATTAATTCATTACTATGAGGATGATAGCCAAGAATTGTATGACCTGGACAAAGATCCCTACGAGCAAACCAATGTCGCGGCGAATTTCCCAGATATCAGGTCAGACATGAGCCAGAAACTCACAACCTGGCTCACAGAAGTCCAGGCCAATTATCCCCAAACAGACGATCAGTTTGATCCCCAACTCCGCAGCGAATACGAGGAAAGCATCCTTACCACCCTCCTCCCAAGGCTAGAACGAGTCCGGTCCGAGATGCTCTCCGAAGCGTATTCTCCCAATGAGGATTGGTGGGGGAGTCAGGTTACCCAAGACTGACTGGGTATGACCTCACGTCTGCTCAGCACAGCAGGATCATTCAAAATCAACCTTGTGGTGACGGGGGCCATATCTCGCGAGGGTCAATACTTTCTTCGTGATGGCGCTGCCTCCCTGAAGCACGTTTCTGACTGCCTCAGGCGAGCACTCTCCTTAGTTACCATAAGCAGAAATCTCTATCATGGATACAACGTCAACCTCTCGGTGCGGTGAAACGTGACAAGGCCGAATGCTGCTTGAGGAGGGGTGATGGTGGCCTCAAAGAGCACCTGCCCACTGCTGCGGTCTATTTCGATGGCTTTGCCGTAGGGCTTTGGACCCGTGATCACAGCACCTGGCGAGAAGATCACGGTATTCGACTCGGCATGATAGTCCACATCTGATACAATGCGGGAATAGGTTTCTTCGCCGCGATTTTTGCCATACTCCCAGATTTGCTGGATGGTCATATTCGCCGGATTCACACGGTATTCCACCATTCGGCTATAGGATGGTGAGGCCCCAAAGTGACGATTGTCGCCATTGTCGAAGAGCATGAAGTCGCCGTTGGGCAGCCGGTCGATGGCGTGTTGGTACCAGTTCCAGTCGAAATCAGCGTGGGCTTTATTGCCCATGAGTACCTCTGAATCAGTGATTGGATTGCTACTGGCATCGAGGGGGGTAAGGAGCTTTTGCGTGAGATCAATGCCATTGCCTGCAAGGCCCCAACCGCTGTGGTTGCCCATGATCCAGACCACCTCGTTGGCCCAGGTGAGCTTGGCCACCCCTTGGGTACGACCTGAGATGAGGATGGTATTGTCAGATGGGTCGAAGGAGACGGCATTTACGTGAAGCCAGTCCACTCTATCCCCTGTGAGCGTCTCCCGGTTCATGTCCAGCGATTGGCGTAGATCCCATACCGTGACGATGTCGCCACTATTTCTGTCTAATTCGAGAATGAAATCTTCCACGGTGGCTTCGCCCTGTTTGGTGGCAGAAAGAAGGAAATTGCCGTTTGGAAGCTCCAATACTTGATGGTGGAAGGAATAGCCATCAAACGACCAGGTGTTCACAATTTCGCCTAGCATAGATACCTCATAAATGGTGCTGGAGTTGGCATCGCCAAAGTAGAGGTTGCCGTTGGACAGACGCTCAATGCCATCATCAAAAAACAAGTTGTAGAGTGTCGGATGAGACTTGGTCTCCAGATACCAGCGTATGTCTCCAAACTGATCAAAGATAAAAGGCCTTTGCGGTGTGATATCGCTGTTGTGCCCAAAGTAACTCACCAGGGTCATGCCTTCTGCTTTGGGGCCGGGGGTGGAGGATACTGTGACGGAGGGATAGTCAGAAGGTAAAGCATCCGTTTGAATCTGGAGCACTTCCTCACCAGCCACCATGCCGGTAGAATCGGTGAAAGTGAGGGTGACCTCATTGAGGTATCCTGGATACAGCCCCAAAATGGGAACCTCATGATCTTTGCTCAGGCCAGGAAATTCCTGCTCCACATCGGAGAGCGAGCCACGCTTGCCCGTCACCCGCACGCTTACTTCGGTGCTGATGTTGGTTTCTAGATGAATCACCGCCGAAAGCGGCACAAATTTGTGTGGGTTTTTCTCCACCAGCACATTCCTGACGACCAAATCGCCAGGGGCCGGCGTCTGTTTGTCGCAGGAGGAAAGTAGAATGATGGCGAGGGGCAGCAGTAGCAGGCGCTTGTTCATTGCGGTTTTGGGTTGAGTAGATGTTGTAGAAATAACGCAGGAATTGATCAGAAAAGCTTTCTGTGCCATCGAAAAATCCTTTTTTTATCCGAAGGCAGATCTGTGGTAGGGGCTATATCTCCCCTCCAAAAATTCGCTATCTTCGCTTCATGAAGCGCTACTTCAATACCACGGGCCTCTGCAATCCGGCGGATCACTACATGGTGGATCCTTTCCGAGGTTTGTTAGACGATATTGATCGCCTGATCGAGGCGAAGCAGTACTTTCTGATCCACGCCCCGCGACAAACAGGCAAGACCACTTTCTTGCACGAGCTCGCGCAGCGCATCAACAAGCTGGGGGCCTATATCTCCGTGGTGTTTTCGGTAGAATCAGCTGGGGTCTTGAGTTTTGAGGA
>JANQTF010000034.1 GCA_030731845.1 Bacteroidia bacterium | reverse complement strand
GTATTTGATCACCTCAATCTCATTTCCCTTCTCATCATATATTTTGATTGTTGCTCCTGCTCTTTTCCCTTTTTTTATAAAACCCAATAGATGTTCGGCTTTGAAAGAAAACTCTTTGTACGATTTCACCTTACCTTTTAATCCGTCTTCAGCCCAACCATTTTCCTCCTCGCTAGCTGAAAAGCTATTCAAAGAGAACCCTGCCAATAGCAATAGAGCGATCTTTGCTGATTTATGAAAGCTGAACCAAATGGTATTTTTCATAATTACAACCTGTTGTAATTTTCAACTCATATTACTGAATATCAGTATTGGCCTACCTCCCAACATTACTCAAAAGCACCTATATATCCCCCATCCCAGCAAAAAAATTTCATCAATCTGACAGATTCCGGATCTCCTGAACACGCCTCACATACTTTCAAGGTTTCCCTGCACGGGCCTTAGCAAAATCTTTCCCAGCACTAGCCTTCGCTTATTTTTTTTAAGGAAGTCCAGCACGTTATGTTGGGGCAAAGTTCACGATCCACTCAATGCCAAATTTGTCTCTGAACATGCCAAAACAAGCACCCGTAGCACTTTCGTCGATCGGCACTTCCGTGTGGCCACCTGCTGAAAGGCCGTGGAATAGTTTGTTGGCTTCTTCCCGACTTTCGGCCTCAATATAAATCTTGGACCTGTTTTCTTGCTCACTTACCCTCCCCATACTTTCTGGAATGTCATTGGCCATCAACGCGTTTTGGCCAATTGGCAAGGCGATGTGCATGAGCTTGTTGGCCTCCTTTTCTGATACAGGAAATTCAGGGCCTGAGAGGTCTTTGAAGCGGACAATATTGGTGTACTCTCCGCCAAATACGGATTGGTAGAACGTGAATGCCTCTTCGGCATTTCCGTTGAAGTTGATGTGCGGATTGATACGTGCCATCGACAATATGTTTTGATGTTCCTGCCTCGTGGCTAGTATTTGCCCTTCCCGCATCGACGCGGCCCTCAGCGTAGAGCAGACTTCGTCTTCATGTCAAATTCCGCTCCGCCAACAGCTTTTCTAATTCCTGATTCCTGGCCTTGTTCGGGCTTTTCACGATTCTGTAGATAAAATACAACGGGATCAAGGTAAGAAACCCGATGCTGTTCATAACAACGCTGTAAATGACAACCCCAGCCATGATTCCAATCACCAGGGCACTCATGATAGAGGCGGATTTCACCTTTTTGGCTTCGGCCAGGAGCTCTTGGTCGGTGAATGCTGAGAGTTCTTTTTGTTCCATTTGTTGTAGGGTGTGTAAGTTCTTATCAGGGTGAAGGTAGAACCCAAATGGCGAAGATGCTGCTATTTTGAAATGATCAGTTTCAGTCTCTGACTAATCTTCTCAGACCTCAGGACAGCGAAATAAAGCCCTGAAGGAAGGTCCAATGCCAATTCTTTACGCCCAACAAGAGAATCATCCTGATAAATAAGGCTTCCGTTGATGCTCACTATTTGCAGCGAAATCGGCTGCCCCGTGTTTGATTCAACAAAGAAGCTGCCATTGGAGGGATTGGGATATACTGATGCCAGAGGTATCGATTCATCCACCGAGTTGAGGATGGTAGAGCTGTTCCAATACACATTTGTATTTGCTACAAAGCCAATCATGATGATATCCAGCAGGTTATCACCATTAAAGTCCTCCAGGACACAGCTGGCAATGTATTCTCCTCCTATCGTATCGGTCGGAACAAACACATTGTTGCCCATATTCTCATACACAATGTTGAAAATATTAGGGATACCGCCCATTTGAGAACCGAGAATCACGAGGTCCTGATCGCCATCATTGTCCAGATCTGCGATCGCGTTTGTACCGGTAAAGGTTTGCTGAAGGTTGGCCGTAGCCAACTCAGCAAATTGGCCGTTGCCATCGTTAAGGTAAAGAATCGTGCGAATGACAAAAGGGTCTTTTACCCCGGAGGTCAAGATATCCAAATCTCCGTCGTTGTCGATATCCGCCACATCCAGATCATCAGCAGCAAGCTGCTCGAAAACGGAAGCTGTATCTGCGGCGTAATTTCCCAGCCCATCGTTGAGATAGAGAATGGTAGAGGCGGTATTATCCGCTTTTTTTCCTGAGATGATCAGGTCTGCATCCCCGTCATTTTCGACATCAATAAATGCCAAAACCCCCGCTTTGACAGCCGTAAAAGCCGTGCTAGCCATGGCCGTAAAGTTGGCGTTTCCGTCATTGAGATACACATCAGCCACAAAATTATTATTCTTATCCAAAGCGGATATCACGATGTCCGGATCCCCATCATTATCTACATCCCCGATAGCTGCATTTCCGTCTTGAAATGAAGGAAGTGCCGGATTGGCGAGCTGGGTAAATGCGCCGGCCCCATCATTGAGGTAAATATGGGCAAACTCCTGGATGTTAAAGCCCATACCAGCGAAGAACACATCAAGATCTCCATCTGCATCAAGGTCCTTGAAGATCGTGACTGTGTTGGACGCCTCTGGAAAAGGAATGGGCAGGATTTCGGTAAAATTTCCGTTCCCATCGTTCAAATAAAGCGCGGTTTCCCTTCCGGGAGTTAAGCCCGACATAAGCAAATCCTGGTCACCATCTCCGTCAATGTCGCCACTGCCCAAAGAGCCTGAATATACCTCAATCAGATCCGGTTGCGGATCTGCCAATTCAAAACGGATGGTCTGCGCAATACTTGTCGCCGAACAAAGAACCCAAAGCAGAGACAGAGAAAATATTCTCACCATATTATTGTCAAATAATTTGATTTTTCGCAATACTTAATTGCCCTGAATATTCGCCAATATTTTTCCCGCATACAAGAAGAAGCGTATTTTCCTTCATAGGATGGTAGCTCATCATCCCCACCCCCCTCACCCAATCTGCTCCAACGTGACCCAGGCGTCGAGGGTGGCAGTTGCGGGACCGCTGAAGGCGCCGGAGACCGGCATGGTGTCTTCGGGATTGGCACTTGCCGCAATCGGCACGTAGGCTTCATCCACGGCGAGGCCGGTGGTGGGGTCCAGCCCTACCCAACCGCCGCCGGGCAGGTACACCTCCACCCAGGCATGAAGCTCGTGGGCTTCGAGCGTCGGGGCAAAATGGTAGCCACTCACGAAGCGGGCCGGAATGCCCACTTTTCGCATCATGGCGATGAGAAACCAGGCCAAATCACGACAAGACCCCATCTGCTCTTGCCAGGTGGTAGCAGGCTCCCAGGGTGCGCCATGCAGCCGCACACGAGAGGAGATCACCTGACTCACCCACACATTCACGGCCTGCACGAGTGAGGATGTGAGGGGGGTTTCATCCACCAATCGGGTGAGCTCCACGAGGACCTCAGCCGGGAGGTGCAACTCCCTGAGCGCGGGTTGCAATACGTCTTGGGTCAGGGCTCCGGGGAGGTCTTTGGCGTAGGCCGCAGCGAGGGGGTGATACACAAACAAAAACGGATCGCGGTGCCAGGTCATGATCTCCAGCACAGAATCAATCACCAGCGAGGTGGCCGTACCGGAAAACCAGGCGTGGCACACGCTGTTGCCGTTGGCATCGAGATACCAACGCTTGCCGGCGGGCTCGGGCGACATCTGAAGGGTGAAAGAGCTGGCGCTCAAGGTGGGGCTCTGAATGGGATATACGCGGAGAAAATGAGGCTGAAGCCACACTGGTTCCGAAAATGTATACGCAGTATGGTGCACAATTCGCAGCTTCATTTTTAGGGGGTTACTTTAGAAAATACTTTATCCAGCCAAGTGCCGTCTATTTCGTTGATGATTTTTTTCATGGATTGATCCCAAAACTTCGAAACACTTCTCAGTTCCGATTCCTCGTAGCGCTGTTCCACCATCTGGAAAGTATCCTTTCGATACACCACCACATCAATGGGAAATCCCACGTCGTTGGCGCTGAGGCGCGTGGCATCGAAGGAAAGGAAGCCCGTTTTCAGGGCAAACTCCAGGCTGGACTCATAAGAAACCGCCCTGTCGAGGATTGGCTTGCCATAGCCCGTGTTTCCGATGATGAAAAAAGGCGTAGCCTTACTCACCTCCACCCAATTGCCTTCTGGATATACGAGAAAGAGCTTGGGCTCGGGGTCGTCTTCGAGCTGCCCACCCACAATGGCATGTAGATTAAAGGAAAGCCCCGACTCAGCCAATGCCTTTTTGTCTTCTTTGGCCACTTGCCGGAGCTGCTTGGCAAAGGCATTGGTGGCTTTAAAGAGCTTGTTGAAGGTTTTGTCTTTGGCTTCAATTTCCTCTTCAAAATAGGTCACGGCTTTATCACGAACCGAGCGAAGCCCAGAGGTCATGATAAACAAGGAGTGGCCAGGGCGCTGAGACAAGGAGATTTTCTTGGCGGTGGTGGTCTGATTTCCCGAGGTGATACGGGTATCAGCCAGTGCGATCAATCCGTCTTTGGTACAAATGCCGAGGCAATAAGTCATAAATAGTGGTCAGGCTCAGTGAAAACTGGGAGAGATGAAAGTGTCAAATATCGCATTTGATACTTGATTTATCTCTACTTGAATCACATCTAAATATTCATGCACACCAGTTTCAATAATCTCAGAGATTTCCCGGTATTCCACCTTGGAGCGCATGGCCCCCAGGAGTTTCTCTGCCTGATTGTACTTCCTGCCATTCGCTACGCCCGACACTTCCTTGAGACTTTCCAGAGAGGTATTGACGCAGAAAAAGATAGAGCGAGGGAAATTGCGTCCAAGCACCAAAAACTCAATCACCTGTCCCGGCGTGATAGGGCCGTATTCTTTCCGGTAAATCGAGTAGGCACTCACCGATTTGAGCAGCGCAGCCCACTGAATCAAGTCGATCGGTGTGCCCACCTCCCCTGCAGTTGGCAGCAGGATGTGATACTTCACATCGAGCAGGCGCGAGGTCTTGTCTGCCCGCTCCAAAAAGGTGCCCATCCGGCCAAAGTGCCAGGCATCGGTCCGGGAGATCGTAGAGGCTGTGATGCCCATAAACAGTTGGCAACCATTGATGATTTCCTTGTAGAATCCCCGTGGATCTTCTCTGAGGGCATCACTTCCCAGGCTCGACTCCTTCATCATGAGATACATCTTGTTCACCTGTTCCCACATTTCTACCGAAATGTTTTCCCGAACCGTTCGGGCATTTTCTCTGGCAAAATTCAAGCTCGAGAGAATGGAGTTGGGATTGCGCGAATCAAAGGTCATGAAATCGATTACATGGGCCTTGTCGCTTTTTTCGTAATGCAGACGATATGCGTCTCGGTCATTGGTGATGATGAGCAGAGGCTCCCATTGCTCCTGCATACTGGGCGGGAGGTCGAGCGCCAGATTGAAATTGACAGTGAGGAACCGGGCATAGCTCTCAGCCCTTTCTATATATCGGTGCATCCAGTAGATGGAGTCGGCAACACGGCTCAGCATGGAAGGGAAATCGTTAAAAGTTGTGACAAGGGAATAAAAAAATCAACACCTATTCTTCATGGTCAGCAGGGGCGCCAAGCACCCAGGTGTCTTTGCTACCACCTCCTTGCGAAGAGTTCACCACCAGCGAACCCCGCTTGAGCGCGACCCGGGTAAGGCCTCCCGGCACCACCTCAATCTGATCTCCATAGAGAATGAAAGGCCGCAAATCCACGTGCCTGCCTTCCACGGCCCCGTCCACCAGCGTAGGCACGGTAGATAGCGATATCGTGGGCTGCGCTATGTAATTGCGGGGATTTTGCTGAATGAGTTTCCGGAATTTATCGTGCTCTTCAGGCCCCGACTTTGGGCCGATCAGCATGCCGTAGCCGCCGGAGGCATTCGCTTCCTTCACCACAAGCTCCGAGATATTGTCCAACACATATTCCATGGCTTCTTTTTCCTCACAGATATAGGTTGGCACGTTCGGAATGATGGCCTTTTCGCCCAGGTAAAACTCGATCAGCCGGGGCACATAGGCATAGATCACCTTGTCGTCGGCAATGCCGGTTCCGGGCGCGTTGGCCAGGGCCACATTGCCCGCCTTATAGGCGTCAAAAAGCCCGGAGATTCCCAGCATAGAATCAGGACGAAACACCTTGGGGTCGAGGAAAATATCATCTACCCGACGATAAATCACATCGACCCGCTTGGGGCCTTTGGTCGTGCGCATATACACTTTGTCGTTCTTCACGATCAAGTCCCGACCTTCTACGAGCTCCACGCCCATCTCACGGGCCAGATAGCTATGCTCAAAGTAGGCAGAATTATAGATCCCGGGGGTGAGCACCACCACCACCGGATCGGGGTGGTTGGAGAGGCTGCGCAGCATCTGATACAATTGCTGGGAATAGTCATACACCGGCTCCACGTGCAATTGTTGAAAGAGGTTGGGATAGGTGCGCTTGAGCAACTCCCGGTTCTCCAACATATACGACACCCCAGACGGAACCCGAAGATTATCTTCCAGCACATAAAACTCGCCGTCGCCACCGCGAATGATGTCGGTCCCGGAGATGTGTGCCCAAATGCCCTTCGGGGGCATAAGCCCCTCACAAGCAGGAAGATAATTGGGACAGCTATCGAGCAAATGTTGGGGAATGACGCCCTCTGTGACCGCCCTTTTTTCATGATACATGTCCTGGATAAACATGTTGAGCGCCTTGATACGCTGGGTCAGGCCTTTTCGAATAAGTGCCCAGTCTTGATGCGCAATGATTCTCGGAATAATATCGAGGGGCAAAATCCGCTCATTCTCTACCCCCTCCGAATACACATTGAAGGTCATGCCCATGGCGAGCTGCACCTTGTCGGTGGCAAATTGCAACTGCTGTATCCGCTCCTGCGGCAATTGGCTGTAGGCACGGGCAAATTCTACGTAGGCCTCTCTCAGCTTTTCATCCGAGGTGAAGGATTCATCGAAACAATCAGGCATCGAATAGGGACCAAATTTCGCAGACATACAAAGGGAGAGTTTTAGCGTGGGTGCCTTCCCTTCAATGGGAAGCATGAATGGAAATAGAAGCGAAATCTCTGAAAATGCAAACAAAACCCTGGAATATCTCAGTTATTGAACAGATCAAGCCACCTATTACGATTTTTCAAAAAGGATTCCGCTGCCCTACCCTGTTTTTGTCGCAGGAATGTCGCAAACGCTCCCAAATTCAGGAAGAAAAGCCCTTTGCCCTCATCTCAGCCTTCCACCAGAAAGAGAAGGAGTGCGGGACAAATCCCAAACCGTCCGGGTACCCAAAATCAGGGAGGAACCTGCTCCCCCGCCCGGAGGGCGCAACAACGATAGCCCCGGGTGAAACCCGGAGTAGAAACGCGCACTTGGATTAGCAACCCGAATGGGTTGAACCTACTGCTGTCGTTTCCCTCCGAGAAACCAAAAGAATCGACGTGTATCCTCCTTACCCCAACGGCCATGGGGACTTGCCTGCCGAAGGCAGAGGGGAACAAATTTCCCAGATCTGGTAGAGTCAGGGCATACCGTAGTCTTTGCAAACCTGATGGCCATCGTGTGAAAAATCCAAAGGATATCTCTTACCGATGAGGGGTAGAATACAGGCATTTGACAATCATCTAATTAGC
>JANQTF010000033.1 GCA_030731845.1 Bacteroidia bacterium | reverse complement strand
ACATCGAACTCAGGATCGCGGCTGGCCTTGGCACCACTTGCCACGCCCCAGAAGTAGTCCTTCTTGTTCCAGATCACAGTCCATTCAGTTGGCCCGGGAATGGTCCAAAGGGTGTATTCACCGGCTGGAAGCGTTTGCCCGCCAATCATGAGATCGCCTGTGGAGACAAATGTAGTAGCCTCATTGGCTCCGGTTCTCCAGACTTCGCCAAAAGGCACCAATTCTCCAAAAATGACCCTTTCGCGCTTGGACGGGCTGGAATAGGCTACCGTGGCCTGTGCTGCGCCATAGCTTTGAGAAGCCGTTTGTTCCGGGCTAGCCTTCTTGGTCTGATTTCTCAGAATGGGGAAAGCAATGAGTAGCAGTGCGATCAGGACGCCTAGTCCGATCAGCACGCGTTTGAGAATTTTGTTCATGATATGGGGATTGAAATAGGTTCGTTATCTGCGAAAGTAGGCATTGTCTCTTCAAAATCCTTGGAACACAGGTTTCTTAATCTTAGGAGTTCTCCCCTGTTGTGAGCTGCGCTAGCAAGCATTTGCCGATCAAGGCATGGTGATGATTACATTCCCGATTTTTTGGCGGGATTCTACATATTGATAGGCTTCTACGATCTGCGAAAGGTCATAGGTTCTGTCCACAACGGGTTTGTACTCCCCACTTTCTGCCAGGGTTTTCAACAGCTCCACCATGGTTTTGTCGATGGTTGGAAGGGGAAAGAGGACTTTCTTCCCTCCAAAAATCGGGGTAATCAACGCGAGCCAGATGTTTTGCCCATTTCGGCCAAGCTCGGTAGAGATATAGATCCCCTTGGGCTTGAGCAGGCGCTTGCAACGGCCAAAGGAGCTTTTGCCCACCGCATCGAAGACGAAATCGTAGGCCCCATCAGACTGCGTAAAATCTTCCTGGGTATAGTCGAATACCCGATTGGCACCGAGTGAGCGCAACAGCTCAAGATGTGGTGTGGCACATACCGCATCCACCTCTGCGCCAAGATGCCTGGCCAACTGCACCGCTGCCGACCCAATGGCGCCGGTGCCACCATTCACCAAAATCTTCTTGCCCGGCCCCACATTCGCAGGATAGAGGTCGCTCAGTGCATAATGCCCGCCCTCGAGAATAGGAGCCGCCTCTGCATAGCTGAGATGCTCTGGAATGATGGCCATGGTGCCCGTTTCGAGCTGGGTCATGTATTCGGCATGAGCGCCAAATCTGCTGTCGTTGTAGCCAAAGACCCGATCGCCCACCTTGTAGGTGCTCACATCCTTGCCAATGGCCTCAATACGTCCGGCAAATTCATTGCCCAGGATTTGGTATTTGGGCTTAAACAAACCACTAAAAAAGCGGCTCACAAAATACTCCGCGCTGCGAAAACCGCAATCTGTGCGATTGACCGTGGTGGCATATATTCTGATGAGCACCTCATGATGAGACGGAACAGGCTTGTCAACTTCTTGAACAGACACCACCTCAGGGGGTCCGTATTGGGTGTGAATGGCAGCTTTCATA
>JANQTF010000032.1:6173-7588 GCA_030731845.1 Bacteroidia bacterium | reverse complement strand
TATGCTTCCTCAGAAAATGTCTCGTCGGTGTGTCCAAAGTTGGAGTACCAGGCCCGGCCACCATCGAAGTCATGATACCAGGACATGGGGTGAAAATCACCATTCGTTCCCCCTTCGTAGGTAGTCTCGTCGATCTCAACTAGCGGCACGATCCCATCGGCTGGGTTGTCATAGATTTTCTTGAAATTGTAGAACTCATCTGACCTGTGCCACACATCGCCTCCAAAGTGCGCAGTAGAAGGGTGATCTTTCTTCACGATCTTCATATCCGCTTCCCGCACGTTTGGGTTATTGGGGTGGCCGTTAAAATAAGCCCCCACCAGGCGACCGTACCAAGGCCAGTCGTATTCTGTGTCGCTCGCGGCATGAATCCCGACAAATCCTCCACCAGACTGGATATAGCGCTCAAAATCACGCTGTTGGGCCACATTGAGAATATCGCCTGTAGTATTGAGGAATACCACGGTGCTATACTTCTGCAAGTTCTCCTCCGTAAAGGCAGTTGCCTCTTCTGTCGTATCTATTTTCCAACCTTGTTCTTCTGCCATTTTAAAAATGGCTTGTTGGCCTGCGCCAATAGATTGGTGCCGGTAGCCGGCTGTCTTTGAAAAAACAAGAAGCCGAATTTCGTCACGTTTTTTGTCGCACCCAAACCCCAGGAGCAGGATGGAGATCAGGGTAAACAAGGTTAATTTCTGCATGTGAGAAGTAGTTTTGAATTTGATAGAGGCAAATTAGATAACATCTTTTGCTTCACCTAATGATGGGCTGTCGCAACCCTACGCGATGCGCATTTTGCAAATAGCAGATCACTCCAGCAAAATTTTTACCCTTATGCTACGATTTTTGGGCCCTTTTCTCCTCTGTGTCCTTGTTGGTTGTGATCCCGCGCCGACATCGGTTGCCGTGAATCCTTACGATCCTGGTTTAGACTTCAGGCCCAACATCCTGTGGCTTGTCGCTGAAGACCTCAGTCCCATTTTGCCCATGTATGGAGACTCCACCGTGGAAACCCCCAATCTTAGCAGACTGGCAGCCGAAGGGGTTGTATATGACAATTTTTTTTCGCCCTCAGGCGTATGCTCTCCCAGCCGCGCTGCCATTGCAACGGGTATGTATCCCTCCAGCATCGGGGCTCACCACATGAGGACACTCAGCTTCGGACCCTATTCTCCGGAAGGCATCCCTTTCTATGAGTGTGTTCCGCCGCCTTTTGTGAAGATGCACAGTGAATACATGCGAGAACTAGGATATTATTGTACCAACAATCCTAAGGAAGACTATCAGTTTCGCAAGTCATTGATGGCATGGGATGAAAGCAGTATGAAGGCCCACTGGCGCAACCGACCAAATGAAGCGCCCTTTTTCTCTATTTTCAACTTCATGGTCACCCACGAATCACAAGTTTGGGCCAA
>JANQTF010000032.1:0-6073 GCA_030731845.1 Bacteroidia bacterium | reverse complement strand
GCCTTTGAGCAGGAGCTACAGCGCCACCGCAAGGCCTGTCAGGATTGGATGGACAGCATCCACGACCTTGGTACCACCAACGAAGAGGAGATGCTCCTCGCCATGTGGCCTAACAAAGTGCAGCCTGTCACCGATTTGCCCCTCCTAACGGAAAGCCCACAAGGCTGGCTCATCAGTTCGACTACTCCGGGAGCATCACTTGGCTATGCAGTTTTGGCTCCCAATGACAGGATTGAATATCTTGTTTTAAATCCTTACCAATCAGACTATCAGATTGTGACGCCCTCGGACACCCTCAACCTGAGCTGGACCATCCCGAATGGCCCGGTGTCTGTGCCTGTGGGAAAAAAATTGGCCGTTGTGGCCCACAGGCTCGGGTATGCGCCAAGCGAATTCATCTATATCGACTGACTGGGGTGTATTTTTTTGTTAATCAGCCAATCGATAGAGTATTTTCCTGGTCCCTGGATAAAAAGGAAAATGGACAGGATGCCATACAGAAGTGCTTTCTCGCGCTCGCTGAAGGCATCGCCTCCGTGGCCCAGAAATGCCGCCACGGCCATGGTGATGCTGAGAAAAAAGGCGGATGGTCTGGTAAACAGGCCGATGGCAATCAAAATTCCGCCCGCAAACTCAGATAAAGAGGCTGCCCAGCCAAAAAACTCGGGAGCGGGAAACCCCATCTCGCTCACTTTTTGGATAAACCTTTCTGAGGGGGGCATTTTTTTCCATCCGTGCGAAATAGCCATGGCCATACCTGCAAAAACACGAAGGGCAAGCAACCCCCAATGGCCTCGCGCGCCTTTATTTGTGCCAAATAAGAGAGATTTCCACATGAGAATTGGTGCATTTGATGAGATCTGATCACAAATCAACCAAGGAGAAAACAAGGACACCATCGCTTGATCGCGGCAAAGTCACTTCTACTTGTTGATTCTGGGGCTGGGCCTGCCCTGATTGTCGCAAATGTAAAAACACATTTTCCCAAAGCCAATTCCTGAAATCAATAGACAATCCTACACACAGGATATTGCAAAATCCTACTCAAATCCGTAGCCTTGCGGTCACTTTGCTTTGAATGGTTGGATATGAAGAAGGTATTTGTTACTGGGGGTGATGGATTTTTAGGATCAAACCTCGTCGAAATTCTCATCGACCGGGGATACGAAATCTCTGTGCTCGTGCAAGCTGGCAGGTCCACCGGCCTGCTCGATGCGCTCCCGGTTACGCAAATAGAAGGCGATTTGCTCAACCGCGAGCAGATGATCGATGTGACTCGCGGCATGGATGCCATCATCCACATTGCAGCAGTGACCGATGTGTGGCCATCGCAGGGGCCCATATACTGGCGGGTGAATGTGGATGGAACGCAAAACATCATTGACGCCTGCCTGGCCAATGACATTGGCCGAATGATTCATTGCAGCAGCGCCAGCTCATTTAAATTTGGGAGCAAAGCCAATCCAGGCACAGAGGCCAAACTCACCCCACGAGGCCATTACCGCCTCGATTATATCGACTCCAAGCAGGCTGGCCAGGAATTGGTGATCCGGGCCACGAAGGAGCAGCAGCTTCGGGCAATCGTAGTGAATCCGACCTTTATGATTGGCCCCAAAGATACCAAGCCCAGCTCAGGCGCTTTTTTGGTGAATGCGTGCAAAGGCAACATGCCCGCGCTTACCAATGGGGGCAAAAACTGGGTTTACGTGAAAGACGTAGCTGTGGCCATTGCCAATGCGCTCACGATGGGCCGAATCGGGGAATCCTATATTTTGGGACACGAAAACCTGGAATACGGAGATGCTCTCAGCATCATCTCTGAGATTTCGGGGTGCAAGCTCCCGAGCCTGAAAGCGCCAGATTTTTTGATCAAACTCGTGGGCGCTCTGGGCTCTTTGGGTGGAACGCTATTTAAGATCAGGCCTAAGCTCAGCTATCCAATGGCGAGAATCGCCGTAGAAGGGCATTATTTCTCGCCTGCCAAAGCTGTGGCCGAGCTGGAGATGCCTCAGACACCAATCAGGCAGGCTTTTGCGGAGTCTTATCAGTGGTTTATTGATCACAAATATCTTCCCTGATTCTTCTATTTTCGCAGAATGTTTTCCCTCTACACTCATTTTTCATGAATATTTCCCTTGCCTGGAACCCAGATTTTCTTCCCCCTGTGCTGGGGATCAGCGTAGCACTGCTGGGATTCATCATTTACTGGTTCATAGCTGACTCAGGCTGGCTGCGCAGCTATCTGGAAAAAAAATATGGCGAGAGAGGATTGGACATAATCCGTCCCCTGACTCAAAAATACCTGGGGGTAATTTGGATGGGTATCGTGCCTACCATTGTCATGCTGAGCGTATTGCCCTATACCTGGCATGAGTATGCAGTGCAGGCGGGAGATCTGGGCTTCACGGCTGCTTGGAGCATTGGGCTTTCTGCTGCGTTGGTATTGATGAATTGGTTTGCGGCCCGCAGGCCCGAAACCCTCGCCTATTACCCACAGGTAAGAGCCAAAATCTGGACGAAGAAGCTCCTGTTTCATAACAGCCTCGCCTGGATTCTGTATTTGTTGGCCTATGAGTTTCTGTTTCGAGGTCTGCTGCTTTTTAGTTGCCTCTATGTGCTCGATCCATGGGTCGCCATTTCGATCAATATCGCCTTATATTCGGCAACCCATCTGCCAAAAGGATTCACAGAGAGCCTTGTTACCATCCCCTTTGGTATTGGGATGTGCCTTCTCACGATCTACTCAGGCGGCATATGGATTGCCTGGATTGCCCACGTGGCCGTTGCCCTTTCCAATGACTACGTAGCACTGCGCTTTAACCCAGAGATGAAGGTGGTGAAAGGATGAGGACAACATCTTGCTAGTTGTACAAATAGGATTGACATGAACATCAATGTTGACATGGATCATTGGGTAGATGATGTAACTTGCGCAACTTTCCGATTGGTTTATCACTTCCGGAACAATACTCCACCATTAAGCAGGTAGATGAGGGATAAAGTAGCCATCATTACTGGATCGAGCCGAGGAATCGGCAAAGCGACGGCAATAGCCCTTGGGGATGCTGGGTGTATTGTCATCCTGAATGGCAGAAGTGAGTCACGGCTTAAAGAGGCTGTGAGCGATCTGCTCTCTTTGGGCATTCGCGCGGAGGGAATCGCAGGTGACTTGTCTGATCCACAGGTGGCCGAGGCACTCGTAGAGGAAGTGGTGAATCGACACGGCCGTCTCGATATTCTTGTGAACAATGCAGGATTATCAATGCGCGGGCGCTTTGATGAGCTGGATCCGGAGGTGTTTACTGAGATTCTGAATGCCAATGTGATCAATGCGATGAATATGGCAAGATTTGCGCTTCCGCACTTGCAACCAAGCGAAGGCTCTCTGGTTTTCGTCTCTAGCGTGGTAGGTCTGCGGGCATTGCCGATGACCTCGGTATATAGCGCAGCAAAAATGGCCCTCACAGGCCTTGCAGAAGCACTGAGAATGGAAAACAAGAAACAAGGCGTGCATATCGGCGTGGTCTATGTTGGATACACCCAAAATGCGCCAGACAAAACGACCATGAACGCCCAGGGCGAGCTTGTGCTGCTCAAGCCACGCGAGGGAGGCGTAGCCGACTCGCCCGAAGGAGTTGCCAGGCTTATCCTGAGCAACATCCAAAAAAGGAAATTTAAAAGCGTGCATTCCCTACCGGGAAAGTTGAATTCCGTGATGAACCGATTCTTTCCATCACTCGTAGAAACTGCGTTGTACGCCATTTACAAACGAAAACCTGAATTGTTTGAATAGCCCTTGATGATTCCGAAAGGGAATCTTTCTGGCAATTACTAAAAAACCGACCTTCTTATGCCGATGGACCTTAGCTTGAAAATCGACGTGGTAGAAAATATCTCCAGAAAAGACTTTATGGAGAAATACCACAAACCACAACGCCCCGTGATTATCAAAGGGCTTCTGGACCAACAACCCGCAGGAAAAAAGTGGAGCCTGGAGTGGTTTAAACAGTACATGGGTGACGACACCATTGAGCTTTATGACAATACCGTAGAGCGCCACAAATGGTCAACCACTACAGTCCCTGATATCAAGATGCCCTTCCGGGAATATCTCGATATCATCAGCCGTGATGAGCCCACAGACCTGCGGATGTTTCTTGCCAATCTCTACAAGTTGCGCCCCGGACTGAGAGAAGATTTTTCTTGCCCTCCATTCTACAAAAATATCCTTGGCAAACTGGGCTTTATGTTTTTGGGCGGCAAAGACACCGTAGTACGTGGTCACTATGATGTAGATAGCTCCTGTGTGCTCCTTACCCAGGTATTTGGCGACAAACGGGTAATCTTGTTTGCCCCTGAATACACAGACCTTCTCTATAAAGTGCCCTACAATACGCACTCGTTTGTGGATGTGACCAATCCAGATTATGAGAAATTCCCGGGTCTTCACTATGTAAAAGGCTATGATCTGATTTTGGAGCCTGGCGATTCGGTCTATATGCCTGCCGGATATTGGCACTTTATCACCTACCTCAACGGTGGCATGGGCGTATCTCACCGAATGATGGCCCCCAATGTAGGGGATTGGATCAAGGGGGGCTCCTTCATGGGGATCTCGATTCCATTTGACAAGCTTATGAACAAATGGTTTTCAATGCGCTGGTATGCCTACAATGTTGGCCTGTTGCACCGCAAGGTGAATCGTGCCATCGCCAAAAAACGACTCACAGAAAAGCCAGTGGTGAGCCAGACGGCTTAACTAGCTGATGCCTCAAGATTGACAGGCTCCTCCGGTTTGGGGGAGCCTTTTTTTGTAGATTCTCCCAGATTGAATAAAGCAGCAGCCTTGTAAATCAGGTACATAGGGAGCAGCAATAGCACATGTACCAGATCAAATTGATTGAACCACTTATCGGGAGAATATTTGGCAATGGTAACGATCCCAACAGGCAGGATCAGCAAAATGGACAATAGCAGCGTGCGCCTTCCGGCCCGAGGCGCTGTAAAGTGTCCATAGACTTGCAGGATAACGACAAAGAGAAATAGCCCGATGGCGAGATGTGGGACCAACATCTTAAAATCGATCTCTGTGAGCGGAAATTGAGTGAGATACAAGAGAAAAAAGAAAAACTGAACTGGGATACATGCTCTAAGCAGCGAATAAGACCGAGGGTTGAGGGTTTCTTTAACCGTGAGCAGATTGGCATATTGCAGACAGGAGAGACTCAGGCCGATGATGAGCACCATGGGCGATTTCCATCCGGGTCCCAACAAATAGAAAAATCCATGATTCACAAATCCACCTTCGATAGATCCAATGCCCATCAGTAGAAAATACAGGAGAAACCACAGATTGGACTCGGCCTTCACTGGCTGACGATATAAAAACCAAGCCAATGCCAGACATTGGAACCCCAACAACAAGTCGGTAAACAGGGTCATAGGATCCTGAATTTTGACTCCTAGCAACTCAATGAAAGTAATCTCGACCATACAAGGCTATTGGGGTTTGGCCCAAATTAACGGCAAAAAAATCAGGGAAACACCCCGTCAACTATTTGGAGCCCGGAAAATAGCAGAAAAAAGCAGCTCCTCCCTGCTCTTCGGCTTCTGCCCAAATGGTTCCGCCATGTCTATGCATGATTCTCTGTACATTGGCCAGGCCAATCCCGGCCCCTTCGTATTCCGCATCTGAATGCAAACGCTTGAAAATCCCGAAGATTCGGTCGTGATACTCCATGTTGAACCCTATCCCATTATCGGCAACGGTGAGTAAGATCCCTGATTGATATGGCTCGGTGCGAATGCTAACAGTAAGAGGTCGTTGCCCACTTCGGTATTTTACACAATTGGTCAAGAGGTTGGAAAGTACCATTTCCAGCAGAATAGAATCGGCGTACACCTTTGTTTCGATTTTCAGCTCCCAATTAACCTTAAGATCAGGATAAGTACGGAGATAAAAATCCAGGAGTCCGTTAATGATGATCGTGGGGTCAATGAAAGAGGAGTCCATTTCTTTTCGCCCAAGGCGAGAGTATTCGAGGAGATCTTCGATAAACCGATTCATCTTTTT
>JANQTF010000031.1 GCA_030731845.1 Bacteroidia bacterium | reverse complement strand
CTCAGCCTCGTAGGAACTACCTTGTCATTGACCGACGGGGGGTCCGTAGTGCTGATTGACAATGTGAATGACGCCGACTCAGACTCCACCAATGAGTACCTCACCTCCGCGGTTCTCAATGGCACCTCACTGGAACTCACCGATGGTGGTGGCACCACTTCTGTGGACTTAAGCAGCCTGGCGGGCCCAGGGGGCAGTGACTCAATCTGGGTTGCTGCGGGGGGCAATGCATATCTCAATCCCAACATCGGCAACCTCGGGGTCGGGATTACCAATCCTGCTGCTCAATTCACGGTGGGGGATACAGGCAACGCCGCCATCATGCTGGGACATGCTGGCAACTTCAATGAAATAGAGGCAGGAAGGCTCATTTTCACCGAAGATGTGTTGTTTAACGGGACCTGCGGATTTGAATTTAAGCACAATGGAGCCGCCAACGAGATTAGGCTGGTATCTGGGTGTCCAACCCTTGGCGACACGTCTATTATTTTTACCAGAACAGGCGAGGTCAAGATTCCGGAAAGATTGCGAATTGGCGATCAGATGAATCCCTCCGCTGATCTGCATATCAAGCAGTCGTCTGCCGGAAATACTCCAGGTGGTGCGGGGATCCGGTTTGAGGAACCTACTACGACTGATTACTGGACTGTGTGGAATGGAGGACCATTCCTGAGCTTTGGCTACAACGGAACCCGGATGTCATACATCGACAACACGACCGGCTCCTATATCACGACCTCTGACCTTCGATTCAAAGAGCAGATCAGACCCGTGGAATCTGTTCTCCCTGACGTGATGAAGTTGCGTGCTGTCACCTACCATTACAAATCTGTCGCTACCGCAGATCGCGCCACAGGGTTCATTGCCCAGGAAGTAGAAAAAGTATTTCCAGAACTCGTAGTCACCGATCCAACCGATGGCGTGAAAGGAATTTCTTATTCTGAATTTGCCGTGATTTCTATCAAAGCCATTCAGGAGCAGCAAGTGATGATTGATAAGCAGCAAGAAGAAATTGAACTCTTGAAGCAGGCCGTTAAAGCCCTTCAAGAAGCGATTGAGAAGTAAACTCTACGCGAAATAGCAACTTCCCACGACCATAGGTAATCATACCTGTCGTCGTGGGATTTTTGCATGATGACGACTTGAACCACGGAGGGCTTTTCGCATGGAATAGCTCCTTTTTCCCTATCTTGCTTCCATGAAGCGATTTCCCATCGGCATACAAGACTTTGAGAAACTCCGCACAGAGAAGTATCTCTATGTGGATAAGACCAAACACATGTATGACCTGATCACTTCTGGCGCCTACTTCTTCCTCTCCCGCCCCCGCAGATTTGGTAAGTCGCTGCTGCTGAGTACGCTGAAGTATTTTTTCACTGGGCGGCGCGACCTCTTTGAGGGCTTGTGGGTGGATCAGCATGCTCAGCATGAGTGGGAAGAGCATCCGGTGCTGCACTTCTCGTTTAGTAGTTCTGGATATAAGGACATTGGCCTGGAAAAGGCGCTCCTTCGC
>JANQTF010000030.1:7206-7605 GCA_030731845.1 Bacteroidia bacterium | reverse complement strand
CTTACACAACAAAAGCAACCCATCCAGAACGAGTTGTGAGAATCTCTCACCTGTGGAGTTTGTGTTGAACACTCCCCTACCCACACGCGACAAATGCAAAGCCTCCCCAGCCTTCATGGTGGCTCAGCGAAATCCAGGGCGCAGGAGCCTCATTCGCCCATTTGCCCACCGGCACAACCGATTCGCCGGGCTTGCTGATGCTGATCGGCTGTCCGTAGCTCAGCGCCATGGCAGCTTCCGCCGCCAATCGCAGGCTTGCGGACTCTCCTGATCCGCTGCCCAGCTTTGCCACGCCAACCTGAATATTTTCCACAGATCCCACCACGGCATGCACATAGCCTTCTTGCTGATCGAGGATGGCTTCGTTTTCCAGTGTCGACGTGTCCTGGGTTATCTCTT
>JANQTF010000030.1:0-7196 GCA_030731845.1 Bacteroidia bacterium | reverse complement strand
GGCGTCGTAACACCCGTCGGGTGTTGTGACCCAGGCTCGCTCAGGAAAACCAGATGCACCGCAGCACCAACGCACACATTCGTATCGCTTGGGGGCAAAAAATCGCCGTTGCTGCGCCCGATATTCGAGCTTGTAGGTGCTCTCCTTGAGCGCCCACAAGGTCCAGAGCGCCCGCTCTTTGTCTGGCTGCTGCGACAGCAGCTGATGTTCCTGTGCAGTGAGCACCCTGCTCAGGAAGCGCGGATTCTCCGAACGCGGCTGAAGCCCCGTTCTCTCCAACGACACGATGTCGTTGCCGATCATGCTTGCTGCTGCTTCAAAATGATGTCGATTGCCGCCCCCACGGTGAGCATCTGCTCGGCAGAGTCGTCGTCGATCTCGATGTCGAAGGCTTCTTCGGCATCCAGGATGATGTCCACAATGTTGGCAGAGTTGATTTTCAAATCATTGAGGAAATCGGTCTCTTCACTCAAATTGGCCAGAACTTCCTTTTCCTGGGTGTAGAGCGCAATGATGGGCGCAAATTTTTCAATTACCTGTTTCCTGTCCATGTTGGTCAAATTGTTTGAAAATAATGATGCTGTTGGCGTCACCGAAGCCAAAGCTACTGCTTGCCATGATGCGAATATCGGTTGACAGCGCCTGTTTCGGAATACGATCCGCAGAAATGACCGCCTCAATTTCGGGATGCAAGTCGTCGCAATTGATAGAAGGATGCAAGAATCCCTGATGCACCTGCAATGCTGCCGCCACAGCCTCGATGGCTCCGGCAGCGCTGAGGCAATGCCCGGTCATAGACTTGAGGGCGTTGATATAGGGGAAATCTGAGCCAAATCGCCCCAGCCCTTCGGCCCAAAGGCCCACCTCCACGGTATCGAGCATGGTGGCGGTGAGGTGGCCAGAGATGGCATCGATGTCGGCAGCGGCTACACCTGTGTGCGTGAGGGCGCCTTGAATGCACCTGCGAATGCCTTCGCGGTTGGGCGCGGTCATGGTGCCGCCATTGCGCTGTCCGCCGGAGTTGACGTAGCCGCCGAGCAGTTCGGCGTAGATGCGAGCGCCACGCGCCAGGGCTGTTTCGAGGTCTTCGAGCAGCACAGCGGCAGCGCCGCCACCGGGCACAAAGCCCATCGCAGAAGCACTCAACGGTCGTGATGCCTCCTCGGGCCTGTCATTGCTTTTGCGGGTAAGGACCCGCATGGCATCAAAGCCTGCCCAGAGGTAGGGGCTCGCGCTGTCAGTGCCGCCGCACACCATGCGCAGGGCCTTTCCCGCCCGGATTCGCTCGTAGCCCATGAGGATGGCCTCTGTTCCCGTGCTGCACGCAGAGGCGTTGGTGGTGTTTTGATTGCCCAGCCCGATGGTTCCGGCAAGGTAGGCACTCACCCCGCTTGGCATAGATTGCTGGATGAAGCTACTCCCAAGCCGCTTCGCATTCCCTGCATCGATGTGGTAGATCGAATCTCGGATCGGATCGGTTCCGGCGAGGCCCGTGCCCATGATGCAACCGCTGTCCCAATCAGGTGTTTCGGCATCGAGGGCAAGCAATGGCAGGCCCGCATCGGTCCAGGCATCGGCTCCGGCGATGCAGCCATACACCACGCCATCGGCGCTGAGGCGCTTCACCGTCAACTCCGAAAAATATTGATGTTTCAATTCCTCCGACACGATGGGCACGCCACCTACCTGACAGCCAAACTGGAGTTCGGCCATTTTTTCCTGATAGCGAATGCCTGAGCGCCCTGTGCGCAGCGCCGTTTCAAAGGCTGGCAAGCCGATGCCGTTGGGGGCGACTACGCCCAATCCTGTGATAACAACCCTTCGTTCACCCATGTTTTCCTGGATTGAGAATCATGCCCGAGAGGGTTCCCCGGCAGACAACTTCTTGCTTTGCATTGAGCATTTCTACTTTGCAGCGCAGCTTTCCGAACCTAAAATAGACTTTCTCCGACCGAACCAACACCTTTTCTCCCGGAAAAACGGGCAGCAGGTAGTCAACGGTAGAATCGGTGAAGGCAAAAGGGGCCACTGCTTCTTGTAGATATGCTTTGGTGAGAAAAATCCCCAGGCCCACGAGGCCGATCTGGGCCATGGTTTCGGTGAGAATCACGCCCGGCGTCACGGGTCTGTCGGGGAAGTGTCCGGCATAGAAGAATTCATCTTCGCGGAAGGTGTAACTTCCACTTGCACCATCTTCGGTGAGGGACAGAAATTCGTCCACAAACAAAAAGGGCTTGCGGTATGGGAGGGCGAGTTTTACTGGTAGGAGCAGGTCCACATCATTGATTTTTTTCACCTCCATCCACCGGAATGAGGGCCCCGTTGATCCAGGAAGCCTCGTCGCGGGAGAGGAGATAGATGACATTGGCCACCTCTTCGGTGCGCGTGGTTCGGCCAAAAGGATTGCGCATCGCGGCGTTTTGCAGCAGCATCTCGCTGCCGGGGATCATGCGCAGGGAGGGCGTATCGGTGACACCGGGCTGCACCACATTGCAGCGAATGCCGTGGGGCGCGAACTCCAGCGCCATGGAGCGACAAAGCGACTCCAAGGCCACTTTGGCAGCACTCACAGCAGCGTAGCTGCGCCAGGATTTGCGGTTGCCCTCGCTTGTGAGGCCGATCACGCGGGCATCGGCAGCGAAGCATTTTCGCTCAAAGAGCATCTGCACCCAATCGCCGAGGCTCAGAGCCATGGCTTCGATGGTGAGCTGGAAATCGGTGCGACTGAGCAGCGGTGGTTCGCCATCCCATTGCTCAGAAATGTGCGCTATCAATTCGCTTTGCAACCCATGATCCCCCTTCTGTGCTTCTTCGGAAAGGGGGGCCATGAGTTTGAGATTTCCTTTGGAAATGGCATGAAGCAGCAGGCGAACCTTGCCGCTTGAGCCCAGCTCGGCTTGCAACACATCCAGGGCAGCGGAGATGGCTTCAGGTTGAATGGCGTCCGCATTCATCGACATCACCTTCACGCCTTGCTGCCTCATCGCCGATAGGTGTTGCTCAAATGCAGGCAGGTCTTTGCGGCGATCGCGGTGCAGAATGAAGAGGTTCATGCCTTCGGAGGCCAGCTTTTGAGCCGTTGCCAGGCCAAAACCACTGGATCCTCCCAAAATCACAGCCCAATATCCGCTCCCGTGAAAATATGCCGATTCGTTGCTCATTGCCATTCGAGTAGAACCCTTTGTGCAGAAAATCCTGGGCCAAAGCTCAGCATGAGGCCTTTTTCTCCTACTGCTGTTTCCTGCTCCATGATGGATTTCAGGACATACAACACCGTGGCACTCGACATGTTGCCATAGTCGCGGAGTATCGCCCGCGTGGCATCGATGTTCTTGCCTAGTTTGCCAAATAATTCATCTACCAACTGCACGATTTTTTTACCGCCGGGATGGAAGATCAGGTGGCGAATGTCTTCGATGGTCAGGTTGTTTTTAGCGAGAAAAGGGTGAATGATTTCGTCGAAATGATCCTGGATCTTCTCTGGCACACCTGGGTCGAGGACCATCTGAAAGCCGGAGTTGCGAACGCGAAAGCCCATCATCTGGATTTCGTCATAGAAATGAAACATCTCCGTGTCGATGATGGCCGGGCCGGGCTTTTCGTCGTAGCCGAGGATGGCACAGGCAGCGCCATCGCCAAAAATCGCCGAGCTGACCATGTTGGTCATAGAGAAGTCTTCATGCTGAAAGGTGCTCATCGGTGACTCCACTGCAATGATGGCCGCCCGGGAACCGGGCTTGTTTCGCACAAAATTGTCTGCATAGATCAGGGCCGAAACGCCAGCGGCACAGCCCATCTCCGTGACGGGCAGCCGCACGATGTCCTGGCGCATCCGCAGTTTGTTGATCAGAAACGCATCCACCGAGGGGATCATGAAGCCTGTGCAGCTCACCGTGATGATAAAATCGATGTCATCAGGCTGGAGATTGGCCTTGAGGAGGGTTTTGCGAAGCACTTTTTCGGAGAGATCGATGACCTTTTCGATGTAGTAGTCATTTTTTTCCTCAAAACTGAGCGGCGCAAACACCCGCTCTTCGGGCATGATGGAGTATCGCTGATCGACCTGGGCATATTTAAAGATTCGCTTCACCTTTTCCTGAAAGCGTTCGGGCTGCCCCTTGAGGTGCTCGCCAATCAATTCAATAATGTCTTCGGTGCGGCGGGTGTACTCCGGAAGTTCGGTTTCTACAGCTAATATCTTGGGATTGAGAGGCATATCAGGAAATTAACGCAATAAGTTGGTAGCGAAAGGCCCATTTCCACGAAAGGGAATAGGTCTGGATACCAGAATTTTTCATTAGGTCAACAAGCTCTTGTCTGGTAAAGCTCTTGCGAATAGAGAGGAGGCCATCGTAGCGGGCCATGTGTGAGAAGGAAAATATACGACTCACCACCTGAAAAAGACTCCACGCCAGCGCACTTCTTTGAAGGTCGTTGATGAGAATGGCTTTCACCCCCGATTCTTTCATACGGCGAATCATGCGAAGATGTGTTTCTTCGTCGAAATGATGCAGCACCAAACTACACATGATCACATCATATTCACCAAACCTACAGTCATCCTCCACGATATTTTCCTGCAAAAAAGTGATCTGAGAAAATTCGTGAGACGCCTTTCTGGCATAGTCGATGGCGGCAGCATTGGCGTCGATGCCCGTGAGCTGCAGCTCGATTCCTGCCTTCTGCGCCCATTGTGCCAGGTCGCGGAGGGCTTCTCCCCCACCGCAGCCGAGATCCGCTACCCGAAGGGGTTGTGTGTGATCATAATCCAGCGAACGGAGAATGTGCTTCATGCCGCTGCGCACGATCTGTGTTCCTCCCAGCCAACGAGCTACACGGGCGAGGTCGTCGAGCGCGCCTGTGAGCACCTCGCCCCCGAGGGAGAGGTCATCCATGATTTCGATGTCGGTGGCACGGTTTCTGAAGAAGAGCGGCATGGGGAATGGGAGGTAGTGAGGTATAAGGATATGGGGGAATATGGAATTACTGGCGTGCGATTTGGGGTGAATTGCCGTGGGTTTGCTTGACGATGAGGGGCAGAAGTGCTGGCAGGAGCCTGAGGCCAGCGACGGCAGCTTCGGCGGCGAGGGTTTTTCCCATCATGGCTTGGATTTGCCGACCCCAAAAGAGGCGTGCACGAAACATGGCATTCCATTGCTCCTGATACTGCTGTTCCAGTTGTCCGCGAGATATGTTTCCGTCAAGAAACAGAAGGGCGAGACCGGATAAGATCTCGGCAGATCCGATGGCCATGGCCATGCCATTGCCCGCAAGGGGCGGAATCATGCCTGCGGCATCACCATTCATGAGGAGATGATTCTCGATGAGGGCTTTGCTGCGAAAAGACACATTGGAAATGACCAATGGCTGCGGCGTGATGCGCTCGCCAAGCTGAAACAGCTCCCGCAGGTGCGGATTCACGCTGAGGGCCTGTTGTTCGAGGGCGTCGATGCTGCCATGACGCTTGAGCAAGGCGTGGCTTGTGAGGTAGGCCACATTGACCAATCCGTTCTCCACCTGACTCACCCCACAATATCCCCCGGGAAAATTGTGCAGCGCGACGAGGTCGCTGGGGAAGTCATACTCATAGTAGGCTTTGATGCCCACATAGCGCGCTTTCTCCTGAAAGAAGCTGCGCTTCAGTACGCGGTCGAGTTGCGAGCGCTTGCCGTAGCTCCCCATGGCCATTCTGGCCTGAAATTCTCCGCCTTGGCGGGTTTTGAGGGTGAAAGTCTCGCCGTTGAAGTGCACATCGATGATGGGCGTGAGCAGATGAATCTCCACGCCTGCGGCCAATGCGGCCTGATACCAATGCTCGTCGAGGGCATATCGCCGCACGCTGAAGCCGCCAAGCGGCAGCGGCGCGCTGATAGATTTGCCCGAAGGGGCACTAAACAACAAGCGATTGATGGCTTTAGGCGCGAGCGGAGCTGGATCAAGGCCGATGCTGCTGAGGTATGGCAAGACCTCGTTGGAGATATATTCGCCGCAAACTTTGTGGCGGGGATAGTCATGCTGCTCAAACAACAGGACCTTCGCGCCTGCGCGTGCGAGGTGTATGGCACTTGCCAATCCTGCCAATCCACCTCCTATGATCGCGACATCGTGCACGGAGGCAACTTAGTTCTTTTTTGGGGATGAAAGAATCGGAGGTCGGAAAAGGTGCCAATCCGGGATGATCTATTGGCAATTTTTATCAAACGTGGCGGGGGATTCAGGCGAATTTCCTATTTCTCTCATTTTCTGATGCTCGAGATAGACCGCCATGGAGTTGTAGCGACCCCAAAAAAGCGACAAGTTTTGACGGATGCTGGTTTGTTTTTTGGGCAAAATTTTATTTTTTAGGGCATGAACCAAGCACCCATGATTTCGCGAAAACGAGTCTTGCCCTTCCTCTTAGTTTGCCTGCTTCCTGCCATGAGCCTTGCTCAATTGGCCTCCACAGCAGCACCCGAAAAAAGTACCTCTCTGAAAAAATCGGATTTGGCCCATCGCCAGATTGTTGACCTTCACGACGGTGCCCTGCTCGTGCGACTTTTGACCAAGCGAAAGTCTATTGAAGGCCTTCGCGAACGCGGACTGGAAAAACAAGCTGCCAAGGTAGAGGCCGAACAAATCAAGACCAACCAGATGATTGTTGCGGCGTTCGTAGATGCCTTTGATTTTTGCCCCATCTTCTTTGTTTACACCGATCAAACAGACTTGATCAAGCAGGGCAAAATGGATCAGGTAGTGTTTTTAGGCCACGACCTTCAGCCTGATTCCAGCATCCGCTTTCGAGGAGATCGATTTTTCACGGCAGAATTTGGCATCATTCTCCCAGACACTTCTAAGTCAGTGGATAGCTACAGGAAAACGGACGAGGTCATCGGCACTACCACCTATCACTACACGCAAGGAGGCAGCATGGGATTTGGCGCTCTCCTGATCAAGAGCGACCTATTTGTGCAACTGCGGCGGCCTTTTCCGTATTATACCCGCACATTTGCTTCTTTGCTGATTTCCAGAAGCCACAAAAAAGTAGTGAAGAAAATGAACCGCCACCTGCATAAGTTCTACAACAAGAGAAAAAATAAATAATAGGCTAGGCAAAGCTCAATTGAGAAGAGGCAACTCCGATCCAAAAATGCCTTATATTTGGCAGGTAAATCAATCTCTATGAGCGAGTTTCGGGAGAAATATCTCAATCCCTTCAC
>JANQTF010000029.1 GCA_030731845.1 Bacteroidia bacterium | reverse complement strand
ATTGCCCGCCGAATCGAGCGCCACGCCTTTTCTGCCGGGACCAGGCTGCGCCATTCCCCCAAGCAAACAAGTGAACTCGCAGGGCTGATTTTGTACCGAAATAGTCAAAACTACCTCGAACTGCTCAAGGGAAAAGACGGATTGCAGCTCCGTAGGCATGAAAAAGGACACATGACCCTGATAGCCCAAGTGCCCTACAAAGAGTCTGAGGTAGAGCTTTGGGTGGAATCAGACGGAGAAAAGTTCCAGTTTTATTATGGGCAAGACGAAACCCAGCGCAAGCCAATTGGGGAACCCCTTTCTGTGCAGACCCTCAGTGATGAAGTAGCCGCAGGATTCAATGGCCCATTTGTGGGGATGTATGCCACCAGCGAAGGAAATTCCAGCAAACAAGCCGCGTCCTTTGCGTGGTTTGAATATCATAATCGATGAATCAACGAATCGCAATTCACACGCTAATAGGGCTGATAGCCCTGCTGAGCGCTGGCAGGACCAAGGCGCAGGATCGTCCCAACATCATTTTTATTCTGGCAGACGACATGAGCTACCGGGACCTGAGCGCCTATGGTCAGCAGCGATATCAGACTCCGAACCTTGATCGGCTGGCAGCCGATGGGCTGAGATTTACCCAGGCCTATTCGGCTGCGCCCGAATGTGCGCCTTCCCGGTCTTCGCTCATGACGGGCCTTCACACTGGGCATGGTCCCATTCGAATGAACAGCAGCGCCCGGGGGCAGGATCATCTCGCAGAGGAAGACCTCACCATTGCGGAGGTATTACAGGAATCTGGCTATCGCACAGGCTTTGCCGGCAAGTGGGGGATTGGCGTGCCTGGCACGCCGGGAGTGCCCTATTTGCAGGGCTTTGACTACACCTTTGGGTTCTACGATCAGACAAGAGCCCATACCTATCTGCCAGAATTTTTGTGGGAAAATGACCGAAAAGTTTCCTATCCACAGAACAAGGGATTTGACATGGCTCGGCGCTACGACTATCGCGATAATCAGGCCCAGAACACCTACGACGCCTCAGGGCGCTTGTTTGTGGAGGAATTGGCCGATCCTTACGGCTATGCCTATTCAGACAATGAGGTTGAAGCACATGCTCTGGCCTTTTTGGAAGCCAACAACCCTGCCGTGACGGGAGACCCTTTTTTCCTCTACTACGCCACGCAATTGCCACATGGCCCCGTGATCGTGGATGAGTTGGGACAGATGATGTCCCCCGACTCTGTGAATCAGCTGAGCCGGGAGTGGGCAGCCATGGTGATCAAGCTCGATCAGTTTGTTGGAAAGCTGATCGAGGAATTGAAGGCCAAAGGCATCTACGATAACACGGTAATCTTTTTTGCTTCGGACAATGGCTACTCCATGTGCGGATACACCGACCGGGGCAACGGTCCCGACTGGCCAGACGATCCCTGGTTGCAGAACAAAGGGCCTTTTGCAGGAGGCAAATTTTCTGTGCTGGAAGGTGGCTGCCGGGTGCCGATGATGATTCACTGGCCCGGCCATCTCACCCCTGCGGTGATAGACGAGCCTGTGTGGCTCCCAGACTTTTTCCCAACTGCGGTGGCGCTCTCCGGAGGGAATCCTGCGGATTTCCAAACCGATGGGCACAACTTGCTGCCCTTGTTGGGCGGCGGCGATTTCCAGAGCCATGAGTATCTCTACTTTTCTCGCGGTCCGGAGCAAGCCGTGAGGCTGGGCCCCTGGAAAGCCTATCGCCCTTCCTATTCGGCCCCTGTGCAGCTTTATCTCCTTTCCGAAGACAGCTACACAGAAAAAGATCTCGCTTTCCTCTATCCCCGAATCGTGCGGCGGGTGGAGCAAATTATGATTCAGGAGCATCTCCCGCATCCCTGGTACCGAAACCCTTGGGAGACTCAGGAAGAATTTGCCCAAAAGAAAAAGAAAGCCATAGAAATGAACCAGACCATGCCTGTGCTCAGGCCCAATGGAATTGAGTCCTTTCCCTGGGAAAAATAAAATACCCTAACCAACCCTCTTCACCAATAATCTCTTTCACTGCTATGAATCGCTACCTGAATCTTTTTTTGCTTGCGGCCTGCCTTCTCGCAGGTCCCTTCCTCTCTGCACAAATTGTGCAATATCCCTGGCCTTCCGGCTCAGAATTGGTCAACAATAGTAAGTATGACATAAAAGCGCGGACCTTCGACCCCACGTCAAAGGCCTATGGTCCATGGCAAGACCTCAAAACCTTGCTTTCTACCCAGCGCTCTTACGACAATCACTGGAAAGTAGGCGACGATGCTGGCACCGATTTTATGGATGATCGCAGTCTCTCTTTTGCCAGTTTTGCCTTCATCGGAGCCGTGGAAATGGAGGTTACCCAAAAGCTCAGTGCCCAGAAAGCCCGGAGGGTAGAAATTGTGCCTCAGGGGTTTGGGATTGCGCCTCACTTTTTTGACGGCAACACGGTCCGCTTCATGATGTATAAGCCGGAATATGTAAGTGTTCACTTCGAATTTGGAAATGCAGACCAAAGCATCAATCGCGATAGCAATCGCGCTTCAGGTTTCGATATCAAGCATGGCTGCATGATTTTTTCGGATATTCCCGAGGCGGCGGTCGCTCAATATGCCATTCCTGATACCAACAGCCCTGGCGTGGTCGTGTGGAACAACAACACCGACCTCAGCGTCATTCGCAATGCTGATGTCATCTATTTCCCGGCAGGAGAACACGAGATGCGCTACCACAAGGACCGCTGGGAAACCACCTCTTCCTGGGATCAGGCTGATGCCGTAGGCAACTGGGTCACCACCCAGGCGCAGTATGACAACGCGCCTCTCTATCGCGGAAGGTTGAATCTCGGTAAGGACAATCAGCGGGTATATCTCGCTCCCGGTGCCATCGTCTATGGCGGATTTCACAGCGATGGGTACGACAACAACTGGCTCTATGGACGGGGAATCGTGACAGGGCGCAAGCACCTCATGCACGAGATTATTCGCCCCAATTCTACCATTCCCATCAACGATCCCTACATCAAGGTCACACAAACCAAGGAGGCATTCGTTGCCTATGGAACCGGCGCTGTGTATGACGGCCCGATCTTCCTGGAAGCCTGGCACCACACCTGCCCCAGCGGGCAAAACAGCAGGATTCGTCGTCTCAAAATCATTGGGTGGTGCTCCAATAATGACGGTATCAGGCCCGGTAGCGGAAGTCAGGTGGATCAGATTTTCATCAAAACCAGTGATGACTATGACTACGCCCGCGACGCTCACACCGTGAGAAATTCGGTGATCTGGCCCATGGTAAACGGAGCGGTTGGGCAAATGGGATGGAATAACCTCGGCAGCGGCTTCGCTGAATACTACGACATGCACGTGATCCATAGCGAATGGCATCTTGGAGATTTTTCCAAAACCAATATTGGAATTCTTTGCGGTGGCAAAGCCGACGCCAGCATCAAGTTGCAGCGCAACATTCTTTCTGGAATCCACATCGAGGATCCGACCAACTATCTCATTGCTGTGGCGCTCGAAGGAAATAGCAACACCGCCGGATTCCTCAAAGATTTTACCATCCAAAACATCACGACTGAGTACCCTTTCCAGTCTCCTGCCGGGGGACTCACCAAGCAGGAACTCAGAGGGAAAAACAATACCTGGGTGGAAAACTGGCGCTTCACCAATGTGTTTGTTGACGGCGTACTGATTACCTGGGACAATTATCAGGACTATTTCAACCTCAATCTCACAGGCACCAACGGCAACAATACCGATGCCAATGCCAAAACCAGAAATATCCTGTTCGACACCCAAGGGGCCATCTACACGATCTCTTATTCCCACAATGCGGGGGGCGTCATGAGACCCGGCGGAGCGGATAATGAAGTTCAAATTGCTGCGGGCATGGATCAGGTCATTCACATCGTGCCCGATGATGGCTTCCGGATCGGGTCTATCACAGTTGATGGCGTGATGAAATATCAGTTTGAAAATGAATCTCTTCAGGAAAGACGGCCTAGCTGGAAGTTTGAGAGCATCAGCGCTGATCACAGCATTGAGGTGGTCTTTGAGCAAGGAAACGATTTTTTTGACCTGTCTAATCCTGGGGTGCTCTCAGATCTTGACCCCAAAAAGACAGGAAGAGTGAAGATATTTCCCAACCCGGCCATCCATGAGCTCAGGCTGGAGCTACCCGGAAAAGAGCCAGCTGAAGCCATCATCTCCGACCTGCAAGGTCGGAGACTCATGGCCCATCCTGTTGTGGGTGGCGCAGCTACTCTCTCTGTTTCTTCCCTGCCATCTGGCATGTATCAGCTCATGATCCTGCAAAATGACCAGCAGATGGTCGAAACCTTTGTCAAACAATGAATAATTTCCTGCGATTTTCGCTCGCTTTCAGTGTGTTTTTGGGGGGAATGGGGACTGCCCTCCCTCTTGTTGCCCAAAAAAAAGGAAACGTCAATCCGTTTCCCTATCCCTACGGAAATCCCGTGGTCAAGCACATGTACACCGCCGATGCATCCCCACACGTGATGCCCGATGGCAGGGTGTGGATGGTCACCTCTGTAGATCATCCTGATGGAGGCGGCTATGCCACGATGCATAGCTATCACACCTTCTCATCGGCTGATATGGTGCAGTGGGTAGATCACGGCGAAGTGCTCAATGTATGGGACGTGATCGGTTCCGACAAAGAGCCTGAGGGCGAAGACTGGGCCCTCTGGGCACCTGACATGATTTATCACAACGGCAAATACTATCTCTATTTCCCCCTGAGAATCTTGCATACCGATACGGTTAGTGCCAACGGAGGAAGGGTGGTCACCTCCTACATCGCGGTGGCAGAAAGCAATTCCCCAGATGAGCGATTTACCGTGATCAACCCCAAAATCGAAGGCACAAGAGGCATCGACCCTGCCGTGTTCCTTGACGATGACGGCAAGAAGTATCTCTACTTCGGCAATCATTTTGGCGCCCTCCTCACCGATGACATGCGGGAGCTTGCCACAGCACCTGTGCACATGGAGGTCCACGATGATCACTTCATGGAGGCCATTTGGATGCACAAGCGAGCGGAAAAATACTTTCTCTCCTATCACCGGCATTATGGAAAACCCATTGATCCCAACAATCCTGATGACCCCGAGAGAGAGAAATCCCGACTGGATTTTGGGGTGAGCGACAGTCCCCTGGGTCCATTTCAGTATCAGGGAGTGTTGAATCGGGAGTTGGGAGTGAATGTGAATGAAGGTCCTGTGTTGCCCGGTTATGATTTTGTGCCCTGGCGGCTCTATCAATCCAACCACGGTGGGATTGTGGAGTTTCACGGGAAAGAATATCTGTTTTATCACACATCTGCCTTGTCCTCCTGGTGGCAAGATTATTTTGAAGGACCTGGCACCTGGACCCAGCGATCGGTGTGTGTGGATGAAATTGTCTATGACAACCAGGGGATGCCCTTGCCTGTGCAGCAGTCGCTGCGTGGGGTGGATCTGGTGCGTGTGACCCAGCCTGCCCTCCTCACGGTGGACTTTTCCACAGCCATTCCCCACAAGAATGCCTCCCTCCGTGACAAGTCCATTCAGGTAACGGGTGGCAATGCTTCGGTGACCTTCCCCCGGGTCAACCTGGGATCGGGCTACTACTATGCCCGGCTTCAGGCACAGGGGAGTGAGCAGGGTGCGGTGGAATTCCACCTCGACAGTGCCGACGGCCCGTTGATTGGCACAATCCTTTTTCGGGAAACGGGAGCCGGACCTGACGTGTACGAAACCTTTCTCCGAGGTGGCGCTGGCATCCATGACCTGGTGTTGGTGTACACATCAGACAACAAGAAAGACAGCGTGACCCTCAGCGCGCTATCCTGTCTGGCTGGGGCACCTGCCGCGGTTAAGATGAAAAAAACCCGGTAGCCATGTTGATCAGATGAATGCAGCCTAAGCTCATCTTCGGGATTTCTGCATTCCGTCAGTCCTCGCGTCATGTTATCAAGGACCTCATGAAAAGAATCGTTTTTCTCCTCTGCATCGCCTTTGCAGGTGGGCAGCTGTGGGCACAGTCAGAAGCCGATCAAGGAAACGGCTACTACCTCAACCCGATTTTTCCGGGCAACTACGGGGATCCGTCTCTGGTCAGGGTAGGGGAGGAATACTACATGGCTTTCAGTCGGCAAAATGGCGTGATCATCTTTCACTCTCGCGATCTGGTGAGCTGGGAGCCCCTGGTTCGGCACAGGTTGCCGCCCGGCTTTGACACGGTCTGGGCAGTGGATTTGCAGTATTTCGATGGCAAATTTCATGTGTATATGCCCATTAGGAGCTTTCCCGGAAAGGCGGAAGGTGCCTTTGGCAACTTTGTAATCACCGCCGAAGACCCCGCAGGCCCCTGGAGCGCTCCTATTAATCTGGACATTCCCATTCCCGATGATGCCGATTATTCGGGAATTGATCCGGGCTTCCTCATGACACCCGAAGGAGACAAATACCTCTACGTGAACCACGGCTTTGCCATGAAACTCAATGCCAGCGGAACCAAGGCAGTCTCTACGCCCAAAATCGTGTATGAGGGTTGGGAATATCCAGACGACTGGGTGGTAGAATGTATGTGTCTCGAAAGCCCCAAGTTGTTTTACAGAGCGCCTTACTACTACCTGGTTTCTGCGCAGGGAGGCACAAGCGGCCCTTCCACCGCTCACATGAGCGTGGTTGCCCGGTCTGAATCGCCTCTTGGTCCCTGGCAAAATTCTCCTCACAATCCCCTCACCCATACCTGGCACCACGATGAGCCTTTTTGGCATCAGGGCCACGGCACCGTCTTCGAAGCAACCGATGGCAGCTGGTGGACCGTTTATCACGGGCGAGTGAATGACTTCCCGGAGATGGGACGCCCAACGCTGCTCATGCCCCTGACCTGGACCGAAGACGGCTGGCCCGTGGTGCAATCGGGCAGACGCCCCTGGGACCTGCTGCCGATGCCCGCCGGAGAGAAAGTCGCGAAACGGCTCAGCCTTTCGGATGATTTTGCCGAAACAGAGTTGGGCATGCAGTGGTATGCGCCAAATCCCTGGACTTCTTTTCTCCAGGTAGGGCAGGGACAACTTCAGATGATGGGAGCCGACGCAACCGAAAGGAAGCAAGAGATATATCAGTATGCCCCCGACATCAGTTTTGAGGTGGAGGTGACCATCAAGGGAATTCCTACAGGTGGTCAGGCTGGCCTCATGCTGGGGGAGGTAGGCATTTCCACCAATGGGAGTCAGGTGATGTTTGTGGACGCGCCAGAGTGGCGGGCCCGTCATTCGATGTATCCGGTCAATCCAGCGCAGGATCTACACCTCAAAATCGTGAACTATCGAAAAGATTTGAGCTTTTTTTATTCTCATGATGGTCACAGCTGGCAAAAATTCAGCGATGGCCTGCGGGTGGACAACAGCTACCGGATCTCCCTGTTTGCGAGAGGAAAAGATGGCGAGGCCGTTTTTTCCAAATTTGTCTATCGAAGGTTAGAATAGGGAGCGCCGACGCTTTAAGCTTGCATCCAACGTGGCTCGGAGGCTGATGAGAGCTTCCGGTCCTTGCGGCAAGTGGGCCAGATTGGTCAGCTCCAGCGGGTCGGGGTGCTTGAGCTCTGGGCTCAGACGATTGATTAG
>JANQTF010000028.1:10541-26238 GCA_030731845.1 Bacteroidia bacterium | reverse complement strand
GGCAAAAATCGCCCGACGGCTTTCTGGTATTCTGCGTAGGCGGGGTATTTGTCCAGCGAGATTTTTTCGGAAAAGTCGCTGCTGCCGCGGAAGAGCAGCAAGAGCAACAACGCGCCCACGAGGCTCCAATTGACCCAGTTGTCGGTGGCGGCTACGCCAAAGAGGTAGAAGGTGATCCAGATAGATTGCTCGCAGGCGTAGTTGGGGTGACGCACGAGGCCCCACAAACCCGTGCTGCGAAAACCGCGCAAATAATCGCCGTCGAGAGGCTCGTTTGCGGCTTTACGACGATATTTCTCCGTCTGAAAATCATATTGCTGCTGATCCGCTGCGGTTTCACCGGCTACAAACAGGAGGAAAAGACCTGCTGCCAGGTAGTCGATCAAGCCGAGAGGCGTTCCGATTCCTGCGATGGCCACCAAGGCGGGCATACAAAAAAGCCAGATCAACGCGTGCTGATAGAGGGCAATGAAGAAGAGGTTGAACAGGGTCCAGCGAAAGGGTTTGCCCTTGAATGCCTTCATGTTTTGCAACACAGACCAGCGATAGTCCTCTTCTCCTTCCCAGAATTTCCAGGAAAAACCACCTCTGCGCGAAAAATTGTAGCTCAGCCGCAGGCCCCAAACGGTGACAAGTGCTGCCATGAGCAGGAGGCGCTCGTCAAAGCCGCTGCGCCAGGCAAGATGCCACACAAATAAGATCGGGGTGAGGCCCCAGAGTTTGTCGGTCTGAGAATAATTTTTGGTGATTTCTGCCAGGACAAAGGCAAAGGCTGCGACGCCCAGCATAATCATACCTGACTCTTTGAGCAGCGCCCACTGCATCTCAGTCATAGATTGGTCATATTGAAATGCCAGGACTGGGAAGACGACGATCGTAACGATCAGCAGAAGCGCGAGACGAACAATATTTTCCATCAGAGGTAAGCGTATGGATAAACGGAACGACTTGTTCCAGGCAATGAAATTAGAAGATTTTTCTGATTTGTTTGAATTCTCCGCTGAAACAGAAAAAGTGCTGATTGAGGAAAGGCAATGAGTGAATAGCCCTATTTTTTTATCATTATTGCCGACAAATATTCCCCATCATCGATGAAGATTGTATCAATTGCTTTGAGTGTGTGTTTGTGGAGCTTCGCTTCCATCTCGGTGGCTCAGACCTCCACCATAAACGCCGCCGAATCCGCTTTGCAAGCCGGGGCACCCGAAGACGCGCTTCCCTTGGTTGACGTAGCCATTTCGCATCCCGAAACGAGCTCCGACCCAAGTACATGGCTGCTCAAAGCACGCATATTGGCCGCATTGGGCAATGCCCAATCTCCCCTCGTAGAGGATCCATTTGCCGATGCCGCCACCGCCCTGCATCAGGCAGATTCCCTCGCCCATGATGCTCCGGAGATGCTTGCTACCATCAACTCACTGCGACAAAGCATCTATCAGAATCTCCTCGACGCTGGCGCTCTGTCGGTATCCCAGCAGGAAATGAGACCCGCACTGCTCGCCTTCACCCAGGCACAGCAGGTGAACCCTCAGGACACCCTCGCCTATGACCTTGCCCGAAAAGTGGCAAATGACCTGGAAATGTGGCCCATTGAGATGTTTAACCTCGAAAAAATGGCAGACCTGAAGGCGCGCAACCCTGAGGTGTATGCAGAATTAATTCACCTCTATCAGGTGCAGGTCAAGGACACTGCCAAGGCCCTTTCTTTGGCAAAATATGCGGTTCAGAATCTTGGTTACAGTGAGGTGGTCCACCTTCAGTATCTCCAATTGCTGGAAGCGAGTGGCCTGCTTGATGCTGAGGAAAAAGCCCTCACGGTACGCATTTATGAAGACCCAGAATTGTCTGAAACGCATTACCTCATGGGTTTTCTCTACGAATACACCAACCGTCCTGATTTGGCCGTGGAATCATACCGGCAGGCAGCCCACCTTGACGAAAGATACGCCCAGGCATGGCGCCGATTGGGGATGCTTTTCGCTGAGTTGGCTTACCGGGAAAAAGACAGAGAAAAAGAGTTTTTTACCAAAGCCATCGGCCCATTGGTCAATGCCAATCGCCTCCGACCACAAGATCCCAGCATTTTATCTACCCTCATCGAAGTGTACAAATCTTTGGGAATGAAGCAAGAGATGAACCAAACCAAGAAGGCGCTCTCCCAACTGTCAGACTAAGCTTCTCGCGATAGCCGCCTCACGATCCAGATTCCGCCGGCTACCCAACCGACGGTGCTCACCCATAGGTAGATCCGGTGGGAAGGGTAAAATCCTTGTCCGGGTAGCACCGTCATGGCTTGAGCATCAAGCTTGGCATCCATTTGCTGGTGCAAATAAAGCAGGCTGAGCAGGCTCCCGGCAATCACGATCCACAGCAAGAGAGATACCCTGTCGCGTCTTTTTTGGATGATTTCAGCGAGGGAAAACAGCAGGAACACCCCGCATAGCAAATTGAGGAAGTTCGTCACCTCCCGGGTGATAAATCCCTGATGAATCGGATCAAAAAGCGCACTGCCGATTGGTACGACCACCGCCGAATAGAAGGTGAAACTCACCCACCAACAGAACAAAGCAAAGGTGCTGAGCGCGCGCAGGATCATGAGATAGGGAGAATTGGAAACTCAGGGTGATGAAAAATGAAAACGATAAATGCCAGACCATGGAAAAACTCTCTCCGCAAATAGGCCAGCAGAAAACAAAAAGAGAAGGATTGGCTGGTGTTTTTTCTGAAAATACCTTGGGGCAAAGCACAAAAAAGCCCCTGCCGATGGCAGGGGCAGGATGGCAACTACCTGCCACCGGAACTACTTACTGCACAATAAGTCGTTGATTCAGTTGAAACCCTTCGCCCTGAGCCTGTAGGAGGTAAACTCCGGGGGCAATCGACGAGGGAAGGAGAAGCTTTTGGCTAGTATGTTCACTTGGATCCATTCTGCGTTGGAGAATCATTCGCCCCTGAAGATCATACAGCTGAAGCGTGATCATCCCCGTTTCCGGAACCTGGAAATCTAGTAAAATCGTGCTTCCGCTCTCCGCCGGATTGGGCATGACCGTAAAGCTTGCAGGAAGCGTGGCTTCTTCCCGCGCTCCGGAAAGGTTAACAAACTCGATTTGGTCGTAATAAGTCGTGAAGCTGCTGCCTGAACGGTTGATCAATCGGATTGATTCCACATTGGCAGGACCTCCAAACTGGCTCAGGTTGATGGTTTGCTGCTGCCAGGATGAGCTGGTGAAAAACTCCACATCCTTATTCCCCAGATTGGTTTCCAATCGGACCCTGATTCTGTGACTCCCGTCACTTTTCACCCAAAACCGAATGGCCGTATAGCCGCTCAGACTCTGGGGTGTTCCTTTTCGGAGGAGTACGCCACCATAGGAGCCGTAATTGGCTTGAATGGCGTTGGTTCCGACTTGCACATTGGTAGTGTGGGCCAGGTTGTAGGTGCCCGTATAGGAATTGTTGGTCCAACCACTAGCCAAGGCATCTGAATAAACGGTAATGGATGCGCCACCACCACCACCACCGCCACTTGCGGTAGTCGTAAAATTAGCTCCGGAGGCAAATGCGGAGTTGGTTCCGCTACAGCTCGTTCTGACTTGCCACTGATAGGTAGTCCCAGCACTCAGACCAGTTTGGGTGCGGCTAGTGCCAGTGAGGTTATTCACATTGATCCAGGTGCTGCTGCTTGTGGCACGATAGCGCAAGTCATAATTGAGGGCTCCAGAGACACTGTTCCAGCTAAATGTGACCGACGTGGCCGTGATATTGCTCCTGCCAAGGCCTGAAGGGGCAGTACAGTTCGGGGTACCGCCGCCTCCACACGAAGGAGGGTTGCTATACCACGAAGGGCAGCAAGTAGTTGTGACGCTGCTGCTGTAATTGTCGCCAGCCGGAACCCGGGTGTTGCTCCAGCCATACACAGCATAGGTGCCGGAGTAGGATTCGAGCATATTGCCGCTTGCTCCATCCATGTTGAAGGTGTTGTTGTGGATGGAATGCTCATAGCTGGAGAGGGCCACGCCGCGGTCAATCACAGCAATTCCTTTGGTGAGGTTGCTTTCGCCGCTTCTGTTGAAGGTATTGCATCGAATGTAGCTTCGGGTGCCTTTGAGGTCGATAAAAGAATCGGCAAAATTGCTCCCTGAAAGCCCTGCGGCATTGATGGTACAGCCTTCTACGATGGTTTCGGTGGTACCTTCTTTGATGTCGAAGGCTTCGGCTCGCACATTCGGACCAATTTCACAATCTCTCACAACGGTGTAATCCACCGAAGGATCATACGTGCTCCAGGAGCCTTTGTCAGTGCCGATGTAGATGCCTTCGCCAAACCCTGCTCCAGTCTTGCCTGTGTCGTAGATTTTGCATCCTTCAATGGTCACATGGTCTGAGCCGTCCCGCACGTGAATACCTTCATAGCCAATGTCATGAACCTCACAATCAATGGCTTTGCAATAATTGGCATTGTCGAAAATCAGGCCTTTTTGCCCGGTGGTGAGGATCAGGTCTTTCACGATCCAGTAGTTGCCCACGATGCGCAACACAGTGAGGCTGCCCACATTGTTGCCCCTGAGGGTAGCACGATTGCTGCTGGATTGGCTGCGAATGGTGATCGGGTTGCTCGCGGTGCCATTGGCACTGCCATAGAAGTAGGCGGATGTGCCAGAGCCAGCTACGTTGGTAGCTGTGTAGGTGCCAGGCTCAATCACGATTTCGTCGCCAGCTACAGCCGAGGACATGGCGTTGCGAATTTCTGACACGGTATTGCATGTGAACACCGTAGCCATGGAAGGAAGAGGGCTAAGCAGAAGCCAGGCCACTACAAGGAGTAGGGTCTTTTTCATCGGATTTGAAACTTGAAATGAGTAGTAGAATAAAAGAAAAGGGATCGGAAGGTGCGCACTTCTGATGGTTGAAAGCTAATGATTGTCGGGTATTTCGACGGTGAGAAAAGTCTGGTTTTGGGTGAAAATTTCTTTTTCTACCCTATTGGTTACTTTTCTCCTTGGGTAGGGCAGGAATCTCTTCTGTTCTCTCTTCCCGTAGAAATTGATCAGGTAAAATCCTTTTTAGTATGATGCGACTCAAGTATCTGAGACCATCTCTGCCAAGCTGCGCCTCCCATCACGGCGCATCACATAACACGAGTTGTGGATCTTTTTCTGGCGCACACCCACAAGGCATTCCCTGGAGCTTGTTGCTTTCAGCCAATTTGTTTGAGCACGGTTTCTACCATCACGATTTCTTCCTCTCTCTCATCACAAAGCTGCTAACCCAAATGGTCGATTGGGGATTCAAATACGGTGGCGTCGGAAGAGGGAAGCATTTTTCTCAACAATCATGAGACTCGGGGGCCATGTTTACTTCGAGGCCTGTTAAGGCAGAAATTTTCTTTCTATATGCGTTGAAGACATGGCAGGCGCCATAAAAAATGGTATAGCTCCTTCCTTTTTTTGTGAGATTTACCTCTAAATAAGCTCCGCCGCCGCCTTTGGCTGGCAATACATTATAGATCGTAAAAGATTCGACATCGGACTTGTTGAAAACTTGACAGCTCGCGCTGTCTGCAAAACCAATCTTTCCATGGGGGTTGTCAATCCAAATCATGGGGCTCACCCCTTTGCTAGCTAAGAGGCTTGTTGGTCTGCCCGGTAGTTCCGTAGATTTCTTGTAATCAGAGGAGATGCTTATTTTTTGAGGAATGAGAAGATACGCACTCACCTCAATCTCTTCCTCAGGTTCCGAACTGATTGATGATTCGTGGCGGTCGCTGATCATCTGATCGGGATCTCCGTCCGTCGAGATATGTCCGGTATTCTTCTCTGGAGAGAATTGAGGTCTATTCTGTGGGTCTTGATTGGTGGGTCCCATATTTGGCAAATTCTTTCCTCAAGTTGTCACCAACCCCCGCACAAACGCGATGCCTGGCGTTACCTTCCTGATGAGCTGAAGTCAATCTCCTCTCTTTTTTCTGAAATCACAAGCGTTGGTTTTGGAAATATCGGGGCTTCGTCCGCCATGCTTCTCCGCCTTCGAGGGCCTAACCTCAGGCATCTAGAGATATGTAGGTCCGGACATCTGAGTAGAAAACAGCCCTAAACCTGGCCTCAACGCACAAAAAAGCCGTTGCAGATCTGCAACGGCTTAGTGGAGAATAGCGGATTCGAACCGCTGACCTCTTGACTGCCAGTCAAGCGCTCTAGCCAACTGAGCTAATCCCCCTGATTTGAGAGCGTAAATGTAGCACTTTCTTCTACATCCGCCAACAAAAATATGAGGGTGTTTGTATCTTGGCTCCAGATTTCACAAAATGAATTCATCCTCGAGTGTCAACCGGGTGGCATTGCCCCTTCTCCTGCTCATTCTGATCTCAGTAGTGGGGACCGTGGGCTATTCACTCATCGAAGGCTATCAGCTCGTAGATGCGATCTATATGACCGCCATCACCATGAGCACCGTGGGCTTTGGGACAGTGAGAGAGCTATCCAGTGAAGGCAAAATCTTTTCTGTATTTTTGATTGTTTTTAGCGCAGGAACCTTCATCTACGCCATCACAAATATCACAACCTTTGTGGTGGAGGGAGAAGTGAAACACATTTTTGACCGCTATCAGGTCAGCAAACGGGTATCAAAATTGAAAGATCATATCATCATCTGTGGCCTTGGGCGAAATGGGCGCGAAACGGCCCTCGAACTGATGAAGCAAGGGCATCCTTTCGTGATCGTGGAGGCAAATGAAGAGGTCATCGCAGACTTCCAACAGCATCATGATGCGCTCATCGTGCAGGGAGACGCCACACTCGAAGAAGTGCTTCAGCGCGCCAATATTGCCGAGGCCCGTGGCCTCGTGAGCTCTCTCTCCACCGATGCCGAAAATGTGTACATCACCCTCACCGCCCGTGGCATGAATCCTCGCCTCAAGATCATTGCCCGAGCTTCCCTCGAATCCTCCATCTCCAAGCTCAAACGCGCAGGCGCCAACCAAGTCATTGTCCCCAACCTCATTGGTGGCCGCAAAATGGCCAACCTCATCACAAGGCCCGCCTTGGTAGAATTTGTGGAAATGGTCTCCGGTGATGGCAATCCCAATCTTCATCTCGAAGACATTGCCTGTCAAAATTATCCTCGCCTTCTGGGCAAAACCCTCCGCGAACTCGAAATCCGCTCCATCACCGGCGTGCTCGTGCTCGGCTATAAGCGTGGCGACAGAGCCGTGGAGCTCAATCCCCATACAGAAGAGAAAATTATGCCCGAAGACAGGCTCTTCATCATGGGCACAGACAGCCAACTCGCGAGCTTCCGCCAGACCTACCTCGAACTCTGATACTGCTCCTTTCGATTTTCAAAAGTGCTGTCAAATACCCGGGCTAGCTCTATGACCAACCTTTTCACTTCTGGACCAGACACAGGAACGCCTGCAAACAACACCTGATCTCGCATGTTGGCTGCTTTCACCAGCACCTGATGATCTTCCAGCGTGAGATAATTCAGCTTTTTTACCCCCGCTATGAGCTCTGTGGTGGTCATTGCCCCCAGCTGAATGTCATTGTTTTTGTCCAGATAGGAACGCCACAGAGAATTGAGGCTTTCCAGCTGTATTTCCTGATTTGGCTCCTCGCCGATTCGTGCAAGCCCTTTTTGTGCCCGCTCCCAGTTGCGCTTTAAGGTGCGCATCATGACAAATTTTTCGATCGGTTTTCTGAGTAAAAAAGCAAACAGGGTCAGAAGGAGAATGATGAACAACCCCAGAAGCATGATCCGAAGGAAATTGGGTGGATCCAATAGGGAAATAGGCTCATTGGTGTACTTGTATTCCAGTTCGGGCAAGACCTGATCCACGCGTCGTTGTAATACGAGGCTATCAGAAAATACTACGCCGCTGCCCGTGTCACTCCGGCTAAACCAGGAGTAGGGGAGGGCAATCACTTGTTTGGGCGACAGAGAGAAGGTACGAATCTTGTATTCAATCTCGTCCAAAGAAATCTCGTCTTCGGTGCTCGTAGCCATGGGTTTGGTAGAAAGCACTTCAAACGGGCTGAAATCCCGTGGAGTAGGAAATTCTATCACGGTTTCCGCCGGATGGCTGATACGAAGGGTGGCATAGAGCACGCTGCCAAGGGCCATGGTATCAGACGAAAGGCTAAGCTCTGCCCGTACGCCTTGTGCAATGGATGAGCTGCCAATGAGCCAAAGCAGCACAGAAACCAGGATATATCTTGTTGCGAATGTCCTCATGAGCGGGTTGAACGTTGACGAATTCGCTGTCGAAAAAACGATTCCAGCGTCGGAATGTAGTCCTGTCGGGTATTGATCGATACAAAGTCGATTCGATTACGGCGGCAAAAGGTAGATAGGCGAGCCTCAATCGCCGAAAAACTCGCGCGCAGTTGCTTGCGATATTTGCTGTTGCCAGCATTAAGCCAGCGCTGATGCTGTGTCTCAATATCAAAGACCGGAATGGTTCCGGTGCTCATATCAAAAACCTCGTTTGGATGAAAGAGGCGGATCAGGATCACCTCATGGTGACGTGCCATTTGCGAAAGAAGCACCTCATATCCTTCGTCCAAAAAATCGGAAATAATGATCAGGATACTGCGCCGCTTGAGGGTGTGATTCACAAAATCGAGGGCAAACTGAAGGTTTGTTCGTTCACTTTTATTGATATGAGTGAGAACGCCCGACACAATTTTGAGAATGTGCTTGCGGCCTTTGTTGGGCTTGTAGTAGCGCTCAATTCGGTCAGAGAAAGTGGCCAGGCCAAATTTGTCATTGTTTTTCAGCGAAGCGAAGGCCAGGATAGAAGCGATTTCCATCCCGATGAGGCGCTTGTTTTCTTCTGCCGGGCCAAAATCTCCCGATCCGCTCACATCAAAGAGCACAAAAAGTGTCTGCTCCCGCTCTTCCTTGAACAGCTTCACGAATAGTTCGCCCGTCTTGGCGGTCACGTTCCAGTCTATCATGCGAACGTCGTCGCCATATTGATATGGGCGCACCTCATCAAACTCCAGCCCTTGCCCCTTGAAAGCGGATTGGTACTCGCCCGCAAAGGTGCTGTCCACCACCCTGCGGATTTTGATTTCCAATTTTCTGACCTTTCTCAGGATGTCGCGCATCGGGATCGTAGAGGTGAAAATAGTAGCGGCACTGCGATGGCAGCACCCTTATTTCTTTAAAGCGAAAATTAGTCCAAAATCCGGAAAAAACTGGCCGATGTGGAATTGTCAGCAGAAAATACTGCCTAATCGGTAGGCAGCAGGGGTCTATACCGCAATCGGGGCCTTGATGCCGGGATGAGGCTCATACCCGATCAGCTCGAAGTCCTCAAACCTAAAATCAAAAAGATCCTCCACCTCTGGGTTCAGCTTCATCTGCGGCAGGGAGCGATGCTCCCGTGAAAGCTGAAGGTTTACCTGGTCAAAATGGTTGTGGTAAATATGTGCATCGCCAAAGGTGTGCACAAAGTCTCCCGGTTCGAGACCCACCACCTGCGCAATCATCATTGTGAGGAGGGCATAGGAAGCGATGTTGAACGGTACGCCGAGGAAGAGATCTGCACTGCGCTGATACAACTGACAGGAGAGTTTTCCCTCCGCCACATAAAACTGAAACAAGGCATGGCAGGGCGGAAGGGCCATGTTGGAGATTTCGGCCACATTCCAGGCACTCACGATGTGGCGCCGCGACTGTGGATTTTTGCGCAATTGGTCCAGTAATTCTTGAATCTGATCCACGTGAGCGCCAGATGCCGTGGGCCATGAACGCCACTGCACGCCATACACCGGCCCGAGTTCTCCGTTCTCATCTGCCCACTCATTCCAGATTTTCACCCCATTTTCCTGCAAATATTTCACATTCGAATCTCCTTGTAAAAACCACAACAACTCGTGAATGATGGACTTGGTGTGCACCTTCTTGGTCGTTACCAGCGGAAATCCTTCTTGCAAATCAAATCTCATCTGATAGCCAAAAACGCTCCGCGTGCCTGTGCCAGTGCGGTCTCCACGGTCAGTGCCATGATCAAGAACGTGCTGCAAAAGATCGTGATAAGCTTTCATTGGGGTGGGGTAATAAAAAAGTAATGATCGGGTGGTCAAAAAAATATGGAAACAGGGCGTCGAATACAGCGGGCTGCCATCGCCATTCACCTCATAAAGATACGAATGGATCTGAAACCTGATCAAAGGAGGAATACTACTTGTCTTTCATTTCCAAAAACCCAGCCCAATCGTTGGCTTTTCCGCTGGTCAAAATCGAATAAATTTCTTCCCGAAGATAGCTAGTCGGCTTGTCTTCTGGGTCCAGGTCTATGATTTGGTCGTAGAGAGCAATGGCTTTTTCCAGTTCTTTTTTCTCAAAATGAGCAAAGGCCTTCTTCATCAGACCATGCGATTGGCTTCGCAGCTGCATTACAGATTCTGGCATTCCGGCGATACATTCATAAACATCTATCGCGATGGCTTTTCCCCTCACCTGAATTTTTCCGATAAATCGGAAACAGGCAGCCATATCATCAGACAGAAGCACATAGCTTTCTCCACTAATCAGGATAGAAGTCCCCAGAATTTTGGTGAGCCCTTCGAGCCGTGAGCATAGATTCACCGCATCTGATACCAGCCCGGTATCCATTCGCTTCCCATCCCCGATCATGCCCATCATGAGTTGGCCGGTATGCAGCCCGATGCCGATATTCAGGGCAGGGAACCCGCGTTCTTGTCGATCCACATTATACGCTTCGAGGGCTTTTTGCATCCCGATGGCTGCCTTCGCGGCGTGTTCTGTGGAATCCAGAAACAGCGCCATGATTCCATCTCCAAAAAAATGGTTGATAAATCCATGATTCTCTCTGATCACCGGCCCCATGCGGGAGTAGTAGGCATTGAGAAACAAAAACGTGTCTTCCGGACCTAGCTGCTCAGCGATGGCGGTGTAGTTTCTGATGTCGGCAAACATGACTGTGCCCATCTTGGCGACCTGATCCCCATATTTGGATTCGGTAATCGCCTCGTAGCCAAGGGCATGTAGGAACTCATGTGGCACAAACTTGCGCGTAGCCTGATGAATGTGCTGCAAATAAAGCTGCGTTTTCACCCGCGCCAGAAATTCTGCCCGCGAAAACGGCTTGGCGAGGTAGTCATTGGCGCCGGTGGAAAAGGCCTGTACCAGGTCTTCTATCTGGTCTTTGGCTGTGATGATGATCACTGGGAGTTCTGAGGGCAGATAGGTCTGCCGAATGATGCGGCACACCTCAAACCCCGACATGCCGGGCATCATCACATCGAGAAGCACGAGGTCAAAGTCATTGTCGGTTTTCAGGATTTCGAGGGCCTCAGCCCCTCGAGAGGCAACCACAAGCTCATACTCGGGCTCCGCCAAATGCGCTTTCATCACTTCTTGATTGATCTCCTCGTCGTCCACAATGAGGATGCGCATGAGCCGTTGGCTCGTTGGGAGGCTCGCCTTTCTGGTGAAATTCACCTTCTCCTTGCGTGGAAGATGGGTGACAGTCTGCTGTGGCACCTCTATGTTGGAATTGCTCTTGGCCGCTTCGGGGGAGGCAATGCGAGCTGGTAAGGTAAAGGAAAACACTGACCCGGTGCCGGGGGTTGAGGTCACCGTGAGTTTGCCTCCATGTAGCTCTATAAGCTGTTTGGATATGGTAAGTCCCAGGCCGGTGCCGGCATAGTTTCGCTCTATGCTGCCATCGGCTTGCTCAAAGGCCTGGAAGATCTTTTTTTGATCGCCGGGAGAAATGCCGATTCCGGTGTCTTCGACCAAAATATAAATGAAGTCATCTTCCATTTTCCCCCGAATGGTCACTTCGCCTGATTCTGTAAACTTGATGGCGTTGCCTACCAAATTGTGAAACACCTGCATGATCCTGCTCTCATCCGCCATGATGACAGGAAGAGAAGTGGGGATGAGGTTGTGGAGATCCAGGGACTTGTCTGCAAGCAGAGGGCGTTGCAAATGAATCACCACCTCGGCGATAGCATGAAGATCAACAGGCTTTAGCTGTAGGGTGATCTCATGGCTTTTGAGTTTAGAAAAGTCCAGGATATCATCTACCAGGCTTTGTAGCCGCTTCCCCGAAGATACAATCAGACTCAGGTTGTTTTGGGTTTCGGGATCATCGTGATAGGCAAGCATCGACTCTGAGAGGCCAATGATACCATTGAGTGGGGTTTTGAGTTCGTGGGAGGTGTTGGCGAGAAATTGATCCTTCAGCTGATCAATAGCCCGTAGTCGCTCGGTGGTGCGGCGCTCCAGTGCCAGTTCGCGCTCCTTCGCTTCCAGTCGCTTGCGCGAGGTACGTGTGCGCACCTGTACAATGAAGACCACAATCGCTGAAAAAATCAAGAAATAGATCAAAAAGACCCACCACCTTCTGTACCACGGCGGTAGAATACTGAAGGAAAATGAGGCCTCCTCGCTTACTTGGCCAAACAGGTTTTTGGCACGGACCCGGAAGGTATAATCTCCTTCTTCCAGTCGGGTGTATTTCTCCCGTTCCGACAATTTGGACCAGGGAGACCAGTCTGCATCATAGCCCTCAAGCTTCCACTGAAATTGAAATAGGCTCGGAAACGTGAACCCAATGGCACCATAGTTAAAAAGCATGTCGCTCACTCCATGCGGAAACTCTGAGACATTCGGAGTCAGATCCACGGGAATCTGCACCAAAGAGTCTCCCTGCACAAGCACCTCACGGATATAGGCCCTAAATGGCAGTTTTCCCGGTAATTCCTGCGTAGAATTATAAGTGAGCAAGCCGTTGTTTGTGCCAATCCAGAGAATTTCGTTTTCATCCTCATACATTTCCCACACGTCTGTCCTCACACCAGAGAGCAGGGAGTTTTCCCAGCGATATTTGCCCTCTTTCGAGATCATTTTTCCGATATATCGACCATTATACACCCAAAATCCCCCTTTTTTGGAGGCGATGGCAATGTTGGATTGAGCATACTCAGTAGGAAGGGCTGCATTCCATCCTACAACAGGGATCAGTTTTAAGGGGTTTTCTTTCAGTTGGAACAATCCGAGGTCGCAGCCTAGGTGCACGGTTTCATCATGGAGCCATAGGTTCATGGTGCGCATATTGTCGTCCCAGCCCTGCCTGCGGTCAATGGCTTTGAACGTAATCTCTTCTGATTGGCCAATCCCGCGTGCCCGCGTAAGGGTTTTGTAAGCCAGCCACCATTCTCCTGGCTTGCTCTCCAGCAGCGATTGGGTGCGGGCATTATATCCTGCCAGTTTCCCCTGCCAGGTCCATTGTCCCTCTACCTTGGTTAAGGTTCCAACCCCATCATAGAGCCCTGCCACCACCAAATTGGGGTCAAAGCGCGACTCTTTCACAGACATAACCAACTCATCACAAAAGGTGCTGAGTTTCCCCTCATTCCATAAAAATAATCCAGAAGATGCTGCGATCCACACACCATCCCTTCCCTGACTGATATCCCAGACTTCATAAATATCCTTGGCGATCTGTGAAAACCGGATTGGTTCATTCGGCACCCTGGTGTCAGCTAAAAACAGGCCTCTCGTCGTTCCTACGAGTACACGGTCTTTGCCCGGGAGGATAGCCGTCACCATACCACCAATTCCGGCATCTTCGCCCAGCAAGGTCAACGGAAGCGGGTAGGGGACCCTTGAGACTGAGGTCTCTCCTGCAATCCACATCCCATGCTCGGCATCTTCAAACACCTGATTAATGGCTCCCTCGGGAAGCCCATCCTTTACGCCAAGTTGCCGGATGGTTTTGGTCTTGCGCTCCAGCAACAAAATCCCCGATTGATTGGTGGCTAAGGCAAGATCGCCTGTGTGCAAAAGCGTGCTGTGCCAGATTCTGTCAGGAAACTTCTGAGTGAGATCCTGCCGATAAGGTCGCAGTCCGGAAGGTGAAATGGCCCATAATCCATTTTCCAGAGAAACCAGAAGCAAAGAATAGGAGGTTTCACTCGATCCAGTTTCCAAAAAGGCATTTCTCACTTCACCAATACCTTCGAGTGAGCGGGATTGTAGCCAATGTCCTTGCTGTGGCCCCAGAACATAGAGGCCATTTTTTAGCACCAGCCAAAGGCCTTGACCGTCGGGACTAGGGGTGGAATTGAGAATAGTGCCCGGCGATTTTCGAACAAGGAGCCTTGCCAAACCAATGTGCCAGGTGAAGATAAATTCATCCGATAAAAAGTGGACCTCTCCATCTGAAGCGACTACCTGAAAAATATCCTGCAAGGGCAAGCTGTCGGGTAGGTGGCTGATCAGGCTTCTGAAAGAAAGCCCACCAATAGAGTCGGCCTCGATGGTGCCTAGGTCTTGGTTGTTGCAGCCATACACAAGCCCGTCTGATCCCAGCGCAAGTCGAAAGCGACTCCCGACGGTGCCCGGCACGAGATTCCAGACCCTTCCGTCAAAGGAAAGTACCCCTGTTGTGTTGCAGAGCAACATTCGGCCATCATTCATCTGAAGAAATTGCTGTATCCGAGGGCTCAGACCTTTTCCTTCTAATTGATATTCAGCAGATGGAATATGCCACACAAGTGGGTTCACCTGGGTCATGGCTTTGGGAGAATATGCCAGACTCAAGGCCGCAAAAAAGAGGCATTTTAAAATTAGGGGTAATTTCAACGTAAGGGGGTTGACTGGAAATTTTTTAAAATTTACAAAACTCTTTACATTAAGAAAGTTTTTCTTCTAATCCCCTTGTTATGAACGAATCAACAATCAATTTGGGAGCCGATGTCTTGAGCACGACAGAAGGCCCAGAGACTACCCCTACCCCAACTTCAGATGCTGAAACCGCGACTGCTTCTTCTTCCGAACTAGATCCACTCAGAGGCAAAAGATCTCGTGATATGGATCGCCCCTATTATCGGGGAGTTCTCATTGCCAAGCGAGACGGCTTTAGCCTAGCTACCAATTCTATTGGGCCGCTATGGATTCTCGAGGTCAATCAACCCGGCGACAAACGCCATGGAGATATTCTTCGCTGTTTTGAGTACCTCGGCGCCAACATTATGATCGGAAACCCCGATGATGGCGCCACCAACATGTGGTTTCACATCGAAGAGCTGACAAGACCCGACGGCACGCCCCTCGAAGTGGCTACCCACATCACACTCTCAGAGCCTCAGATCCAGTAATGGAGTCCGATATTTATTTTCGACCGAATCATCTATCGATGGTTCGGTCGATTTGTTTTTGCTTTCTTTGGTCACCAAAGCATTCTTTACATGAAAGGCATTCCGGCTTCAGAAACCTATACCCTCAAGACAGAGCTTGTCCTTCCTAATGACACCAATACCCTTGGCAACCTGATGGGCGGGAAACTGCTTCATTGGATGGATGTAATCTCTGCCATTGCTGCGCAGCGGGCTACCAGAAGGATTGTCGTCACGGCCTCTGTTGATTTTGTTGAATTTAAAGCCTCTATTCCGCTGGGGTCTGTGGTGATCCTCGAAGCAAAAGTAACGCGCTGCTTCACCTCCTCTCTGGAAGTGAAAATCGACGTGATGTTTGAAAATCTCCAGACTGGCGAAAGAAAAGGGAGCAATACGGCCTATTATACCTTCGTGGCGGTGGATCAATCCGGAAGGCCTATTCCTGTCGCTCCTGTGGTGCCAGAAACGGAGGCAGAAAAGGAGCTTTACGCAAGCGCTCTCCAGCGCAGAGAGTTGCGCTTGCTTCTCGCAGGACGCATCAA
>JANQTF010000028.1:0-10441 GCA_030731845.1 Bacteroidia bacterium | reverse complement strand
CCCAGGAAACCAATGTTGCGGGAGGGCTCGTGGCGCAGGATGCGAAGGGCCCCACGGGGCTTTTGATAGACGGAGCCATGGAGCTCGTCAAGCGAATGATGCCTGCGCCAACTGAGGCGGAAATCGAGCGGCGCCTGCTACATGCACAAACCATTCTGCTGCGGCACGGAATCACCGCATTTACAGATGCGCTTCTCACCAACATCGAGTATGAGCGCCTGTGCAGGCTTGCCGAAGAAGGGAAGTGGCACATCCGGATTTTTGGCTATTTGCCTGCCGATGAGCAGCACCTGAGCCAATGGTTGCACAAGCAGCCAAGCCAGGAAGGCAAAATCAGAATTTGTGGCTTCAAAGCCTTTGCCGATGGGGCGCTAGGGTCTCGGGGTGCATGGCTGCTGGCCCCTTATGAAGATGCAGCCACCACGGGGCTGGATTTGCTTAGCAGCTCCGGGTTTGACGATCTTGTGAAGCGCCTGGCGGCCACCCCATGGCAGCTCATGGTCCACGCCATTGGCGATGCCGCCAATGAGTATGTGCTGGAAACCTTTTTTCAGCATCGGCACCTGATTCAGCCCGAGGCGCGATGGCGGCTCGAGCATGCCCAAATGCTCACCCCCAAGTCCTGGGAATTGCTCCGGCAGTTGCCAGTGATTCCTTCCATTCAACCTACCCACGCCACTTCTGATAAGGAGTGGGTCACCGACCGAATAGGAAAGGATAGATTGCAATATGCCTATCCTCTTGGCTCCCTGGTGAGAGCAGGGTTTCCTGTTCCGCTCGGAACTGATGTTCCTGTCGAATCGCCCTCTCCACTAGACACTCTCTTCTCCGCAGTAACAAGGCGATCCAGACAATTGCCGAAATTTTCTCCGATTCTCCTCTCAGAACAAATGCCCCCGGAAGAAGCTATGATGGGAATGACCCTTTGGCCAGCCTATGCAGTGAAAGCAGAAAAATACCTTGGATCACTTTCTGACACGATTTTTGCTGACTTTTTTGCCATTGATCATAACTTGCTGACAGTCAGTGAAGAAGGTATGTGTGAGGCACAAGTGCTGATGACTGTGATTGATGGAAAAATTATTTTTTCTTAGGGAAATAGCAATTTTTTTTTGTCTATTTGCATAAGTGCCGATGCTCTGAACATTACCCCTTGAGAAATTGGAGGTGAAGACGTGCACCAATCCCTTCTTGATGCACAGAGTCGCTCTTCGTTTTTCGTTCTCAAGATGTTGAATTATCTGTATAGACTTTCTATGTCGATATGGATACGCGCCAAGGCCAACTGAAGATGATTTTGAAAGGAGAGAATATTTATCTCTTCGAATAGTTAGAAAATCTTCAGTTTTTTGGACTGTGGCGCGGCGTTTGTTTAATTCAAGGTGCTAATCCCTGGCATATATGCTTAAGCAGAGTCAGCAGCTAAAAATGCTGCAGAAAATATCCCCTCAACAGATTCAGTTCATCAAACTGTTGCAGGTGCCTACGTCCACACTCGAGCAAAGGATCAAAGAAGAGTTGGAAAAAAATCCAGCCCTTGAAGACCTTCAAATGTCGTATTCAGAAGGTCCATCCAATGAGTACGAGGATCTCGATAAGAAGGATGGTGATATCAAAGAAGATTTTGGCGATTCTCCCGCTGACCTCAATATTGAGGATATGCTGGCCCATGACAGCTACGACTATCGTACTCACCTGCCTACAGGAGGAGATTTTGACGAAGAGGATTATGAGACGCCCATTGTTCAGATGAAGACGCTCTACGATCAGCTCGAAGAGCAGTTGTCTCTCTTCAATCTCACCGAGCGGGAGTTACTCATCGGTTCTCATATCATTGGGAATATCGATGAGGATGGATACTTGAGAGGGCGTGGAGCGATGGACCCCATCAAGGCGATTGTCAACTACATGGCTTTCCGACAGCATGTACAGATCACAGTCGAAGAGGTGGAAAAAATTCTGGAGTTAATTCAGCGATTTGATCCTCCCGGAGTGGGAGCGCGATCTCTGCAAGAGTGTCTTGTGCTCCAACTCAAGCGCAAACCCAAATCGGCAGTGGTGGATCTTGCCATCAAGATCATTGAGCGCTACTTTGATGAGTTCAGTAAAAAGCATTTTGCTAAGCTTAAGGCTCGTCTTGGTGTTTCTGAAGAAGAGCTGAGTGAAGTGTATCAAATGATCATTCGCCTCAATCCCAAGCCAGGTGAATCACAGACTGTGATCAAGCATGAGTATATCATTCCTGATTTTATCCTGAGCACAGAAAATAATATCATTCATATTCGGCTCAATAGTAGGAATGCCCCCGACTTGAAAGTGTCGCGTAGCTACCTGAACATGTATCAGGAATACAAAGGAATAGAGAAAAAGGCAAAAACTACTTCTGTCAAGGAAACCCTCGACTTCGTGAAGCAGCGGATCGAAGCTGCACAATGGTTTATTGATGCCATTCAGCAACGCCAATACACCCTGCTCAATACCATGCAGGCCATCGCCGATAAACAAGAAGCTTTTTTCTTGTCTGGTGGCGATGAGAAAAAACTTCGGCCTATGATCCTGAAGGACATCGCCGAAGAAATCAAAATGGATATTTCCACTGTGAGCCGGGTCGCTAACAGCAAGTTCGTACAAACCGATTTTGGCATTTATCCTTTGAAGTTTTTCTTCACCGAAGGAATCGAAACAGAAGATGGCTTTGTCTCCAACCGCGAAGTGAAGAAATGCCTTGAGGAGATTATTGGAGGAGAAGGTAAGCGTCGCCCTCTTTCAGATGACAAAATCGCTGCCATGCTCAAAGACAAAGGCTATAACATTGCCCGCCGCACGGTGGCTAAGTATAGAGAGCAACTTGGCGTGCCCGTAGCAAGGCTTCGCAAAGAAGTATAATAAAGAAGGCCGATTCGCTTTCGCTGAGGTTATTCAGCAAAAAAAAAGCTGTGTCCAATTGGACACAGCTTTTTTGCTTGAATACCCTTCTCTTATCTAAGCAGGGTAATGGTCCGGCTTTCGTTGATCTCGAGACCATCGAAATCAGTGGCTTTCACCACATATACGAATACCCCTTCCTGTGCTTTCCCGCCGTCGAGGGAGGAGCCATCCCATTCAAAATCAGGATTGTTAGACTCAAATACCAATTGTCCCCAACGGTTAAAGATCTGAATCTGGAAGGTCGTGAGTTTGTTGTATCCAATCTTGTAGGTGTCGTTAAATCCGTCTCCATTTGGCGTGAACGCAGAAGGGAGAGATACGCCTACAATTTTCTTGACCTCAATGACTTTCGTAGCTGTCATTTCACAACCGTTGATATCTTCGGTTACAACAACTACCTCGTAGATACCCGGATACTGATACTCGTAGGTAGGGTCAGAAACATCAGATTTGTTGCCGTCTCCAAAGTTCCATGACCAGCTTTTCAGGGCGATGGTAGAGCTTGTTCCAAAATCAACTACGGCGAAAGGCATCTCAATCTCATCTACACTAGACAGGAGTGTGAGCTCTTCATCGCCAAACACATAAGCCGTGACTGGAGTCCGCTGATTGATACATCCTTCAGGAGACTTCGGCTCTACGTAGTAGGTAATCGGGAACACAACCGGTGGGGTGACATATGAGAACCCCCTATGGAATGGCGTTGGGTCGGTGTCGGAGTAGTACCAATTCATGGTATTATCAGCAGAGGAGGTAACCCGCAATACAGCACCAGAGCCAAAGCAAGTGGTATCATCCACGAAAGTGAACACCCTTGGTAGCTCATGTACTACTACTTCTTTATCCCTTGTGCCAACACAACCAGAATCACTTACTACTGTGAGGGTGGCGGTGTAGGTTCCTGGCTCCCGATAGGCATACTTAGTTGTGTCTCCTCCTCCTATTCCAATGCCATCACCAAAGTTCCAGGCATAGTCGATGATAGAGCCAAATGTGACTGAGGACTTACTTAGGAATAGGGTTGTATCACCAATACAAACCGCGGCTGGATTAAATAGGGCAATGGGCTGGGGGTGAATGTTTACCTGTTTGGTAATTGTATCCACACAGCCTGCACTCGTTCTCACGGCGAGTCTCACGTCATAAGTGCCGGCTTTGCCGCGACTGATATAGGATTGGACACCATCGGTTCCAGTAGATACAAACCCATTGTCATAATCCCACCACGAATACTCAAGAGGAGTTAATGGATCTGTAACAGTTCTGTTCGTGAATATCGTCCTCTCATTTTCGCAGCGAAGATCCACCACAAAATCAGCTTCAGGATCTGGGTAAACCCTCACAGGTTTTTGAACAACGCCAGTACAGCCCTTGTCTGAGGTTACTTCCAGTGTCACGATATACACGCCTGCATCATTGTAGATATGAGAAGGTCTCAGGTCACTACTTGTGTTAAAAGGACTGCCAAAATCCCCGAAGTTCCAGGCATGGGCGGTTATCAGGTCAAACACGCCCGGCACTGTAGAGGCAGTGGAGGCAAGTACCACACTATCTTTACAAGCACTCACGATGTCGAAATCAGCAATCGGATTAGGGTTTACAAACACGGTTTGTACATAGGCATCTGTACATCCAAAGTCAGATGCCACTTCTAGTCTTACATTGTAGAAACCATAACTTGGGAAGGTGTATGAAGCTGTAGTACCAATTGCCGTGCTACCTGTTCCGTCAATAAATGACCACTGATGCCCTACAATGTTGCCTCCCAATGCGATGGAACTTGCATCAGAGAAGGTGCTTGCAGCTCCTTCACAAGGGTTGGTGTAGTTGAAGTTTGCATTTGGCACGGGCCGCACCGTTACCGCCTGAACAAGGGTGTCCTTACAGCCTTTGTCCGAGGTAATCACCAATTGCACAGGATAGGAGGTCGGCACCACAAAGTTGTGGGTAGGACTTGGTTGAATGGAGGTGCCTCCATCTCCAAAATCCCATGCCCATTGCACGATATTTCCGCTGCCAATAGCCGACTGATTGGAAAAGGTCACCGCTGTTCCTTCACAGACCGGAGGTGCTGTAAAAGTGGCTACTGGCTTGGAATTCATCACAATGGTTGCAAAGGTCGTGTCACCAGCACATCCATTGGCATTAAAGCCAACTACATAAACCGGCGTGGTCTGATTCACATTCGGGATGGAGACCGTAGGGCCAGTAAAGGTAGAGGGGCCCCAGGTATAAGTTGCTGCACCAGCACCAGTCAGGGTGGTCGCATCTCCCGGGCACAAGGTCAGATCACCTGCTATTTGGGCTTTTGGTCCTTTCACCACATTCACAGTGACAAGTTTCACATCACTGGCACAGCCTCCATTGTAAGTAACCACGGAGTAAGTCGTTGTCTGTGTAGGGGCAACCGTATTAGTATTGGTCGTTACGCCATTGCTCCACAAGTATGTATTTCCGCCTGCCAGGTTGCCCTGCGCAGTAAGGGTCACTTGCCCGCCAGCACAGATCGTGGGGTTGTTGGGGAAAATATTGGTCTGGAGCGTAGGATTCACATTGGCTGTCAGGTAATCGTAGGTGATACAAATACCGTCGGTGACCTCTACTACATAATTAATGGTGGACTGAACCAGACCCGTATTGGGGAAGGTAAAGAGCGGTTGTGCCTTCGTAGAGTCATCCAGAGCAAGGCCCGGAATCCATTTGTAAGTCTGGCCTGGCAAACCTGGTGTTCCAAGCACAGAGTTGTAGTTAGAACAAAGCGTAAGGTCAGATCCTGCATTTGCTGTTACTCCAGTTGTGAGGGTTGCAACCCCTGGAATAGTCGTTTTACATCCAAAAGTATCTTCCAATACCAGGTTGTAGAAGTAGGATCCCGGTGCCGGATATAGATGGCTCAAGGATGAATCCTGAAGATTGGGATTCAGGTTCAGGTTTCCATTTCCATTCCAAGAGGTAACCGGGAAAATTTTATTGTACAAACTCGGGATCGTAGAGTAGGGGAGGACGGTGAGCTGCACCTCATTACAACCAACTGGGTCTGCCAAGGTAGTAGAGGCTGCCAACACATCTTCTACATAGATGATAATCGTGAACTGGTTGAACCCTGGCACGGGGCAGGCATCATCTTTCAACGATACCACGAAGAAATTGGCCCCTACGTCAAGCGGGCCCGGAGTCCAGCAGAATTGGCCCAGCGGGGTTTTGCCTACGATGGAGTTGGTGATCGTTGGGTTGTTGGCATCGGTAAATGACGCACCAGGAATGGCCTGGTTCCAACTCAGGGTATAATTGTAAGTGGTGTCTTGTGAAAGGGTCGGAATATTGAAGCAAATCTCAGTGCCCGGACAGGTTCTCACTTCATTAAAGGAAAGTGGAAAGGCTGGCACCTTATCAGGCCCAATTTCCACATTTTGAATACCACCCGTAGTAGGACTCGGAGAGGTACATCCTGGGATGGCTGTGATCTGCATATCACGGGTGATTTGCCCGATTCGCACACCATTTCGCCATTCTATTACCCGCAAACACATCACCGCTGTCACCTCATTACCCGTGGGGTTGGGCGTAAAGGAGATGTCACCCGTCAATGGATTGATCTGAACATCCCACGAAGGCCCTAGTGGTTGCTTTGGAGAGTATCCGGAGTTATAACTTACTGGGAAGTTTGCACCTTGGTAACAAGGCCCGAGTTCATAGGAAAGAGAGTCGCCATCAGGGTCAATGGCCCCTTGGTTAAAGGTAAATGGCTGGCCTGCACAAATGTAGGCAATTGGGGGAATGGGGTTTCCCTGTACATCTTCAAATCTTGGAGAAGAGTTGCAAGGCTGAATGCTCAGGTCGATGAAGGTTGAATCAGAGAAAATTGTTTCATCTGCTGCGCCAGAGTCAATGGTAGAATTGCGGCAGCAGTTGGACCAGGTAATTTTGTATTTGGTACAGGTTACACTGCAAAAGTTGTAATCCCGATAATACACCAATTCTCCTACGCCATTGATGGGGGGATTGGGGTTGGTACCATCACAGCCCGTAGCTGAACTTGTGCCTGGTGGTGGATTCTTCGCCTGCGGACAAAGTGGAGTTACTTCCTCCCAGGATTCGAATGTCCAAGCGGAAATAGCCGTTGGCGCCGTGCAGCCCGCTCCGACACCTGTAAAGGTAAGCGCCCCTAATCCTGCAAAGGCAGCAGTAGGTAGGTTGAAAGCTGTAATGGGAATGTAGCCACTTGTCGCACCGCCGGTACAGTCATAATATGACCTGTGGTAAATCCGGTACGAGCAAGGCCCAATGCATTGGTAGAAAATATCTACCCCCATGTTGTGGGTGGCATGTACATCTTGAAAGGCTGTGATACCAACAAAAAGTAGTAACAGCAAACGGTAGAACATTCGTTTCATGATCCAGAGACGTTGAAGCATTCGTGTGTAAAAACGGACGTCGGATATGACGGTATGGCCCACGTAGATGGGCCCTTGATCAAAACAGGAGAGCAACTCAATTTTTGGGAAGTGAACCTTGCCAGCATACTCCAATGTGGCCTCCAGGCAAGAATTAACTTCTTTAAATTGCAATCGATCCTGTCATAAGGTCCGAAACTAATAAAAAATTATAAGATTGACTATTCCCGATACGGGGAAATACACATGGTTTGCTCACATTTTTGCTCCATTGGGGCATGAGATCCGCTGAACGGAGCCCGATGAAGCCATGGTATTGGCCATCAAATGATGCCGAGCATGGCAATCAATAAGTCTTTTTTTTTCATTCAAATCACAAAGTGGATGATTTGCAAAGGTAAGATTTCGGAGGTCTTTGGCCGCATGCTGTTGGAACCAAGAACAATGAAGGGCAATTTTGAGAAGCAATTTAGTCGAAAAATGAGTTTTTTTGGGGTCAAATTGGCGATCCTTCACGACAAAGAACCTTTCCTGTGGTTTATTTGCCAAATAAATGGCCAAGTGCAATGGTCGCGGGATTTTCAATTCCCGGCCAATGACTTTTTTTGTCTGGGTAATGTTTTGGAAAAATGGAGATCCTTTCAAATCGGCTCATCACGACAAACGGCTTTGTAAGGTTTTTATTGCCAATGATTTTTATCTACTTTTGGATGAATCACCGTGATTTTTTGAATTGCTCAATGGGAGAAACCTACACGAAAATGAAATTCAGTAGCTCATTACCCAAGATTCTGGTTTTTTTAATCGGACTACTTGGTACCCTTCCCGTTTACGGAACCCACTACATGGGCGTGGACATTACCTATGAATGTCTAGGAACATGTACTTACAGAATCTATGTCACCAGATATTGGGACTGTGATGGATCCGCCACTCAAACTTATTTGCCTATCAATCCTAACAGCCCTCCGCCTGCACCTTTTGCCACGGAGTTTGGCTTCAATGGAGTCCCTCTCATCCCAGGCCAGATTTGTAATGATCCAGTCCCAATAGGTAACTGGGTTTTTGATGTCCCCTCCTTGGCCAACGTAACACCAGTCTGCCCAACGGTAACAACAAGTTGCAATGGCAACCAAAACGGGCAGGTAAATGGGGTAATCGGGTTTACTTACTACAGAGATTATGATTTCTGTAACACCACTTGTAATGTGTACTCCCTCGAGTTTGATGCCTGCTGTAGAAACAACGCCATCACATCTCTCACAGGTCCAGGTGGAAATAGCCTTTATGTTGGGACGGTTCAAATCAACAAGACAATCACCCCATGCAATAACTCCCCTGTATTCAACAACCCGCCCATTCCCTATATCTGCTCTGGTCAAAGCTACACCTTTAACCAGGGAGCCTTTGACCCAGATGGTGATTCCCTCGTATTCTCTGTTGGTCCATGCTTTCAAGGAGCAGGAAATCAGGTGAGCTATGCTGGTGGATTCACACCTACCCAACCCTTGGGGCCTGGCTGGACTGTCGCCGTAAATTCCCTCACAGGCGACCTTACCGTTACCCCTACTCCAAACGGGCCCCTTCAGGTAGCTGTCATCTGTCTGGTCGTAGAAGAATATAGAAACAACGTAAAGATTGGGCAGGTGGTCAGGGATATTCAGGTCACAGTGGTCGATTGTGCCGCCCTCGGACAGGTAAACACCCCGCCTACTATCACACAGCTCACTAATCTTAGCCCTGGACTCACAGCCAATGGCCTCGTAATCGATGCCTGTGCCTGTGATCTTGTTCAGTTTGATCTTCCTTCTCAAGATTTGCTTGGGGGAACTAATTTCAAGATGTTTTGGTTTTCCAACCTCCCGGGATCAAGTTTTGCCGCTGCTAATAACCCCTTAGTTCCTACTGATACGGTGTTCTCTACCGGAACACCGCCTACCGGACAATTCTCGTGGGTTCCTACCAAAACGGGGGTCTATCAGTTTTTGGTAACCGTCGAAGACGATGGTTGCCCCCTGCTCGGTATTAATCAGTACTCCATCGTGATCAATGTGAACTCTTGTTCGCTTGACCCTTATGTGAATATCACCAACTCCAGTTGCTATGGGATTGACTTTGAGGGGATTCCTTGTGGCGGTGCAGCCCCTTTCACCTATGCTTGGTCAGGGGCCGGTGGTCTGAGTGGAACTGGTTCTACCATTTCCTATACCTATCCCGGGCCAGGAACCTACCCCTACTCATTAACAGTAACAGATTCTACGGGCGTGTCTTCCAGCGTTTCGGGGGTCCTTAATCTCCAGAATACTGCTACCGCCAATGGCGGACCAGATCTCCTCCTTTGTCCCGGTGATGTAGGAACCATTGGCACCCCCACAGTGCCAGGCTACACCTATCAATGGTCTTCCCCCAATAACCTAGGCTGGAGTGGAACTGTGAATCCTACCACAGCGCAGGCTACTGTTGCTCTTAATAATGGTACCAGCAATGCCATTGTCATTCCTTATGTACTGGTTGCAACTGATCCCAATGGCTGTTCCGACATCGACACTGTCTTTGTCACCTACACACCCAGGCCACCTTCCAATTTTAATGTAACCAATACAGTTTGTCTTGGGTCGCCAGCGACCGCGGTATATACTTCGCCTGCTGTGCCAGGAGCTTCCTACACCTGGACCTATGGTGGCGGTGGGACCGGCACCTCTATTGGCCCCGGTCCTCATAATATCACCTTCCCAACTGCCGGCACACAGGCCGTAACTCTTTCGGTTTCTGTGAATGGATGTGTATCAAACCCAACAACCAGGTTGGTGAAGGTGAACCCAATCCCTACGTCAACTTTCTCCATTACCCCGCAAATTTGCGCTGGACAGCCCGCCGCTGTGAACTATACCGGATCGGCTAACCCTACCGGAAATACCCAGTTTATCTGGAATTTTGACGGAGGGAATGGAGTAGGAGGGGCAGGACCCTTCACGCTCAATTGGCTCACGCCGGGTGTGAAGAATGTAACCCTCACGGTGGTTGAAAATGGCTGCGTAGGACCAACATTTACTCAGCAAATCAATGTCTTCCCCGTCCCATCTTCTAATTTCACCCTCCCCGCCACCGTCTGCGTTGAC
>JANQTF010000027.1:1582-26283 GCA_030731845.1 Bacteroidia bacterium | reverse complement strand
GCTTTCCAATTGGTTTCGGCGAGGAGATAAGGTTTTGGCGACATCGGAAAAGAGGTGAGGTGGATGAATGGTGAGCGTTGAATCTACTCAGCATTTTTTTACCCTCAATCCTTCTCCGTGATGCATAGAAGTTCCTACCTCTGTGAGAGTTCTTTAAGGCGGGATTTTTCTTTGGCCGACAAATTTTCGTAGCCCTTATCGAGGAGAAAATTGATTTCAGCCTCGCGGGAATGAAAGGCAGGCTTGTCTCTGGTGAGGGTCACTTTTTTGCCAAAGGACTTTGCCGTGGCCCTGAAAGATCCGGGAATGAGCAGCAGATGCGGCATTCTTGCCACGATATAGAGAAAAGCGATGGTAGGAATCAGAATCCCGGAAATGACCAGCGGGTTTTTCATAAACAGCGCAGGCTCAAATGCCAGGGTCACGAGCAAGCCAATGATGGCACCGCCAAGGTGGGCCTCGTGCCCGATATTATCCTGCCGCGTGCGGATGCCGTAGATGGAAAACAGGACATATAACAACGCGAAGAGCCAGGGCCAGATGGGGATAATGAAGAACAAGTAAATGGTGGACCAGGGCGCATAGGCTGCAAAGGCAAACAGCAATCCAGAAACAGCACCCGAGGCACCTACAGCTCGATAGCCGCCATCATTCTTGCGAATCCACAAGGCCAGAAGATTCCCACCGAGCAGACTTGTGAAGTACAGGATCACGACATAGGCCAGCGGAAAACGGCCATAGGTAAAAAATTGGCTGAACTCGTAGAGCACATACATGTTGATGCCGAGGTGAAACCAGGAGGTATGAAGGAATCCTGAGGAAAGAAGCCGAATCGGCTCTTTGTATTTCCTGACCCCATCTACCCAAAACATGTAGCGGTTGAAAAAATCAATGTGCGTAAATCCCTGATAAGAGATTATCACATTGATCACGATCAGAATGATCGAAAAAGTAGCAACTGGTGAATCCATCATAATGCAGGCTTGAACTGGAAATACGAAGGAATAGAATGGGAGTTTTGCGGAGGCTTCCTTACCTTATCTGTCAGTTGGCATTTGCTTTTTTTCATAAGATTTACAAATATGATCAATCAGACTGAGTCTCACCCAGATGGCTATCCAAAATTAACCGAATCCCGGGTGATCATCCGGTTTCAGGATTGCGACCCGTTGCAGCATCTCAATAACTCGAAGTATTTCGATTACTTTTTTAATTCTCGCTCAGACCAGGTGTCTCAGCTGTATGGCTATAATGTCGCCGACATTTTCCGCCAATTCAAAAGTGGCTGGGTAGCCTATAACCACAACATCTCTTATATCCGCCCGGCGCTGCCGGGGGAGTGGGTGAGAATCTACACCAGACTGCTTGCTTTCAGTGACAACACACAATATGTGGAGTACTACATGACCGATGATCACAGGACCCATATCAAGTGTCTGCTTTGGTCCACGATGGTGTATGTGGATGTGATATCGGGAAAGAGGATCGTACATCAGCCAGAAATCACCGAAGCACTCCAGAGAATGGTTGACTTCGACCATCCCTACGATATTCAACATTTTTCCAACCCCTCCATCTATCACAGGCTGAAAGAATTGAAGACAGAATTAGCCCCGGGCTGATGAGAAGATTTCTAAACGAAGAAACAGCACCAATCCAAGAGAAGAATTAACACCAACAATGTTTCACACATTAATATTTTCAAGCGACTGAATTAACATAATTCACTGACTATCAACTACAAAAACAAGAACTGATTTCTTTTTCTCATCGAACTGCCGGCATGAGTATGTACACACTTACAATATTCCAATCTTTGTAAGATTTTGAAGTTGGTAGGTATCGTCATAGGAAATATGTGCCTCATATTTGAATCATCATCAATGATCCACCATTAGTTTCTATCTAAGATGAAAGTTCAAATCACTGACAAGCACATCAAATCCTGCAAGCCGGAAGGTCGCTACACTCCGGTTGACATTGCTCTTATCGATACCGACTGTTTTGAAGAGATCCGCATTCGCCCCCATGGGGAGCAACGATTTGTGGCAGATGTAGATGGGGTTGTGGTTCCGATCCCAACCAGAATTTGCCGCGCAATTGTTGATTTTCAGGCTGGGCGTGGCATGAAGCCCCAGGCCTTTGAGTTTCCGATTGAGCGAGAAATGTCTAAAATGGAAGATTCCCTCTTCCTCGAAGCCATGGAGCCACTTGATCTTGGAGACTGGTACTAATATGGAATGCAGGTATGCAGGACAAAGGCTTGAGATTGATCCGCCTGTTCTTCCTACATACCTGCATCCCCATAGACTGAGCTTTTATCTTCCCAGAGCTTTGTTTACTTCGGCAGCATCAGGGGCATCGTTGTAATGCCATTTTCCTTTGATGATTCCGTTTTCGAGCAACACATAGCCAGGGTTGCTTCGCACGATGGTTTTGAGGGCCGTTCCGTCCATGAATCCCACCGTAAAGGGAAGGTGATATTTTTCAACTACCGCAGCGGTTGCATCAGGCAGAGAAGAGGTAAGCATGACGGTCTCCACCCCTGCGCCGTGGTAGCCTTGTGCTAATCCGGGCAAAGCGGAGAGGCCATCGTCTGAGGATTTTTTGAGATCGTAGGCAACGATCATCATTTTCGTGCCTGAGAAAAAGTCGGGTTCATAGTCTCCCATAAATCCTGGCCCCCAATCCTTACATTTCGGAAAATCGGCCCCTGCGGGAATTTCGCTGGTACACACATCGAGATCTACCCCTACTTTGTAGGCGCGATAGTCGATCGCAGGGAGGTGTTCATGGCACCAATAGCTATAGCCACCTGCAATCACAAAAGATGCAGCGGTCAGGATTCCCGCAATGCGGGCACCGGGAAAAGGCTTCACAGATTTTCTCACCAAAAACAAGGGCAAAAGCATGGAAGTGAGAATAATGTCCTTCACAAATGATTCCCAAGGTTCTATTTTGAGGGCATCGCCGAAGCAACCACAATCGGTAACAGACCCAGTGACGGCAGAGTAGCCGGTGAGAACGGTGAAGAAAACCATCATGAGCATAGAGAGCCATGCGGTGAGATTCATGCGCCAACCCACGATAATAGCGACTGCGAGGGCAATCTCAAACACACTAATGAACCATGCCAATGGTGCGGCAAGGGGCTCCCAAAAGTTCCAGAACCAGGCGGTCCAAGGCCATGCACTGGCAAATGTGAGGAAATACTCCTCCAATTTATAGCCAAAACCGATATAGTCGTTCGCTTTGACGAAGCCTGAATAAAAGAACAACGCTCCGATCAAAATCCTGCTCAGCAACACAAGGTTGCCAGTGAGCGGCAAGTTGGCCAGATCGAAAGACTTGCTTTTGGACCATTCCCATCCCAGCACGCCCAGGGTGATGGCAGCCACCACCGCATAAGAAAGCCCGATAATTTGATACATACCCATTTTTTCTGCTTGACTTGAAAGGTAGAGAAATAAAGTATAGCCAGAAGCTATTTGCCGCCTGTTTCCTCCAACCTGATGAGGGCAAACACGGCATAGTTTAGCATATCGATATAATTGGCTTCAACCCCTTCTGAAACCAAAAGTTTTCCTTCATTGTCCTCAATTTTCTTGAGGCGAAAGATCTTCATCAGGATGAGGTCGGTGATCGAGCTTACGCGCATTTTGCGCCATGCCTCTCCATAGTCGTGATTTTTCTGCTCCATGACCTCAAATGCCCAGGTAGCTTTTTGGTCATACCAGTTTGTGAGTTTGGTAGCATCCTGCAAGCGACTTTGCTGCTCCTTGGTGCTGATGCTCGGCATTTCGAGTAGCATCAGGGCAATGATGCAATAGTTGAGGATTCCGACAAATTCGCCCTCAATGGAGTCGCCAACCTTGTTTATACCCGTCTCCTGCACAGACCTGATTCGCTCGGCCTTGATCAGGATCTGATCGGTGAGGGAAGGAATGCGCAGAATCTGCCACGCAGGGCCGTAGTCAATGCTTTTTTTGACAAACAAGTCTCTGGCCCCTGTGACGATGCGATGATAAGCTTGATTGGTACTTTCCACGAATATGAGAGGATTCAGGGAGGAACGAGAAATTCTTCGTTGATTTGAGGAAAATCCCCTCAAGTTTACGAATTCTGCTAAAATTACAGAATCGAGACCGGATGCCGAAATGAGCCAAGGATTAATTTATACCCTCAACTGCCGGGGCACCTTGCTTCCCCTCGACCGCCCACGCATCATGGGCATCCTTAATGTGACGCCCGATAGTTTCTCCGACGGAGGTGAATTTAATACAGTAGAGAAAGCCATCAGTCATGCAAGGAGCATGCTCGAACAAGGAGCCGACATCATTGATATAGGTGGCTATTCTTCCCGGCCAAATGCCATTGACATTTCCATAGAAGAAGAAGCAGGAAGAATTCTACCTGTGATAGAAGCGCTCAGAGAGCATTTTCCGGCAAGCATCCTATCAGTAGATACTTTTCGATCAGAAGTGGCTAAACAAGCACTGGACCGGGGTGTACACATCGTCAATGACATTTCTGGCGGAGAAATAGATCCTCAGATGATCCCAATGGTTGCCTCGATGAAACAGGTGCCATATATCATGATGCACATGCAGGGAAGGCCACAGACCATGCAACAAAACCCTCATTATGAGGAAATTGTGCAGGATGTGTGGATGTATTTCGTTCAAAAAATCAAGATGGCCCAAGCAGCCGGACTTACAGACCTTGTTGTGGACCCAGGGTTTGGGTTTGGGAAAACCATCCGGCACAATTATCAGCTACTCCAGGGGCTTGGCCAGTTTCAAGAACTTGGCTACCCGATTTTGGTAGGACTCTCCAGAAAATCCTTTATCTATAAGGTATTGGACTGCGACCCAAGAGAGGTTGTGGCCCAGAGCCAGGTACTGCATGACCACGCGCTGCGCAGCGGTGCCAACATCCTTCGAGTACACGACGTAAAAGAGGCTCACAAAACAATCAGGCTATATCAAAGAATGCAGGAAGATGGATTTATTTGATATTGGCTTCGTCACGATCAGGTTGGTAGATGTCATGGACATTCTACTGGTGACATTTATATTTTTCAAGCTATACCAAAGCCTCAAGGGCCGGCTTGCGATTCGCATCACGAGCCTCATTGTAGGGATTTTTCTAATCTGGAAGATGGTCGCGGTTCTGGATTTCAGGCTATTGAGATCCATTTTGGATCAGTTTCTTGGCCTTGGGGCCGTAGCAGTTGTCATTATTTTTGCGCCAGAGATCCGTCGATTTCTCACAAACATCAGCAAGAATACTTTTCTGGATCGATTTATTCGCCCGGGACAGGCCCAGGACACAGATGAACACACCATCAAGGAGTTGGTAGAATCGCTCAAGAGCATTCGTGCTACGGGCAACGGTGCATTGATTGTGCTCACAGGTAGCGAATCCCTTCGGGAGATAGAAGAAACCGGCGATGAGCTCGACGCCAATGTATCGTCGCGACTGATCTATACCATTTTTCAGAAGGAAAGCCCCTTGCACGATGGGGCCATGATCTTGCGTGGGAACAAAATTTCGGCTGTGCGGGCCATTTTGCCTATCAGCAAGAAAGCAAATCTCGATGCTGAATTGGGCTTACGTCACCGATCGGCCATCGGAGTGAGCGAAATTTCAGATGTATTGGTGATCGTTTCCTCAGAAGAGCGACGAGAAATCTCACTTGCTTACAAGGGTGAATTGCAGCGGGCAGTAGATTATCAGGAGGTAGAAGAGGCAATCAGGAAGCACCGAAAGCTAGTCTAGGCAAAAAATAGAAGAAGTAACTATGGGAATCATTGCCATTGAAGGAATAGAGATTTTTGCCTACCACGGGGTGTATCCGGTGGAGCGCGAGGCGGGCAACCGTTTTTTTGTGGATCTCTATTTGGAAGCGGACCTGGAAAAGGCGGCGAAAAGTGATGCGCTTTCTGACACGGTGGATTATCACGCAGTGTATAAGGTGGTGCTGGAACACATGGAAGAACCCGCCAACCTATTGGAGACACTTGCTTACCGAATTGGGCCAGACATTCTTGCACGTTTTCAGCAGATAGAAGCAGCCACGGTTCGGGTGCGAAAGCTTTCTCCACATGCTATGGCACACTGTCGGGAGACCTATGTGGAGCAAAAGTTTCATCAAAAGGAGGACAAAACGGAAAAATCAGGAAATTAATTGTCGAAATTCCTCCATTCCGAAAAAAAAGGAATACCAGGGGACACGTTTCGGCACGGGATTCGTTATAAGTAAAATAGCAAAAAGCTTTTCCCTCGGTATTTGATATACAGGTATTATTATTTACTTTTGTCGCCTGCTAAGCAGAAAGCAATCTTAAAAGTAAGGCGACGTGGCCGAGTGGCTAGGCAGAGGTCTGCAAAACCTTGTACAGCGGTTCGAATCCGCTCGTCGCCTCTTTTTCCTCTCAATATTTTTTAGCGAGAATTTCTATTTCAGACGGTAAACCTTACCGCATCGCTAATTACCATTCCACAGTTTATTGAGACCGTTCAATGCGGCTTTTGGTCAATTCCCATATTGACGCTTGAAAGTTGCGCAAACAAGCCACTACTTTACATTCGTCCAAACAAGCACCGGAAACAAGGATAATAGGCTTCCTATCAGTTTCTACGTTGTGCTCAGACACCAGATTCGTTCTTATTCTTTGTAGCCACCACGCTTGACGATTTGTATGGATAGATTACATACATGTCGGAGAGATGAGGTAGTTTACTAATTTAGCCTCCGTGAAAGGCCCAACCGGGGATCAGTATCTCAGGTTGCTTTTTACAAGAGGTAAGAATTTTTCAACCCGTGAATTTGTCTTCACACGTTCTCTCGACAATTTCGATTTTAGCCTACGAACCATAACCGGAAGGAAGTACATGAAACACGTCAGACAGCTATGCTTGCTGATCCTTTGCTCAATTTTGCTCTCTCCCCTGAGTGCACAAACTGTTGACCCAGAAGCCTATCCAGGCGAAAAGGCCCAACAACAACAAGCGTTTCTCGATGGAGAAACACCATACCCTGCGAAACCCCGAAGCATGTGGTCCCTTGGGATCAAAGGTGGACACGCCTTCGTTTCAGGTGATGTAGCCGCTCAACCAGGCTACGGATTCGGACTTGATTTTCGTCGTGGACTCGGCCATGCAGTATCGCTGCGTGTACAAGCCACAGGAGGTCAGGCCAAAGGATTGAACTACCAGCCATCCAGAGGATATCGCGGTCATGAATTTCAAGGAAACCCTTGGGCCGCTGCTTATTTCCCTGCTGGCGTTAGTGCGATCGACGGAAGCACAATCGCTCCACAGGTCTATTACAATTTCAGAATGAATTATGCCGACATTTCTGTACAGGCAGTTTTCAACCTGAACAACATCAACTTCTATAAGAAGCAATCAAACTGGGGCCTCCATGCCCTCGTAGGAGCTGGCTTCTTGGTATTCAACACCGCTGTTGATGCTGGAAATGAGGCTGGTGGCGTTGTAGATCCTTATGACTTTAGTGCCGTTGACAATATCGCCCTGGGCGGTGGTGCGCTTAGCCTCAACGGACGTCGTGACCGCATCGATGCCATCAGAAACATCGTGGATGGGTCTTATGAAACTCCTGCTGAGGGTAGTGCAACTGCTACTGGTATTACCATCGGTGGAAGCAACTACACCACTCAGCCAGCTATCATGGCAGGTCTTGGTGCCAGCTACCGACTCAACAACAGGATCGACATTGAACTTGAACACCGATTCTCCTGGACCAACAATGACCTCCTCGATGGTCAGCGCTGGCAGGAAGGTGGTACTTCCACCACACTCACCCCTGACAAAGACACCTATCAGCAGACTACGCTGGGTGTTCATATTCGTCTCGGAAAAGGAGAAGATTCTGACTGGTGGAGAAACCCAATGAATCAAGTCTATAACGGAATTCAGGAATCTCGCGAAGTTGTTCGCAAGCTCTCCGAAGACTCCGACAAAGACGGTGTACCAGACCTTTATGACAAAGAGCCAGACACCCCAGAAGGTATGTTGGTATCTGCCAATGGTATTGCCCTCGACAGCGATGGTGACGGATACGCTGACTCTGAAGACGATGAGCCATACACACCCAAAGGATGTGCGGTTGACGGAAATGGAGTAGCCCTTGATGCTGACAACGACGGAGTTCCAGATTGCCGCGACAAAGAGCCAAACTCTGCTCCAGGCATGTACTACGATGCCAATGGGGTAGCCATTCAGCTCCCTTCTCCCCCCAACAACGGAGGCGGTACCAACAGCCCATGTCTGCTGCCGATCGTTCACTTCGATCTGGACAAAGACAACATCAAGCCTGATTTCTACCCAGAGCTGTACTACATCTCTCAGGTGATGAAAGCCAATCCAAGCCTCAAAGTCAAAGCCGTAGGATACACTGACTCTCGCAACACAGCTTCCTACAACCAGGATCTGTCTAACCGCAGGGTAAACAACGCCATCGACTTTGTTGTGAATACATATGGAATTGATCGTTCACGCTTCACCTCTGAAGCTGACGGGGAAGACAATCCCTTGATTCCAAATCTTCCAGATAATTATGGAAACCCCAAACTCGAACCATTACACTTTGTCAACAGACGTGTAGAGTTCGAGTGTGTTAAGAACTAGTTTTTAAACACTCGGTTTCCTTCCGGAACAGGCGGCCCATCGTGGCTGCCTGTTCTTTTTTTTATCCTGACGTGTAAGAGCCTTTTTCAGGATCAGGATTCTCCAATAATTCAGATTCCTTATATAAAAAGGATGTAATTTCGCGGGCAATGTCAGGGTATGCCTTCATTATTTCTCATCAATCCAGGAGCAGGAAAACGAAAAGACCTTGTCGCACTTCAAGACCAGATCAGAACGATCTATGACCAAGGCAAACGCGAGGCCATCATCAAGCTCATCGATTTTCAGCGACTAGATGAAGACCTTGCCTGGGCGGAGGCACAGGGCATACGCCGGATTTTTGCTGTCGGAGGAGACGGAACTGTCAATGCCATCGGCAGCCGATTGATTGGCAGCTCCCAACATTTCGGGGTGATTCCCAAAGGATCAGGAAATGGGTATGCCCGCAACATCGGGTTTTCAATCAAAACCAAGCTCGCGATCCGCCAATCACTCAATGCCAAAACCATTCTGGTGGACACGGGCAAATTTGCAGGACACCCCTTCTTGAATGTAGCCGGGGTAGGCCTCGACGCCGAGGTGTCGAGGATTTTTGCACAAAATGGACGAAGAGGCTTTAGGCCCTACGCCCAAAGCACCTTCAATGCGATTCTTCATTTAACCCCTTCCACCTATCAGGTAGAAATAGACGGGGTACACCATCGCTTCGGCGAATCGTTTGGGATAGCCATTGCCAACGGCGCCCAATGGGGCTACGATGCCAAGGTTTCCAAAAATGCCAGCATCACCGACGGTCGCTTCGACATCATGGTGGTGAGAAAGTTTTCTGTACTGGAAGCTGGCATTCTGGTTTCACGGATGTTTAATGGCACCCTGGCCAAGGACAGAAACGTCAGCATCTACCGCGGAAGCCACATAATCATTGAGCGGGAAGAGGCAGGTGCCATTCAAATTGATGGAGAACCCATGGAAGCAGGAAAACTAATTGAGGTTTCGCTCCATCCACAAAGTCTTCATCTTTTACTCCCCAACACCCTCACATACGAGCGAATCAACAGGCTGTGATTTGAGGGAGAATCAACAAAACCTTACCTCCTTTATTCAATAAAATCCCAATAACCAGGCTGATAAGCATTACTGAACGCCTTCTTTTCGAGGCAAAGTCCTATTCCAACAAAATATTGATTAACAGCATATTAGAATGATCTCTTAGCCATTCTCCCAGATTTTCTGGTTTTTTTTCTACGATAGATTGCAAAGGAAAATAATTCTCTATATCTTACTTACATAAACAAAGCAAATGCGCTTAGCAGCATCAACCTTAGATAAAAATTAGCATTCGTTTCTCTGTAATCACGTGGAGGGTGGAGTTAATTCTCCGCCCTTTTTTTTATTTTGTCTTTCCTCCTCTTCTGTGGCTTTTGTACCTTTCAAGGTAAAGACTACTTCAATGGCCACACTTCCTCTCCCCTCCCTTTCCTCAGAAATCCGAATCCTGCTTCCCATTCTGTACCTTGCTTGGGCAGATGAGGTGCTCACCCCCTCAGAAATATCTGCCATAGAGGCATTGCTTGCCCGGCAAACCTGGATTTCGCAGGAGGATCGTTCCTGGATCTCCTCACATCTCGACCCAAAAAATCCGCCTACGGCCATGGAGCTCAAAGGCTGGCTATATCTCATAAGGAAAGAAGCCAGACACCTCTCCACCGTAGAAAGAAGGGATTTGCTCACCCTGGGCCAACGCATAGCGAGATTGGGCAAAACAGACGAGGAGGCGCTGAGCCCTGAGGCAGCAAAAGCGGTCAGAGAGTTAGAAAAAATCATGGAGCCTGCCATCCATGCCGGGGAAGCACTCAGAGAAGCCATCGAGCCAACCTTTGTCTCGCCGATGGAGCCCCCCTTGGCGCCCGTTCCCTTTTCTCCTTCTGCCATGCGCAGAATCATGGAAGGGGAGTACCTCCCCTTGAAGAACAGGGTATTTACTGTGCTGAGTGACCCGGCATTTTCTTACGATAGAATCCCGGAAGACAAGTCAGGCTACCGGGATCTGGTCATGCAATGGTTGCAAGCTGTGGCATTGCAGGGATGGGGGAGTCTCTCCTACCCCGTGGCTCAGGGCGGTAGAGACGACATGCGCAGCTATGTGGCGGTGTTTGAGGCCATGGGCCACCACGACCTCAGCCTGCTGATCAAATTTGGGGTACAAGTGGGACTCTTTGGAGGCGCGATTCTCAACCTGGGCACAAAAGCTCATCATGAGGCCTATTTGGCGGGAGCAGGAAATGTGAGTATGCCGGGCTGTTTTGCCATGACAGAAGCCGGTCACGGCTCCAACGTGAGAGACATCGAAACCACGGCTACGTATGAGGAGGACAGCCAGGAATTTGTGATCCACACGCCTCACCATCAAGCTCACAAAGAATATATCGGCAATGCGGCTCTCCATGCCCGCTACGCAGTGGTGTTTGCTCAGTTGCGCACCATGGGCGAGTCGTTCGGTGTACATGCCTTTGTGGTAGAAATCCGTGACGAATCGGGCCGGGCCATGCCGGGAGTCACCATTGGTGACAGCGGTGGCAAGCTTGGGCTCAATGGGGTGGACAACGGGCGCCTGTGGTTTCACCAGGTCCGGATTCCGAGAGAAAATCTTCTGAATAAATTTGGGCAGGTAAGCGAAGACGGGCAATATCAGAGCCCTATCGCGAGCGAATCGGCACGATTCTTCACCATGCTGGGCACGCTGGTCGGTGGCAGAATCTGTGTGCCAATGGCGGGGCTCAGTGCCGCCAAATCGGGCCTGAGCATCGCAATTCGCTATGCCAACCGAAGGCGTCAATTTGGCAAAGCCGGAGAGCCGGAATCCACCATCATGAGCTACCCAAGCCATCAGATGAGACTGATGCCACTGCTCGCCTCCACCTTTGTGTTTGACGTGGTTCAAAAAAGGATGGCAGACCGCTATGTGGCCGAAAAAGACACGGGACACATCAGCCGGGAGCTGGAAAGCATGGCGGCAGGCATCAAAGCCCTGAGCACCTGGCACAGCACGGCTACCCTGCAAGAATGCCGGGAAGCCTGCGGCGGCAATGGCTACCTGGCCGTGAACCGGTTAGGGCAGCTCAAGGCAGACACTGAGATCTTCAGCACCTTTGAAGGAGACAACACGGTGCTGCTACAGCTCGTGGCCAAGGGCCGCCTCACAGAATTCAGGCAGAGTTTTGGTGCGATGAATGTCGGGGGCATGCTTTTGTGGGCAGGTAGCGAAGCGATGAGAAGTGTGACGGAGAAAAATCCGATCACCATTCGCAACACAGATCCAGATCACTTGAGTGATACAGATTTTCATTTGGCGGCCTTGCGTTATCGCGAAGATCGGTTGGTGTGGACCGCAGGTCAGCGTGTGAAGCACAGAATATCGGCGGGCCTAGAGCCCTATGATGCCGTGATGGAAGTGCAGACGCACCTGCTGGAATTGGCCCGGGCCTATATGGAGCGAATGATTCTCGAAGATTATCATGCCTGGCTAGGCACCCTCGATGAGAATGACGAAAAACAAATACTCAGGAAGCTGGGCGACCTTTTTGCACTGGGCCTTCTCCACAAACATGCAGCCTGGTTTTTGGAACAAGACTATTTTGCCAACGCCAAAAGCAAAGCCATCCGAAGCCTGAGAGAGCAGCTTTGCGCTTCGTTGGCGCCCTATGCAGAGTCGCTTGTTGAGGTGTGGGCCATTCCAGATCCTTTGCTATACGCGCCTATTGCCCTGGATAAATAAGCCTAAGGTAGGGGCAACGCCAAATAATCTTGGATAAGCCAGCGCATGTGAATAGATTTCTACTACAACAAATTTGCGGCAAAGAATTTATGAGGAAATGGAACATCTACCAGACCAACTTGCTATGGACCAGTGCCCTTCTTTTTTCCTTTTGCCAGCCAGCTCAAGGAGTCCATTCGCTCGATAGCCTGTGGCAGGTGGTGAATACATCACGGGACAGCAACCAGGTTTACAGCCTTCAGGAGCTTGCCAAACTGTATATGAATGACTCTACGAGCTATGCGATTGAACTGGCAGAGCGCTCCCTGCGAATTTCTCGTGAGCAAGGTTTCCGATTTGGCGAGGCGCTGGCGTATGAGAAGCTGGGCATTGCTTATGATATTCTGGGCAAGACAAATGCAGCCATCGACTTTTACGATCAGGGATTGGCGATTTTGGAAGAGATTCATGGCTCGCCCGAGCGCATTACCGCCATGCACATCAACAAAGGAGTAGCCTATTATTATGCCGGTGAATTTGGCAAAGCAATTGAATTTTACACCCTCGCAAAAGACATTGCGATAGAGCATCATCTGGACGCGGAGTTGTCTTATCTTCTCAATAATCTCGGGGTCGTGTATCGATCGATGGATAAATATGAGGATGCCCTAAGCATCTACAAGCAATCTCTCGACATCAAAACCAGGATGAATGACCTGGAGGGCATGGCCAATACGGAGCACAACATCGGGTCGGCATACGTGCATTTGGCCAATCAGGCCGAGGCCATGGAGCACTATGAGCGCGCGAAAGGACTCTTTCTCCAGATCGGAGACAGCTCCGAGGCACTCTCAGTGACAATTGCTCTGGGAACCGGCTATGCGCAACTCGGGAAACTTAGCCAGGCTAAGATCTTGCTGGAAGAAACGTTAGCCAACCCCCAACTCCGTGTAACAGAAGAAGATATAGTCCAGGGCAACATTTCTCTGGCTAATATTTATTTTCAGGAAGGCCAATATGATCTGTCGCTGAAATTGCTCCTTGACGCCGAGCGGCGCATGGCAAGCACCAACCGCCAACTCATCAAGGCAAACATTTTGCTTCCCCTATCGAAGACCTACGCAGCACTTGGAAATACAGAAAAGGCCTACGCTTATCTGCAATCCTACCTGGAGCTATATCAAGAACTGCATTCAGAAGAGCGCCAAAAGCTACAGGAAGAAATGGAGGCCAAGTACTCCAACCAGGAAAAAACCAATCAAATCCAGCTCCAGCAGTTGGAACTTGATAAAGAGAGAAAGCTGCGAATTGGGTTTATTGGGGGAATTACCTCGCTCCTGCTCATCGCCACGTTGCTTTTTTGGACACTCAGAAGCAGAAGCCTGGCCAATCAGGAGCTGGAGAGGAAGAATCAACAGATCAAGAAAACGCTCGGGGAAAAGGAAATTCTCATGCGGGAAATCCACCATCGTGTGAAAAACAACCTCCAGGTGATTTCCTCCTTATTGAGCCTTCAATCCCGGAATATCGAAGATCCCAAGGCATTAGAGGTGATGAAAGAGGGCAGAAATCGGGTAAAATCTATGGCTCTCATTCATCAAAATCTCTATCAGGATGAAAACTTGGTAGGGATAGACACCGTGGATTACATAGAAAAACTCACCAAAAGCCTGGTCTCAAGCTATCAAGTCAATGAAGGGAACATCAAGATCCACATAGATGTAGATCAGATTGATCTGGATGTAGATGTGATCATTCCCCTTGGCCTGATTCTGAATGAGCTGATTAGCAATTCGCTCAAATATGCCTTCCCAAATAAACAGGAAGGAAGCCTTCACATTTCGCTCAAACAGCAGGATGACTGGATCAACCTGGAGGTCGCAGACAATGGCATAGGAATGCCCCAGGGGTTTGATCTGGCTTCTACGGCAAGCCTTGGAATGTTTCTCATCTCTTCTTTTTCTAAAAAACTCAACGCAAGTTTCGACCTGATCTCAGGCCCCGGAACCGCCGTTAGGCTGCGTATTCCCGTCACAAACCTATCCCTACATGTCTGAAATCAATGTTCTGGTCGTGGAAGACGACCCTCTGATTGCAGAAGACATCCGGCATCACCTCACCAATGCAGACTATTCTGCACAAACGGTGGTTCACAACAAAGCCGATGCGCTTGCTGCCCTTGCTACCGAGTCGCCTGATATCGTCTTGCTTGATATTAACCTGGGCGGAAAACTCGACGGGTTTGAGGTGGCTGAGGCCATCAATGCCCACTACCATCTGCCTTTTCTCTACCTCACCTCCTACTCTACCAAATCTATCGTCGAGCAGGCCAAGTTTACCCGCCCTATGGGCTACATTCTCAAACCATTCGATGAGGCGGACTTATTTTCTTCGATCGAAATCGCCCTTTATAACTTCGCACAGCGGCAAAAACCCGCTAAGCTCACCCGCGAACTGATCAATGAGCAGATCCTCGACAAGCTCACTGAAAAAGAATTTGAGTTGCTCGAACACATTTTTGATGGCCTCACCAACAAGCTGATGAGTGAGCGACACTTTGTGAGCATCAATACCATCAAAACCCACCTCAAGTCGATCTATGGTAAGCTCAATGTGCACTCTCGCACCGAGGCGATTGCCAAAATCAGGGTATTGCTGCCTTGATGAATTCATCTGCAAGCATCAAAGTAGGAAAAAACAAAAAAAATCACCCATTTGGGTGAGGCATCGGAGGGCATGAAAGTTGTTTCTTTGATTCAATAAATCGTCAACAGAAACAAGTAGCTACCTTGTGTTGGCAGAGGTAAATTAGCCAAAAAACAGACAGCCCAACCACTTCGTTTGGAACAAACAGGGAATCTGGCAAGAATATAGGTTTGTGTATTTTGGGAAAAGTGCACAGTCCGCAGCTCTTCTTCGGGGCTGCGGTTTTTTGTTTTGGGGAGAAGAATATCTACATTCTCCGCATGATATTTGGAGACAAGATCGTTTTGGAGAATCATCTGGTACGACTTCAGCCGCTGGCGGAGGAGGATCGGGAGAAATTGTGGCCACTGGCACAGGAAAGCGATATTTGGGCCTTCACCCCAAGCAAGGCTGATACGCGAGAATCCTGGGATGCTTATTTCGACCAGGCCCTTAGCCTCAGAGAGCAGCATCAGCGATATCCCTTTCTGATTGTGGAGAAAGCCAGCGGGCAGGTGGCTGGCAGCACGAGTTATGGTAATTTCTCCATTCCCGACAGACGAGTAGAAATTGGTTGGACCTGGCTAGGGAACCCCTTTCGCGGCTCGCATCTCAACAAGGCCTGTAAGTTTCTGCTTTTGAGCTTTGCTTTCGAAAAAATGGATATGCAACGGGTAGAATTAAAAACAGATGTGAGAAATCTGAGATCGAGGGCAGCGATGAAATCAATGGGAGCAAAAGAAGAAGGAATCCTGAGGAGCCACACCGCCATGCATGACGGCCATCGCAGAGACACGATTTACTACAGTATTTTGGAACACGAATGGTTGGACATAAGGGCTTCTCTCCTGAAAACCATCTACCCTCAATAGTTCATTCATTTCCTACGCCTTCTCCTGCCAGAAATAATCCTACCTTGACGAGAGAGAGTCGAATGCCATTTTTTATGCGCCCTATCTACATTTTTTTCTGGATGATCCTCATCCTACTCTACTCCATACCTCTATCAGGGCAGGAGAAATATGAGTGGTCTCAGGATTCGGCCAACCAGGCTTTTGGCATTGATGACTACCTCGTGAACGGACGCCCCTATGCCCAACAGCACCTTGGAGCGGCAGGCCATCCTTATTTGTATCAACAAGAGTGGCAAACGGGCAGCATTTTCATCAATGGGCATGAATACGAGGAGTCAAGTATTCGATTTGATCTCAGTACGCAGACCCTGGTGTTGAGATATACCAATCCTCAAAACGCTTCGGTACCGATCGCCTTGTCGGGGCATTTGGTAGATTCATTTGACATTGGCCAAAGCAGATTGATCAACAGTGCCCACACAGGCCACCCTAAAGACAGCATTGGCTATGCAGAAGTCTTATACCGTGGGAAATTTGAGGTGTATCGCGAGCTATCCAGACAATTCCTGGCTAGCTACAATGCCCTTACGCCCAAGGGTTCGTTTAGTGAGGTGAATACCAGATACCTGCTTCATTCTGTGGAAGATCATCGCTGGCAAGAGTTCCAAAGCCTTGCTGCCATGCTCAAAGCATTTCCAGACAAAGGCAAGGAGATCCGAAAAATTGCGCGTCAGAGCGGCATTCGCCTCAAAAAAGCCGACAGCCAATCCATCACACAGATTTTAACTAGCTACCATGAGACCCGATAAGCGCTTTTTTTCAGCTACGCTACTTGCATTTCTCATTTCCCTGCCTGCCGCCCTCACAGCACAGGAGGAGGACTGGCAGATTGACCCTTCCTACTCAGGGCTTCAGTTTGAGGCTTTTGCGGCTAAAGCAGAGCAGGCATTTGGTATTCAAATTTTTTATCGCGAATCGGAGCTGAGACAGATCCCCGCGGCATCTGTCAGCATGCCGATGCCTTTACTCGAATATCTCCCTCTGTGGCTAGCGCCCGCTGGGATGAAGGTGTCGTTTGATGCGCGGGGCTATCTGTTTGTAGTGAAAGGCAATCCCATCCAGACCACCTTGCCACAAAGCATCTACCCACAAATTGTGGCCACCACAACATCCGCAGCCATAACAGGAGAAGACAACTATCTCACCACCTCAGATGAGCACATTCCCAAAATCATCACCGTAGGGAATAAGCGCGATGGCCTTGGCAAACGCAGCCTGGTCCTCACAGGGATTGTGGTGGATGCCGAAACCGGCGATCCGATTCCCCGAGCTACCATCAATGTGATCGAGCTGGGAAGAGGGGTCCTTACTGAAGAAAACGGAAGGTTCCGAATTACGCTCCCAAAAGGCACGTTAACCGCAGTAGTGAGAGATTATAACCATGAAGAGGTGAGGTTTACGCTGGAGATGCTCTCCAGTGGCGAGGCACAGCTACGCATGATCGAGCGACAAGTGCGCCTCGACGATGTGGTGATCAGTTCGCAGCGTGACAACCCGGTGCAAAATACGCAGATGGGTTTTGAACGAATCAACACCAGGGCTGTGAAGGAAGTGCCGTTAGTGCTCGGAGAGCGGGATATTTTGAAAGTAGCTACATTGTTGCCAGGTGTGCAATCCGTAGGAGAAGGCAGCGGAGGCTACAACGTGCGCGGAGCCCCGGCAGATCAGAATTTATTTTATCTCCAGCATGTACCCGTTTACAACACGTCCCACCTGTTTGGATTTTTCTCTGCCTTCAACTCTGAGGCACTGAGCGGGTTTTCGTTGTACAAAAGCAACATCCCAGCCGAATTTGGCGGCAGGTTGGCTGCCATTTTTGACATTGAGGCCAGAGAGGGAGACAAAGAGACCGTGCAGGTAGAAGGCGGTATCAGCCCCATCACGGGCAGGCTCCTCGTAGGCACACCCATCCAAAAGGGAAAAAGCAGCGCCCTCATCGGGCTGCGATCTACCTATTCAAACTGGATTCTGGGGCTCATTCCCAACAACAATTTTAGCCAGAGCAATGTCTATTTTGGCGATGCAACGGTGAACCTCACCTTTGACCTCAATGACAAGAACATCCTCAAACTCTTCGGATATTATAGCCGGGATGCTATCAAGTTTGGTCCTAGTACCAACTTCAACAACCAAAACCTGGGGTCTTCCCTGAGTTGGCGGCACTTTTTCAATGACCAACATGACATGGAAGTATCTTTGGTGCATAGCCGTCTTTCTTTGGGAGTAGAAAACAACGCGGTGATCAGCGAAGCCTATCGGCAAACGAGCGCGCTCTTTCATAGCGAGGCCAAAGTAGCAGTGACCTTGCGGCCTTCTACTGGCCACCGAATCAGGGTTGGTGCCAACAGCATCCTCTATCAAAACGACCGGGGAGACTTCCTGCCGCTTAACGAATCCAGCTTGGTCAAGCCCGTCAATCTCAATCAGGAGCAAGGACTTGAATCAGGGCTATTTTTGGAAGATGAGTATCGAATTTCAGAGCGAATCACAGTCCAAGGCGGGCTTCGATACAACCTTTATACTTTTCTGGGCCCACAGGAGGTGTTTTCCTATGAAGATGGGGTGGCCAAAAGAGAAGACAGCATTGTCGATACCCTGAGTTTTGGAAAAAACCAACCCATCGTGACCTACCAGGGTCTTGATTATCGGTTCAGTGCCAAGTATGCCCTTGGTATCAATTGGTCGATCAAGGGATCATTCACCCGACTTCATCAATACATTTTCCTGCTCTCCAACACCATTGCCCTGGCGCCTACCGACAAGTGGAAGCTCACCGATTACAACATCAAGCCCATGCGGGGCGACCAGTATTCCGTGGGCTTGTATGGCAATCTTGGCCAAGGTCAATACCAACTTTCCATTGAGACCTATCGCAAGCAGGTGCAGCGACTTGTGGAATACAGAGACGGTGCCGACCTGTTGGTTAATGAGGTACCCGAATGGGATGTGCTGCAAGGAGACCTCGATGCCTATGGCGTGGAGTTGATGCTGCGCAAAACCAGGGGCCGCCTCAATGGCTGGCTGAACTATACCTACTCCCGTGCCATTGTGCAGGTAGATGGCGGTCAGCAAGACCTTCAGATCAACTTTGGGCTGTCCTATCCAGCCAACTACGATCGACCTCACGCTGCCAACCTGGCGCTGAGCTATCGATTCAACCGCAGAGTGAGCCTTTCAAGCAATGTGGTGTATGCCAGTGGCAAGCCCATCACCTACCCTACCTCGATCTTTTACCTCAACAATGTGCGCCTCGTAAGCTTCACCAACCGAAATGAGTATCGGGTACCGGACTATTTCCGGATGGATATTTCGGTGAATATTGAGGGAAATCTCAAACAAAAGAAATTGGCTCATGGGAGTTGGGCATTTTCGATCTACAACCTCACGGGGAGAGACAATGTGTATAACGTGTATTACTCGGCAGCTTCTGGCAGGCTACAAGGATACAAGGTTTCCATTTTCGCTATCCCGATTTTTTCGGCCACTTACAACTTCAAACTGGGGAATTATGAAAGCTAGTCATATCTACTGTGGCCTTATGATGTTGTGGTTGCTGCCGAGTTGCACCGAGCCTTTTTCTCCCAAAATCGATGATGCACAACACCTTGTTGTAGTAGATGGACGCCTCACCAATGGCCCAGGGCCCTATGTGGTAAAATTGGCACTCTCTGCCAACCTCACCATTACCAACTATGATCCCATCTCCTTTGCGGAGGTGTATATCAGAGAAGAGGGAGGCGACCGGCATCTCCTTGAGGAGGTGGTAGCAGGAGAATACCATTCTGATTCGGCGAGTTTTCGTGGAGAAGCAGGCAAGAGCTATCGGCTGGAGATAACCCTCTCCAATGGCAAAGAATATCAATCCCCCTATGAATTTCTTCGAAAAGGGACCAAGATTGACACCGTCAGTGTGAAGCCCGAAATTTACTATTTCGACGAGCTGCAGCGAGAAATTCCCGGGTATCAGTTTTATGTAAGTAGCGAAGCTGCCGACCAAGGAAATGACTATTTCATCTGGATAATGGAAGGCACATATAAGTACACCGCCGATTATCCCATTTACTTCGTCTGGAGGGGCTTTCTGGCTGATTTTCCAGAACCCTACGCCTATTACACATGCTGGAGGACCTACCCAGTAGAAGAATTTGTAACAGCCAATACTACCAACTTGTCGGAGGCCAGGGTGCTAGACAAGCCCTTGTTTTTTCTGCGCGGAGACGACAAGAAGCTTTCCTTTCGGTATAGCCTCCTCACCCGGCAGCTCGCCGTGAGCAAGGATGCCTATGAATTTTGGGATGGTGTGCGCCAACAAAGCGCCTCAAGCACCTCTCTCTACAATGTGCAGCCCTACCTCCTGCAGGGCAACATGAACAATATCGAGGACTCAAAAGAGCCTGTGCTGGGCTATTTTTTGGTAGCAGGGGAAGAAGAGCAACGCATTTTTGTGAATAAACCGACTTCTTTTCCTGTGACCTATGCCCAATGCGGGCTCGACTATGATGGCTATCGCTGGATATTTGGCGAGCCATCTTCCAGTTGGCCCATCTATATCACCATTGGTGATGAGGGTCGAGCCATCTCTGGAGCGGGCTGCCTCGACTGCCAGCAGATCGGTGGCAAGCTCAGCCCCCCAGATTGGTGGATTGAGTAAGACCTCGCGTGCCTAATTGACGGATACCCCCTTCACTTTTGAGACATATCATGATCCTTCGTACCTTCTTTCAGTTGAAGATGTTGCTTCTGGCAAGCATGTTGTTGCTTGCGGGCAGCAGTAGCGCACAGGTACTCCCCTCTGAGCTCGTGAGCCTCCGCACCGATCGCAATATCTATGTTGCCGGTGAGGTACTTTGGTTTGCCGCTACCTGCGAACAAGCCTATCCTACGGAACTGAGGTTGAGCTCCACCCTCTACCTGGAGCTACTCAATGACCAGGGAAAAGCAGTCATACAGCAAAAATACAGCCTGGTAGATGGCCACAGCTCTGGTGGTGCCGAGCTCCCGGATGTGATCGAATCTGGCCATTATTTCCTGAGAGCCTACACCCAATATCAGCGCAATTTCCCCCCAGAAAGCTATGCAACCTGCCTGATCACCATTCTCAACCCCAATGATCTTCCTTCCGAAACGAATATCTCCGCAGATTCGGCGCTCGCAGTACGGTTCGAATCTGGCAGGCCGCTGGCTGGGATTGCTTCACGCATGGTGGTGAAAGTGCCCGATGGCAGCATCGCCCCAGATTCTCTGCGCCTCCAAGACCAACGAGGAGTGCTGATTGCAAGTCCTGATGTATTTTTCGGAGAATTTTGCCTGATGGAGGTGTCTTTGGAAGCAGGACAATCCTACAGGCTTTCATTTCACGACACCACCGGGAAAGTATGGACCCGCCAACTCGCTGCTGCCAATGCAGCCGGGCTCAGCCTCACACAGGCGGCTAGTGCACGGGGCATCACAATCACCATATTTCCAACCCCGGCACTCATGGAGTTGCCACAGGTGCAACTGAGGATTGCCGGCCCCGATTTCCAATGCTCAACGATGCTTCGCATCGACCTTGTCAAGGACGGGTTGACCCATTTGATCCCCGCTTCGGCCCTGGGCCGGGGAGAGCATTATCTTCTTGTGAATACAGAGGCCGGAATCCCTCTCTATGCAGGAGCGCTTCATACCGCCAATTATTCCGTACAAGAAGCAACGGTCGAGCTATCTGACGAAAATGTTGCCCCTCGAAGCGAGATTCACATTTCCCTCACTCTGCCTTCTGAGGGCGGCGGCTATACCGTGGCGCTGCGCAAAGTATCACCCCAACGACCTGTGATGGCTAATCTGTGGCACAACCCCTGGCTCTATCGATCTCTGATGGATGAAGTGCCAACAGGGCAGCAAGAGATGGCAGAAGTATTGGCGCATGACTATCTGCTTCGCCAATACGCCAGCCTAGCGGCTCCCTCACCCATGCTTTGGAAACCCGAGAGCCGGGATCTTGGCATCTCTGGTATCGTGAGAAAAAAGCAGACAGATGAACCCGCCGAAGGCGTGCTCACGGTGGTATCTGTGCTGGGGACTCATCCCCAGATTCATTCGCAGAAAACAGACAAAGAAGGGAGGTTTCATGTTCCTTTGCGTGATTTGGAAGGAATCGAAACGGTATTTGTGGGGGCAACGCCTACCGAAGGGCAACCCCTAAAAGTGTTGATCAACAGAGACTTTACAAAAGAAACGCCAGAGATCCGGCACGATCCCTTGAGATATTCTCCTGCCTTACACCAATATTATGAGCAGCTATACATCGCTACCCAGACGGCTCGCCTCTTTGAGCTACCTGCCACCACAGCAGCCTACCTACCAATGAGGAGAGAGAGCCTGCCTGTAAACCTCGGAAAGCCGGATGTGACGGTGTTTGTGGATGAATTTATTGAGCTCCCAACCATGGAGGACATGATTCGCAACATCGTGCCGAAAGTGACCATACATGGGGAAGTGGGACAACGGCACCTCGCCGTGTATGAAGATGTAAGCCTCATGACAAGGCATAGTCCTCTGATCATGCTGGATTATGCAGCCATATTCGATGTGGAAGCATTGTTGAAACTTTCTCCGAAAAAAATAGCCAGGTTTGACGTGTTTCAAGGAGAGTATTATCTGGGCGAACAACGAATCGGAGGCATTATCTCGATATTTACGCACACCGATGATTTTGCCCGGTATCCCTTTGGAGAAGAGGGTGTCTTCGCCACCTACACGACCATACAGCCCGGCGTAGCCTATGAGGCAGTGATGGCTGGCACATCAGCCCCAAAACATCAGCCCGATTTCAGGCATTTGCTGTATTGGAACCCCAACATGCGACCCGGCGCGCAGCAACTCAGCCTTCAAGCGCCAGATGAGGCGGGTGCATACGAAATTGTGATCGAATCATCGGTAGATAAGCGGATCATGAGAAAGACCTTCGTGATCAGATCAGGAAAATAACTGGTGACGAATCACCTGCTCTTCTATCTTTGTGTCTATGCGTCGATTCTCCCCCGATTTGATGGTTTTGCTTTTGCTGGCAGCCGGCGGCTTTTTAGGCTTTTTGGGCCAGCCACCACTATTTGACTGGGACGAGATCAACTTTGCCGAGGCAGCGCGGGAGATGCTGGCAACGGGCAACTACCTGCAGGTGCAGATCAATTATCAGCCTTTTTGGGAAAAACCACCGCTGTTTTTCTGGATGCAAGCGCTGAGTATGTCCTGGTTTGGGGTAGGCGAATATGCGGCACGCTTTCCCAATGCCGTCATCGGTATTTTCACCATTTTGGCGCTTTATAGAGAGGGAAGTGCCTGGCGCAACGCCCTCTTTGGCAGGCTTGTGGCCTTGTTTTATCTGGCCACGATGCTCCCGAGCATTTATTTTAAAACCGGCATCATTGACCCTACATTCAACTTCTTCATTTTCCTGGGGCTGATGAATATTTTCCACTATGATGAGCAGGTGAGGCTAGCCGGAGAGAACAAACGAAAAGACAAAGCAGCCTGGATCGCAGGGGTCTGGATAGGCCTCGCCGTGCTGACCAAAGGGCCTGTGGCTCTGGTCGTTGTGGGCCTGATCTATGGTATCTACAAAGGTATTTGGCATAAGATGAAGCTCCCATGGCTAGGGATTTTCTCCTTCTCTATCGGGTGTTTTCTCACCATTGGGGTTTGGTATGGGGTAGAGACTGTGATCCACGGTTCTTGGTTTATCACGGAGTTTATCTCCTATCAGTTCGATCTGTTCAGCAAAGATGTAGCGGGCCATGCACAGCCTTTCTACTATCATCCGATCGTGTTTTTGCTGGGGTGTTTTCCTATGGCGGCCTTCACGTTTCGGGGCATGGCCCTCAAGGGAGGCGATGACAAGGAGCTGCTGCTCAGGAGGCTCATGATCATCTGGTTTTGGGTGGTGATGGTGCTATTCTCGATCGTGAAGACAAAAATCATCCATTATTCCTCGCTGCTTTATTTTCCGGGGGCCTTTCTCTCGGCAGACTTGGTGTATCGCTGGATTAAAGAGGGCGAAAAGCCTAAGTGGGACACGTGGCTCCTACTCGGAATCGGCGCGGTGGTTTGGGGGCTTGCGCCCAGCCTGATCAATGTGGCTACGAGCAACCTTGCCTACCTGGCCAGCAGGCTCAAAGACCCCATTGCTTCGGCAGCTATGACCAATGACGTGAATTGGAGCGGCTGGGAATGGACCATTGGGGGCGTTTTTTTGCTGAGCATTTTATTTTTTCTCCTGCTCATTTACCAACGAAAATACCAGCGCGCCTTGTGGCTACAGGCCGTGGCGACCCTCGTGTTTGTGAACCTGATGTTTGTAGTCGTGGCACCCAAAGCCGGAGAACATGTGCAAGGTGTGCCACAGGCATTTTTTGAAAAACTGGAAGGAAAACAGATATATGTGCTCCCTGCCCGATACAAAAGTTACCTACCCTATTTTTACAGCAAGGTCGCGCCACCTGCCAATCGTAGTTCCTACACCAATGATTGGCTGATCAGCGGCGATATTGACAAAGACGTGTACCTTTCTGTGCAAGCTCACCGGGAAGATGAAGCCTTCCGTCAACAATTTCGTACTTTCGAGAGATTGTATGAAGAAGGAGGATTCGTGTTTTATGTCAGGAAAAAATCTAGACCCTGGCTCGGCATTTATCCGTGATTTTTCTATCTCCCAA
>JANQTF010000027.1:0-1482 GCA_030731845.1 Bacteroidia bacterium | reverse complement strand
ACGATTCTCTGGGAGTTTGCCTCGGCGCTCACGCCATCAGTGGTGGGCGGATCTCCGCTGGCGATTTTTATGCTGATCAAGGAAAAAATCAAGGCAGGCCGCTCCACGGCAATTGTGTTTGTTACCATTTTCCTGGATGAAGTTTTTTACATCGTGATTTTGCCGCTCTTGCTTCTGGTAGTTAATCGGGAGTTGATCTTCAATCCCATCAGCCATTCACAATCTACCTTTGGTACCGGGCTCATCTTCGGGTTCTGGATTGGCTATGGCATTCTGATTGGCTACACCTCCTTTCTGGCTTTTGCCTTGTTTATCAATCCAGAAGGCACGGCAGGCACCATCAAAAAAATATTTCGCTGGCGGTTCTTCAAGCGGTGGGAACAGGGAGCCATCACCTTATCGGACGACCTTCTGATTTCCGCCAAAGAATTTCGGAATAAACCGCTCTCTTTTTGGGCACAAAGCTGGGCAGCTACCTTTCTGGCATGGATGGGGCGCTATCTGGTGCTCAATTGCGTGCTCTCGATGTTCACAAGCCTGAGTTTATTTGATCACATGGTGGCATTTGCCCGGCAGGTGGTCATGTTTCAGGTGATGCTGGTATCGCCTACGCCAGGCGGCTCAGGCTTTGCGGAGGGCGCTTTTTCGCAAATGATGAGTGAATTTGCCCCTTTGGGCTCAGTTCTGATTCTGGCCTTCCTCTGGCGGCTCATCACCTATTATCCCTATATGTTTGTGGGAATTCCGCTCCTGCCAAGATGGCTGGCCCGTGTGTTTCCTGCCCGCAAAAAGGTCAACTCCAAGGAGGTGGCAGATGAAGTTTTCACGGAAAATTAAGAACTTGCTTCTCTCAAGTCATTCACCATGAACCCAGACAGTCAATCCGAAGAGCAGCATCTCGAAGATTTTTATATCCCTACGAGAAAAATGTACACTGGCAATGGGGTTCTGCTTGGCTCTATCATCGGGGGGCCACTCGTTGGGACCTACATGATTGCGGAGAATTTTAAGACGTTGAAAGAACCCAGGCTTGTGACCCAAAGCTGGGTAATTGGCGTGCTGACCACCATCGCCATAGGGCTTTTCTTCTCTTTGCCAGCCCTGGAAGAGGTTGTCCCGGTATTTGTCCCTTCCCTCTTGTTGGCCATCGGAGCGAGGCAGGCATTTGCGTATTTTCAGCAGGCATCTGTGGACACCCACTCCGCCAACGGCGGTCAAGTATTCAGCAACGCCCGAAGCGCCCTCGTTGGGCTTGCAGGGTTTGCCATCCAAATGGCGCTAATGATAGCGATTTTATCCTTTTCAGGCGAAATCCCCGCGTAGCTCTCGCCTTCCTTTCTTCTCCATTGCTTTGCAGAGCAGGAAAAGCCTCCTTCTCCCCGGAGATATTGCCGACCTTCACCCGCTTTATTATCACTCACCATTGTTCTCATGAGACATTAAAGCAAACTTCACACCCACCACGATGAAGAGACACGCGCC
>JANQTF010000026.1 GCA_030731845.1 Bacteroidia bacterium | reverse complement strand
CCAGCAATCCAGCAATCCAGTAATCCAGTAATCCTGTTCTGACCTTTGCATCCAGTAATCCTGTTCTGACTTCTCCCCCCAACAAAAAAAGAGCCCACATTTCTGTGAGCTCTTTCTGCGGACCGGACGGGACTCGAACCCGCGACCTCCGGCGTGACAGGCCGGCATTCTAACCAACTGAACTACCGATCCGACTAGCATTTCTGCCTTTTTACCGCTGGATAATCTTGTTTCCAAGACCATTTTTCCGTTGGTGGATGCAAATGTAGGCCTACATTTTAGATTTGCAAAGCTTGAGGCCAAAAAATCATATCTTTTTTTAAGAAATATGATCCCCATTTTGCCGGATACGAGTGCCACTAAAATTGATATTCAGGTAACATTCTCATGATCAGGGAAATAGGGAAAAGAGCGGCTTTTTCTGTCTGATTCGGCTTATAGAAAAAAAAGACGAACCACGGCAAGGTCAGCTTCAGTCGGGCAAACGTGCCGGTGATTTTCTAGCCTCGAATCATTCGTTTTCCCTCGATTGTGATGGCGCTGCCTTCGGCCAGCATCACAGAAGCGGGCGATTGCCCGTTCAGGAAGGCAAACTCCTCGCCATAGGTGAGCGCAAAGTCCACCTCGATGTTCGTCTCTTGAACCTCGTAGGCCAGCCAACGGGGGTGAGTCACCTCATACTCCGTGGTGACCCGCTCACCCGAGCGGGCATAACCCCAGTAATGCTCCGTGATAAACTCCGTCTCACTGCCAGCTGGGATGGCAGTGGCAGACAGACCCGCCTTCACGGCAAAAGACTGCCAGCTGCTCCGTTTCTTCCAGCGATATTCGACCTCAAAAGCCTCCTGATGCTCTTGCCAGCGATGCGTCATCGGCAGCGCCTGATAACTCTCGTTGTAGAGCACGTTGGCCACCAGGGCAATCGCAGGCTTTGGCACGATCTCTTTGATAAACACCACGCCCCTGCGCCATTCATCGCCTTCCTTTCGCTTCACATAAAAGCGCAGATTCACCTCCTCAAAATTCACATGAAAAGGCACTTTGATCCCTTTCAGCCGCGTATTCACAAACATGAACCCGATCAGGCTCGCGTAGCAGCGGCCTTGCCACAGATCCAGCTCCGTGCCAAAGGGCACGTATGGCGCGAGTTTCGCGGGGTCGATGAGGTAATTGGCGATGGCGAGTTTGCGCCACTCAGCAGTTAGAAAAGACATGAGGGAAAGATAATCAACGGGGAAATAGAAGCCCCTCTTTCTAACTGCTAATCCCCCCAATAAGTTAACTTTATTCTGAACAGCTTGCCGATGCCCTTGAGGATCAGTTTTTTTCTTTCAGCTCACCGGAGTTGTTTTTTGCAAGGAGATTTTTTGGAGATTAATGCTTCTGTCTGTTGTTTGAACCTATGGCTGCTTATCGATTCACCTGTCTCCTTTTTTTCTTGTTGGCCCTGATTTCGATCCAGGCCCAGCATGCTGATTCCCTTCAGGTTTACGAAGTGGAGATTAAACAAAATGAGGTGCTCCAGCACCTGGAGAAACAAATTCGCTGGTGGGAAGATCCCTCCAGCACAGCTTCTGTGGAGGAGGCTAGTCGTCAATCATTCCGCAATTTTGAGGAGCTCGAGGTCGATTCCCTGACTCCCAGAGCTACCTTTTGGGGAGCGGTAAGCCTGAGGAATCCATTGCCGGATTCATCGACATGGATTATCTCCTTCGGATCTGGCGATACGGTCGAATGTTTTATCAAAACATCAGATGGCTGGTCTTCGAGGCTGAGCGGGGCCAATATAGCAGTGTCCAAGCGGGAATTGGTTTTTAGAGGAGACGGAGCTTTCCGGTTTGAAGTAGGACCGGGTGATACCCTGCGCTTGTTGTACCGAAGCCGTGAGGTGATGAGAGCCCCACCAATTGTTTCTGCAACGGTGTATTCAGAGTTGGGATTTTCCAATATGAAACTCCGATATTTTGCCAATGAGGTAGTTATTGTCGGAATGTTTCAGGCCATTTTGCTAATCATGCTGCTTTATAATTTCATGATCTTCATTACCACAAGAGAGCTCACGTATTTCTGGTACGCACTGTATCTGCTCTCTCTGTTGGGGGCCTTGTATTTTGATACGACCGTGAGAAATTACCCGGTTATCGGCTTTGATACGCCTTCCCTGAACAATATTTCCTCTGGTCTGCTCTTGTCAAGTACCAGCTTATGGTATTTTCTGTTTGGCCGATCCTTTCTCAATGCCAGAGAGATCACCCCCGGATGGGATAAGGCGATCAAAGTAATTGTGGGAATCAGGCTGCTCTTTCTGATTGGGATGGTCTTTACTTTTCTATTGAATTCCCAAAGCTTCGGATGGTTTGTAGCGAATCAGATACTCTTAGCCGGTGAGATTCTGTTTTTGCTCCTCTATTTTTTCCGGCTGGGAAAAGTGGGCGGGGCCTTGGTTTGGTTCTTCATTGTCGGCTCCGGTGTTGTGTTCTTGTTCGGCTTTATGCAGTTGCTCCTGCGTAATTTTATTCAGGTGAATACCTTCGTGTTCTTTTTGGGAAGTGTCATCGTCGAAATCCTCATTTTCTCGCTGGGGCTCGGCTACAAAGTGAGAAAAAGCCAAAAAGACAAGCTCATAGCAGAGCGCGCTCTGAATATGGAATTATCTAAGGTCAATACCGCTTTTGGCCGATTTGTCCCACATGAATTTCTCAAAAGCCTGGGTAGGGCGAACGCGACAGAAGTACTCTTGGGGGATCAAGTGGAGAGAAAAGTAACGGTACTGTTTTCGGACATCCGTTCTTATACCACCCTCTCTGAGCAAATGACCCCTAAGGAAAACTTTGACTTTCTCAATGGATACCTGGGAAGAATCGGGCCAGTCATCCAGCAGCATCATGGCTTCGTCAACCAATATTATGGCGATGGCATCATGGCTTTGTTCATGTCCCATCCTTCAGACGCCGTAGAAGCTGCCATCGAGATTCAGCAAACAGTGGCTCGCTACAACCAGGAGCGCGAAGCCAAACATCGCGATCCGATCAAAATTGGGGTCGGACTGCATACCGGCATGTTGATGATGGGTGTCATTGGCGACACCCTCCGCATGAATGCTGGCGTGGTGTCTGATAGTGTCAATACCGCCTCCCGCATGGAAGGCCTCACCAAGCAGTTTGGGGTAAATATCCTCTTGTCGGAAACCACGGCTGAAGAATTGACACAAAGAAACTCCCTCCGCTCATTGGGAAGGGTACTCGTCAAAGGGCGGGTAACGCCCATGGCCATCTACGAGTGCTTTGCGGCTGATTCGCCTGAAGAGGCAGACAGCAAGTCCCGAAGTCTCGAAATGCACAATCAGGCATTGCAGCACTTTGTCGAAGGAGAATTTGCCGAAGCGCTTCGTGTGTGGGATCAAAGCCTGGTCATTTCCCCGAATGATCAGGTACTCCTTCGCTTTCAGAAGATGTGTCAAAAATATCTACTCCAGGGAATTCCCGAGGGCTGGAACGGCGTCGAAGAAATGCAAAACAAATGAGGGCAGCAAGTAGGGACAGCCCGCAGGCCTGTCCCGAAAATGGCAAACGACCCGTAGGGACAGCCCGCAGGCCTGTGCCAGAGAATGGCCTGTCCCCGACACAGGCCTGTCCCTACCCAGGCCCGTCTCCTCACAACTCCCCAACCAGCCCCGTCGGCACATAGCCGACAAGCTCCCCTGACTCAGGGTCTTGAACACGGATTTCGCGCCAGCCCGATACCACTTCGCCGGTATAGACTTTCACCCCTGGCACGAGCAACAGAAGCTCGCGTTGGCCTTCCGGGGCTTCTCGCACCACCGTAGCGGATAAGATGATCGCCTGCCCATTTGGGCGCTCGGGGTCGGAGGACACGCGCAACCAGAGGCAAATTGCCAGCAAGGCCCCGCCAGACAGCAACAGGGGGGTTCTGAACCGCCTTAGCTTCGGCCACCACAAGCTGCCTGCCACCACAAGCGCCAACGACAAACTCAGCCACACCGCAAGCCAACTCCAACCCGCCGGACCCACGCGCCCGATGCCTTCACGCCAGCTCCGCTCCAGTGCCAGCTCAGGCCGGGGAAGAATGTCGCTGCGCACATCCTTGCGCACAAAAGCCAGATTCTGCTGCGTCAGGCGCGACGCAGGCTCGTAGCGAAGCCCCTTCTCGTAGGCCCACACAGCACGGCCCAAGGCCCCATTTTGATAGGCAGCATTCCCCCAGTTCTGAAACAAGTCGATGGAGCGCTCCCCACTTCGGTAGAGCGAGTCATAGATGCGGGCACTGCGGGCATAATCAGCTTGTCGGTAGGCCGCTGCGGCTTGGTCCCAACTCGTTTGGGCGGATAAAGACCCTACCAAGGAGCAGCAAATCAACAGCGTAGCGAGCACAGGAAATTGCGTTTCTTCCGCCACCACAAGCGGCGGACGTGGAGGTGCCACCTCCATAAAAGCCGTCACATCTGCCAAAAGCTGCTTGTCGGCTACGCTGACCTGATGGCCGTAGGCACCAGCCCGACAGCGAAATAACAAGCCCAGGAGACGCTCCTGCTCAGCCGTTGACCAGGTTGCTGCGGCCAGAGCCGCACGCAGTTGATCGTTGGTTTGGGCTTCGGGTCGCAGGTCGAGGCGATCTTCAAGGAGCACCCATAGCGCAGCAAGCAGCGCTGCATGACCATCCTTTGGGCGATTTTGCTGAAAGGCCTGTTGGGCGAGGCGCAGTTGCTCCGCAAGCGCTTTTTTGAAGGCACGTTGCCGCTGATATTGGGGATCGCGAAGGCGTCGCTGCTGCTGTCGATAGAGCAAGAGCACAGGAATCATAAGCAGCCATGGAAGCAGCATCACTTCCCAAAACCCGGTGTGAATCCACGCTTCCGCTTGAGCCCGAAGCCCTGTTTTGTGGGGGAAAAAGGTCTTGTCGAATGCGGCATTCGCGCCAGAGTCGTCTTCCTGGGCTATCGCTGCGGAGAGGGCTTCTCCGGTCACAGTCACGAGGAGGGTGTCGCCACCAAGCTGTTGATAGGTGCGGGTAGAGGGGTTGAAAAAGCTGAGCTGAGGAGTTGGGATGGAAAAGCTTCCCGGATTTCTCGCCACAAAGGGGTAGGTGATAATTCTTCCGGTTCCAGCTGTTGGCGGAACCACCGTGGGCGGGTAGGCTTCCATGCCGGGCGGCAGCAGCAGGGCAGGGGGCGTCAGCAGGCCAAAATCTGCATCGCCATCGAAGGTGAGAATAAGCTGGGCTTCTTGCCCGGTTTGCAGGCTATTGCGGGTCAATTCTGTACGCAGCGTGAGCGTTCCCACCAAACCGCTAAAATCCACCGGGCGATCTGTGGCAGGCAAGGGCAATACTTCCAGCTTCGGACGGGCGGAAACAATGGTATATCGGTACTCGCGGAAATTAGGCTGAAACTGCCGCTGAAATGCTTCGAGATCGTTTTGTGGCGTTCTGGTGGCGCGTGGAATGGCCACGGTCATGCCCAGGGGCAGACTGTCCATGCTAAAGGTGCCCGGAGTCTGGGCAATCAGCCGGTAGGCGCTGACCCTGGTTTTGAGAAAGCGCTTTCCCTGACGAATTTCCAGGGTTCGCTCATTTTTGATCGGAATGGGCGTAGCCGAAAATCCCGGAAACTGTGGCGTTCCTTCCCTCGAAATGCTTCCCACCTGACTCGAAAGCTGCGCGTCAATCCACAAATCGTAGGTCAGGTCCACTGGTTCGCCCACATACACCCGCCTATCCGACAAAGTAGCTTCGAGGCTGATGTTCTGAGAAAGCGATCGCTCCAGCGCCCTGCGCAGGGCCTGATCCTCCGGACTCAGTTCTGGCTGCGGCGCTACCACCCGCAGCTCCAGGGAGTTGGTATATACCACCTCGCCTTCCACCACAGCTGTGGCTGTGCCGATAAGGTAGGTTCCCGGTTTCGACGCCTGTAGCTCAAATCTGTACACCGTTTGGGTGCTCAGAGAACCGCCTACATTCACCATTTCCTGCTCAGCACGTGGGCCGCTCAGGACCACGAGCCGATCAAAACTTGGGAATTGTGGTTGGCTCACATCGTCGCTTGAGGCCACAAATGCCACCTGAAATGGTTTTCCTGCCTCCACTTCCTCTGATTGAAGCTGCACACGAAAGCTCTGCCCCAACGCATTGGTCAGAAACAGGATCAGGGCAAACGGGAAAACAATGGATCGGATCATAGGAGATTACAGAACTTTTCGGAATACGTCGGCAAGGTCATCGGCGGCCTTCATCAGTTGCGAACGACGGTGGTTCAACTCGCCGTGGTTTTGGGTATCCATGAGGCTCAGGTAATACTGGGTCGTTCTCAATTCTTCGATCACGGTCTTCATTCTCAACTTAAACTCATACTCATTGGGTGCCTCCTGCGTGCGAATCAAGGACTCCCCAGCCTTACCGGAGCTCCGAATGAGGGATTTCAAATCTTCGATGTTGGAAACCGTCATGGGAACGATTTTGCCAAATTCTCTCACTGCCTGTGCAAATTGAAAGGTGTGCTGCGCAAGCTGTTGCATGTTGTTGTTTGCGTTGCTCATGGGTGTTAACTGGGGTTAAAACGAAACATAACTTGACTTCTTTCAAGAGGGATCAGCGAAAATGCAAGGATAAAATCTGTTCAAACAGGATCTCCCAATTTACCAATCTTTGCTTCCTCTGATTTTTCCTCGGTTTTGTTTTTGGCGAATCTGATTTTGGACCATTTGCTCCTTGAGCTCCAGCCTTTTAAGCATCTGATCAGCTTCCTCGGGCGTCATGGGGCGGCTCGGCGGCTGCGAAGAAGGAGGCGCATCTTCCGGTGAATCCTTGGCCGGGTCCTTCGTTTCCTGATCCTCTTGCTGCTCCTGCTGTTGCTGCTCTTCCTCCTGCTGCGATTCCTTGTCCTGATCTTTTGGGGGTTGATGTTGCTCTTCTATCTTCTTCATGACCAGAGACAGATTGTGCCGGGCCGCATCATTCGCTGGGTCTTGTCTGAGGGCATTGCGAAACGCATCCGCCGCCGATTCATAATCTTCTCTGGCCATCTGGGCATTGCCCTGATTATACAAGGCGCGAGAAGCGAGGCGAGGGTCTTTGCTGCGCTCACTCACAGCGGCATACGCCACGATGGCCTGATCATAGCGCCCTTGCCGAAACAAGGCGTTGCCCAGGTTGTAGGAAGCTTCGCTTGTCTCCGGAAATTTATCCAGCGCCTTGCGATATTGAATCTCAGCCGCGATCATCTCGCCCCGGCTATATGCCTGATTGCCCGCTCGCAGCAAGGCGCGTAGTTCTGGCGATTGCTGCGCCCAAAGCCAGGCAGGCAGCACAATCAGGGTCAGGATGAGGAATGAATATTTCATGATTCTTTGCTTACGCGTAAGGAAAAGAAAGCCTCCAGGGTCAACAGCAGCAGGGCGATCCCCAGCATCCAGGAAAACTGATCTTCATAATCGGTGATGTATCGCTCATCAAATTCTTGCTCCGTCAGCGAGTCCAGATCCGTTTCCAGGCTTTCGATGGTTTGGCGAATGTCCCGAAGGGAGTAGTAACTTCCTCCCCCCGCCTCTGCAATGCTTGTCAGCATCGCGGGATTGAGCCTGGAAACCACCACTTGGCCCGCATCATCGCGTTTCTCGCCGATTTTTCTGCCAGCCATCACCTCCGGAATGGTCGCTCCCTCAGCAGAACCCACCCCGATGCAATGGATCCGCAAGCCCTGCTGACGAGCCGTAGCCGCCATCTCCAGCGCATTTCCTTCATGATCTTCTCCATCTGTAACAATGATCAA
>JANQTF010000025.1:13249-26742 GCA_030731845.1 Bacteroidia bacterium | reverse complement strand
GGGTGGTGGACAATGGTAGCTTCTACGGTAGCATTAGCCACAATCCCAATTGGTCCAAAATGCCCCAGGGGGGCAACAAACTCCCTGATTGTGAGTTAAGTCAAATCGAGGCCTGGATCAATCAGGGTGCTGCCAACAATTAATTTCCCTCAAAATCCTTTTGTTTTTACTTAATCTCAAAGCCCATTATGAAACGTCTGAGCATTGCTTTTCTCCTGATTCTTTTCGCTGCCTCTGGTTTGCAGGCACAAAAACAAATGACCCGAAACGGCCACGTGTGGTTTTTTTCCCACACTCCGATTGAAGACATAGAAGCCCATAACAACCAAGCAACAAGCATTCTCGATCCTGCAACTGGCGAGATGGCTTTCATGCTGCTCATGCGTGGATTCCAATTTGACAAAGCGCTCATGCAGGAGCACTTCAACGAGAAGTATGTCGAGTCTGATAAATTTCCCAAGGCCACCTTTGAGGGTAAAATCACCAACCTCTCTGAGGTGAAGTTCAACACCGATGGCACTTATCCCGTGACGGTGAAAGGCACGCTCACGATCCATGGAATTGCTAAGGAGATAGAAGCCAAGGGAGAAGTGAAAGTCGTAGATGGTAAAATTTCGTCTTCCAGCACCTTCCCCATCACCCTGGCCGACCACGAGATCACGATCCCAAGCATGGCCAAAGACAAAATTGCACCTGTGGTAGATGCTCATGTGGACATCAACTACAAGCCGAGCAATCGATAAGCTACATCAGAAACACACAGCAAAGGGGGATGGAGAATCAGGCTCTCTCCCCCTTTTTTCTTCCCTCACGCACTACTTCAACGACCACTCACATGAAAAAACTGAGTCTGATCCTTCTACTTCTTGCTCCATTCGCGATGTATGCCCAGGACCTCCTCGATATGCTCGATGAGATGGAAGAGGAAAAGAGGGAATTTACCATCGCCACCTTCAAAACTACACGGGTGGTCAATGCCCAAAGCATAGAAATGCCTGCCCCAGGCGTGATGCAGCTCAATATTTCACACCGGTTTGGCAAACTCAACGGTGGCTTCTACGACTTGTTTGGCCTGGACCAGGCCAATATGCGTTTCGATTTCGAATATGGTCTTACCCCTTGGCTTGCCCTTGGCGTGGGCCGCAGCAACATCAACAAAACCTACGACGGCAGCCTCAAATTGAAGCTACTTCGCCAAAGCAGCGGCAAATTTGTCATGCCTATTTCATTGGCTTATGCCGGCGGAATTGCCGTCAATACCTTAAGGTGGGCCGACCCCGATAGAGAAAACTTCTTCAGCTCACGTCTCACCTATTATCATCAGCTGCTCATCGCACGCAAGTTTGGCGATCGGCTCAGTCTTCAGCTCACGCCCACAGTGATTCACCGCAACCTCGTGGCCACCACACAAGACGAAAATGATGTGTATGCTGTTGGAATCGGTGGTAGGTTTAAAGTATCTGGCGGAGTAACGGTCAATGCAGAATACTTCTACCTCCTGCCTGGCTGGCCCGGAACCGGCTACACAGCTGGAATCAATGAAAACAGCCTCTCCATTGGGGTGGATATCGAGACCGGAGGCCACGTTTTTCAGCTGATTTTCAGCAATTCTCTCGGTATGACCCCAAATTATTTCGTCACCGAGACTTTCGACACCTGGCAGAGCGGCGGCGTCCGCTTTGGATTCAACCTGTCACGGGTATTCACCGTGTCCAAAAAAGCCAACCTCTGGGACGGAAGAGACCTCTAGTGGGGGAATTGTTGGGTTGTTGGGTTGTTGAATTGTTGAATTGTTGAATTGTTGGGTTATTGAATGAGGGAAGGGAACATCTTGACAGGATTACTGGATTACAGGAGTTATAGGATGGGAAGCATGGGAAAAGTGTTGAGTTTTTGAATTTTGAGTGGTTGAATGAAGGAAAAAAATCTCGCCTTATACCCTTATTTCCCAATACCTTTCCCAAACTCTTCCTCTCCGCTCCGTGTAAAAAAGAAAGTATTGAGTGGGTGAATGAAGGAAAAAAGAAATCCAGCCTTATACCTTTATTCCCCCATACCTTTCCCAAACTCTCTTCTCCCCCATACCTTTCCCAACCTCTTCCTCTCCGCTCCGTGTGAAAAAGAAAGTGCCCTGGAAAACTCCAGGGCACTTTTTATTATATGAGCACTATGCGTTGGAAACATCCAACGCAATTGCGGTGATTAGTTCTTCACCCAACGCTGCATCCACAATCCATTGACAGTCTCAACCTGAAGCAGGTAGATTCCGGCAGGAAGCTCAGCAGTGTTGATGTTCAGATCCTGGCTCAAGGTGCGAAGCTCGCGCACGGTTTGCCCGTTGAGATTGATCAAGCTGGCTTTTTCCATCATGATGGAGCTTTCCAGACGAATCATATCACGACCGGGGTTTGGATAAGCTTTCACCACGCCAGCAGGCAGCAGGTCGCGAATGTTGTCAGTCTCAGTGATGGTCAGGGTAAGGGTGCCATTAGAGATGCTTGTAGCAGGATCAGAAGAAACGAGGTTCAGAACCACGGTTTCGTCGCCCTCTACATCAGTATCGTCAGTCACGGTTACGACCACATCAACGGTATCGCTGTCTCCACAACCTGAGAAGTCGTAGCTGAAAGCCACAGAGAAATCTGTGTTTTCTGTAGCGGTAGAAGCTGCATCTACCTCAAGAGTGAAGCTTGTCATGTCAGGATTGGCGTTTCCGAGATACACTTTAAAGGTGTAAGTACCAGCACTTTCGTCGATGGCATCGGCAGCAATGCTCAGAGCAGCAGTTTCTGCGGGCAGAGCCATCAAGTCAGATGGGAACATCGGGAAGAGCTGATATCCATCATTATAGGGAGAAGTTCCATCGAACTGAGACCCAATTCCTTTGATGTTGATGAAGCCAACTGGAGCAGGCGTGCCATCCACGTCAGTTTCTTTGTCGATACGGACAGTGAAAGTATCCACGCCATTGGTGAATTCTACGTTGGCATTTGCACCGTCAAGCGGCCACAAAGATGCATCCACGAGGGTCACACAATTGAGCTGAATGTATTCGTTTTCTGTAGTTTCATCAAACGACGTTACCACGACTGGTTCGCTGATGGTGTTTCCAGAAGATACAAGTTCTACGTTATCAGGAATGATTTCCGCCAATCCATTGAACTGATCGATGGTTCCTTGCACGATGATGCTGTCGCCTTCTACGACTGTGTAGCCAAAAGTACCGCTGAAAGAGAACACCTGAATCCCGTCGGTGGTGTCGCGAAGGCCAAACTGGAGAGCACTTGTGCTCAGGTTTACGCCATACACGAGGCCGTGGAGCTCACATTTCACCCCAACTGAGTCAGCAGCTCCGTCACCGTCGCTGTCAGCAGTTACCAGCCCGATGGAGTACACAGGGTAGTCATTGTCAGAAATGGTGATGGTCAACACAGAGTCGGCGGTCAATACAGCGCCATTGGTTGGCATTGACAGCACAAGCACGATGGTCTCGTCAGATTCTACATCGAGATCTTCGATGATCGCAGCGGAAAGAGAAATAGGCCCTGTAGAGTTTGCAGCAAATACAACCGTAGTATCCATGAAGGTGAAGTCAACGCCAGCCGTTGCGGTAGAAGCCGCAGACAGGGTAACATTCACAGCCACGGTGTCGTTGGTCGCGTTGATGAGAGAGATGTCGAAGGTGGCAGTTCCTGCACCTTCGCTTACGGTGACATTCGTGACAGCAAAAGAAACCTCGGTATCGGTGGCAGGTGGTGCACACACGTTGCTGTGCGATCCCAGCTCAGAGAAAGTGTTTTGTGGAAACACGTCCCACTCCATAGCACCTGTAGCCCAATCGGTGCTACCTGCGGTGATGGAGAACATTCTCACGAGGGTGAACTCAGAGCTAAATCCAGTGCCTACAGGCCAATTGGTGCCAGGATCTACTCCGGGAGTACCAAATACGTCAAGTGTGTCTCCTGTAGCGCCGTTGATCAGCACCAGGGCGTCGTCGCCGTTGTAGAAGGTAGCAGAACCAGTGGTATCAGCTTGTGCGAGAATGGCGGCATCTGCAGATGCGTTTGCCACGACATACACATCATAAGGGGCAATGGATCCGGCCAACCTGAAGGTATCTATGGTAGTAGAACCACCATTCTGACGGTGAATCTGGATATCAGACAGATCAACAGTCATGGCAGTTGGGTTATAAATTTCCAATGCCTTGTTGTTGCCAGATCCTTCAATGTATTCAGAGAAGAAAATTTTGTCGCAACCAGAAGCAAGCAACTCACAAGCACTGATGTGTGCACCAAGCTCGGTAAAGGTGTTTTGCGGAAACACTTCCCACTCCGTTGCGCCAGTGGCCCAGTTGGTGCTACCACCGTCCACGGTTACCATTCTCACGAGGGTGAATTCAGCACTCGCACCAGAACCTACTGGCCAGTTAGACCCAGGGTCAATACCGGGAGTTCCGAACACGTCGAGGGTATCGCCAGTGGCGGCATCGAGCAGCACGAGGGCATCGTCACCATTATAAAAAGTAGCAGAACCAGTGGTGTCAGCCACCGCAAGAATGGCGGGATCAGCAGAAGCATTCGCTACGACATACACATCATAAGGAGCGAGCACACCAGCCAATCTGAAGGTGTCAATGGTGGTTGAGCCTCCGTTCTGACGGTGAATCTGAATGTTGCTCAGATCAATCGGCATAGTCGAAGGATTGTAAATTTCAAGCGCTTTGTTGCTGGCGGAACCTTCGAGGTATTCGGAGAAAAACAACTTCGAACAACCCGTAGAAGCTACAGTGGCACAATTGCTTGTGTGTGCACCCAGCTCGGTGAAGGTGTTTTGTGGAAACACGTCCCATTCCATCGCTCCTGTAGCCCAATTTGTGCTACCACCACTCACGGAAGTCATTCTCACGAGGGTAAACTCAGCGCTCGCTCCGGTGCCTACAGGCCAGTTGGTACCTGGATCAATGCCAGGTGTTCCAAACACGTCGAGGGTATCACCCGTCAACACGTTGATCAACACGAGGGCATCGTCACCATTGTAGAAGGTAGCGGAACCAGTGGTATCAGCTACCGCCAGGATGGCAGGATCGGCAAGGGAATTCGCCACGACATACACATCATACGCTGCGAGCATCCCTGCCAATTTGAAGGTGTCGGTTGTGGTAGATCCGCCATTTAAGCGATGGATCTGAACGCCCGTGAGGTCCACAGTAGAAGCACTGGGATTGTAAATTTCTAAGGCTTTGTTGCTGCTCGATCCTTCTAGGTACTCAGAGAAGAACAGGTCGGTGCACTGACCGAACATCTGCCCAGCTCCCAGGAAAAGGATCGCCATGACAATCAGAGTTTTGGCTTGCGTCATAAGACTTTGGTTTATTGGATAGAAAGGTTTTGACTACAGGGCAAAGGTAAGAGAATGTAAGGGGATTCCGGACTTTTCAGTATTACCAAATCATCAAAATCCACGAGATCGATTTTTCACCTTCAGCGAGGCTCATTTTTGCTTTACAAATCGATCCTCAGGCCGTCATAGGCCAGAGAGATTCCTGCAGGCAGTTCTCGGCTTACTTCCTCATGCTTACCAAGCAAATGACTGATATGCGTGAAATAAGCTTGCCTTGGATTGATTTCTTTGACGACATCAACGGCTTCAAACAGGGTGAAGTGTGAATGATGTGGATTTCTCCGCAAGGCATTCAACACCATTATCTCTACCCCGCGAAGGAGCTCCATAGAAGATGGCGGGATCACATTGGCATCGGTAATGTAGGCGAATGTGCCGATTCTGAATCCCAGTACAGGCAAGTCAGCATGCATGACCGGAATCGGCTGAAACAACATGCCAGCTGCCATAAATGGCTTAGTGCTAATTTCATGCACCCGCAATTTGGGCACACCGGGATAGTCGGGGGTATCAAAAGCATAGGCGAATTCTATCTTTAGCCTGTCGATCGTCTGCTCGTTGGCATAAATCTGCATGTCTTGCTTTTGGGCATAGTTGAATGCCCTCACGTCATCGAGGCCGGCCACATGGTCCTTATGCTGATGAGTAAACAGAATGGCATCGAGGCTTTTGACCTTCTCTCTCAACATCTGCTGCCGAAAATCTGGACCCGTATCGATCACAAGACAGGTAGAAGCCGCCCTGAGCAAACCAGCACTTCTTAAGCGCTTGTCTTTGGGATCAACAGATTGGCACACCTCGCAATCGCAGGCGATAACAGGCACTCCCTGAGAGGTTCCGGTCCCAATAAAAGTAAATTGTAAGGGTGTTTTCAATCCGTTTTCAATTTATCCACCACCTTTTTTTGATCTTCCGTCAGCTGATCTTCCACGATATCCAAGGCCTTGATGATGTCGATCATGGAATTAATTTTCCCTTCTATCGGGTGAAATTTATTGATCACAATGGTCTTTTGGTCGTGAACAATGCAGTACCCCCCCTGAAAGTTGCCTCGCTCGTAGCGAATGGTATAGCCTTGGCTTTTGAGGATGGCCTGTAGCTTTTCTTGTGATGACTTTGTCGGACGCATGGACGAAAATAGCGAATCGAAGTTAGAGGAGAAAACTCAGGAGGGAAAGGACTCCCGATAGACCGAAGCGGCTTTGGCTATCACCTCTTTGATGGGCGTATAGGCAAGACCCAGGCTTTCAATTTTTGAGCCATCGAATTTTCTGGAGTAAAATCCTGATTTCATCGATTCTCTGGTTACGATGGGCGCCTTGTTGCTAATCAACGAGAGCCACTCAGATATGGTAGCCACAAGCATGGTAGGCCAACGCGGCAGTTTTCGCGAAGGCGGCTTTTTGCCCAAAGAGATGGCGATATGGGTAAACAACTCGCGAAAGGAGAGATTTTCAGCGTTCAGCAAAAACTGGGCACCATTTTCCAGCTCATCGTGTTGCAAAACCAGGATAATGGCCCGGGCAACATCCTCCACCCCCACAAATCCGTTGCTGCCGGGGTTGTAAAATGACAAGCCTTTGTCCACGATGGAAAACATTTTCCCGGTTCCTTCCTGCCAATTGTGAGTAGGCCCAATAATCACCGATGGATTTACCAACTGGGCCACAAGCCCTTCGGCAATTCCCCGAATCACCTCACGCTCAGCCAGATACTTAGACTTAGCATAGGCAGAGCGCTTCTCCCCGGGCAGCCACTCGGTGTCTTCGGTCACAAATGCTCCTTTAGGCACACTGCCAAGCGCAGCGATGGAGCTCACGTGAATGAGCCGAATGCCAGCATCTTTACATGCTTCTACCACATTGGCCGTGCCTTCTCCATTTACCTTCATGATCCGGTCGGCATCCTTTTTCCAAAAGCTCACCATGGCCGCGGTGTGAATCACCACCTCCACTTGCGCTATCACCGATTCGAGCAACACCACATCAGAGATGTCGCCCTCCACCACCTCAACCTCCGAAGGAAGCCCGTGGCTTCGTGAAGATGCATTGCGCACGAGTGCCAACACCTGATATTGCTGTGCCAAAAGCTGCATAATCAGATGTCTCCCCAGAAAGCCGGTGGCCCCGGTAACGAGGATCTTTTCAATTTCCTTATCTTGTGTCGCCATAAGTGATCGATCGGCTGCAAAGTAAGCCAAATCGCCGCGATCTGGAAATCAGGCAGAACTACTCACACATGGATCTTTCCGTTTTTTTTCAACCCATCAAGAAGCCTCACCGACTGCCCGACCTACAGGCAGACCCCAGTCTGATGGATCAGGTCGATTGTTTTATCGATGAATTTCCCGATTGGGAAATGGCTGATGTGCTCTTTTTCTCCGCATGCATTCGCGATCATCAATGGCTCCCGTCGGTTTTTCGCCAGCAATTTTTCAGCCTTTCACAGCCTTATCCACGGGCAAAAATAGCTGATCTGGGTCATCTTAAACCCAGAGAGTTGGTCGAAGACAGCCTGGAACAGCTCAGCTATGTGCTTGCCCAGCTCCGCAAGTCCGGCAAACCCTGCATCATTGTGTATGATGATCCGCTTCTGTCTATGGCTCAGATCCACGCATTTGAAGGAGCCGAAAGCCCCATCGAATATGTCCACATCGACTCACAGGCAGATCAGCTTGATAGCGATCTACTCCTGGATCACCAAAGCTATCATCACGCTTTACTCAAAACCATGCCTGCCTGGCTATTTGACTATTCCCTGCTTGGCTATCAGCGCTACTTTGTGAGTGAAGAGCAGCTCAACTGGCTCAAAGAGCGAAACCTCACCGCCATTCGCTACGGGCAACTCATGGGTAACATCCAAGAGGCAGAACCCTACCTACGCACAGCTCAGGTCATCAGCGTGGACCTCTCTGCTGTGCGCGCCGCAGATGCGCCTGCTGCGGCTACCCTCTCCTCCGGCGGTTTCTCCGCAGAAGAATTCTGCCGCGTGGCACGGTATGCTGGCCTGGGCTATGGCCCGCTGAGTTTCTCCCTCTCTGGCTGGGCCCCTATAGACGACCGTCGGGATCAAACCAGCAGGCTCTCTGCTATGGCTGCCTGGTATTTCCTTGACGGGTTTTACCATCGCTTTGATGATTATCCACGAGAAGACAAATCCAACCTCACTCAATATTCGGTTCAGCTTCATTCCAGCATTCCCAAAATCGACTTTTACAAACACAACCGTAGTGAAAGGTGGTGGATGGAAGTGCCATATCAGGATTCGATTGGCGCCAAATGGCCAAAGACCCGACTCGTAGCCTGCAGTGAAAAAGATTACGAATTTTCGAGGAATGACGACATTCCCGAGAGATGGTGGACCATCTACAACAAGCTGAGCAGCTGACCATGATTGAACTCCGGGAGGTAAGCAAGCAATTTGGTAAGCGGGTCGTCTTTCAACATCTTTCGCTGAAGATCCCAAAAGGGGTTCAGCTTTGCCTGATAGGAAGCAGTGGAGCTGGCAAATCAGTAATTGGAAGATTGATCGTAGGCCTTGAGGTGCCGGATGCGGGAGATGTGGTATTTGAAGGTGAATCTATGCTAGCCTACAGCCCAAAAGACTGGAGCAGAACACTCGATCGTTTTGGGGTGGTTTTTCAGGGGAATGCCCTGTTTGACTCGCTCAGCATTCGAGAAAATGTAGGACTCAAGCTAGATGAGCGAAAGGACCTTGATCCGCAAAGGATTAACGAAGCCGTATCTGTGGCCTTGCATCAAGTAGGCCTTGATGAGAGCATTCTCAACCGGTTTCCCGAGGAGCTGTCTGGCGGGATGCAAAAGCGGGTGGGAATTGCCAGGGCAATCGTGCACCAACCCGAATATCTCATTTATGACGAACCTACCACAGGCCTCGACCCCATCAATGCCAGTCGCATCGACGACCTCATCGCTTCGCTGAATAAGCAGGAGAATCGGACAAGCATCATCATCACCCATGACCTTCACTCCATGAAGCGTCTGGCCGAACAAGTCGTTTTTTTACTCCGTGGTCAGGTCCATTTCCATGGTGAAACCGCAGATTTCCTTTCGAGCAAAGACCAAGACATCCGGGCATTTCTCCAAAGAGATTTTCCGGGATAAGAAAAAACCCTCTCCTGAGAGAAGGTTTTCCATTCATGTGCAAAAAAATGCTGTTGTTATCTGTAGGGAACGTATCTGGTATCTAGTCGCAGGACCTCTGAGGGCAGGGCGAAGAAAGAGCCCTTTTCTCTGTTTTTGCCAGAAGGCAACAGAGCCACAACTTTAAAGGAGGTATCGGCATACATACTGCTAATGCCTTCGAGATCTTCAAGATCAATGAGCATGTAGTCCTTTTCGGCCACGTGCTGATCCATGTAGTCCTTAATTTTGGCTACATCCATTCTGTTGCCAGTGAGTCCAGTAGGATCAAGGGGAAGGGCAATATGGAAAAAAGCACCCATACCTGGGATATTCGGCTCAAAGCCGTCACAAATCCAGCCCACTTTGTTGAGATTGACATACAAGCTTCTCGTATTAGCAAACTGGATCAATCCTCTTTTTACACGGGAGCCTTGTTCCATGGCTAGCAAGGTAGAGTACATCATTAGGTGGTAACCAAGATTTTGGCCCTCGTGGTCCTGATCTACTGCCAGTCGAATGGTGTAGGAAGTTTTTTCGGCCGTATCGTACCCAAGCTCAAAGATGGTTCCTTTGATTTTCTTATTTTGATCTTGAAGAACGAGCACGTGTCCATACTGCCGAATTCGGTGAAGATCAAATGGGCAAATCTCATTGGCCATTTCAGGTGTGTAGCGCTGATTCAAAAAGTCTTTGATCAATGGGATGTCAGCATCGCCAGTGATTTTCAGCGTGAGGCCGAATGAATGAACGTAGTGACTGATTTGCTGTCGCCACTCCTTGGAAAACTCAAGCTTCTCCCGCCAAAATAAGGGAAGTGCTTCTCCGGGAGTACTGCAAATGCTATCCGGTTTCTTGTAAAGCAGAGGTCGGTTTGAATAATCAGGATCAAAATCATGATTTCGAATCTCCTGTATTCGAAGAAAGGAGTTTTTCTGGAATTTCAAGAACTGATAGGGGCTGTAATCTTCTGCGGCCATGGGGTAGGTATTTTGTTAGGAAGATCTCACGACTCCCTTGATCCTGCCTCAAAGTAACCTAACTACCCCGTCTTCTTACCTAAGCTTATCCCCCCAAACCTTTCGCTTTTCCGAGCAGCAGTTTGGCCACCTAGCATATTCGGAAATGAACATAAATTCAATGACCATTCAATCACGACTTCGTACCATTGGTCCCAAAAAGGCCTCCATTATCTCAATGAGCATTCAATTATGAACACTATTTATCGGTCTTGAGCCATCGCAAACAATCAAATACCAACGCTCATTACTCCCTCAAAATAGCTCCAAAATGGCTGATTTGAGCAACAATCCCTCAAATACTTACATTGGGCCAAGGCTTGGTGGCCTGCCAATTTGATAAAGGCGGCCACTACAGGCAGTATCCGTAAAGCCATAGAGACCATTGAATTATCTGGTCCACCTGCCTTCAAATATTGAAAGCAACATTTGGTGGGCAGATCAATTGGCTCTCCTGCTCTACAAAATATCTGCCTCATCCATCTCTACTCCGATAAATTCCCATTTTAGGTGGTCTGACTGGAAAAATCTTCATGTTGGCTCTGATAAACTCCGATGTTTTGGGGGGATGAGCAGCCTTTTAGATGAAGCGACATGCTTTCCACACCAACAATATTAGCTAATTTTTGACAATAAAATTAGTCAAATCTCCAAATCCCTAACATTCACAGGATTTTATGCGAACAAATTTAGCCATTCGGGAGAAATATTAGATCATTCTGCAATAACAGGCAACACCAATCGGTTTAGGTGACGTATATTGCGTGATCTACGTCTCAACGAGTAATACCAAAAAAAATATTGGTATTACTCATCAAGATTAACCGACAACTGAGAATATGAAATCCTTCCTATTTATCCTGGCTTTCTTTACCACAGCTCTCCACGCGCAGTCTGGCCTTCCTGAGGCTACCGTAGAAGACATGGATGCCAATCGCGTCAACACCTCCGTATTCAGCAATGATGGAAAGCCGATGATCATCAGCTTCTGGGCGACGTGGTGCAAACCTTGTCTGAAAGAGCTCGCTGCCATTGAAGAAGTATATGAAGAATGGGCAGAAGAAACTGGCGTCAAGCTGATTGCCATCTCTGTGGATGATAGCCGGAGTGCTCCGAGGGTGCGAAGCTTTGTTCTCGGAAGTGGTTGGGAATATGAGGTGTACCTCGATCAAAACGGAGATTTTAAGCGGGCCATGAATGTGGTCAATATTCCTCACACCTTCCTGATCGATGGGGATGGCAACATTGTGTACCAACATACCTCTTATGCTCCGGGCGACGAAGAGGATTTATTTGAGAAAATTAAGGCTTTGGTGGAGTAGTCGATTTTGCCGACAGACAACAGTCTCACCCTCCCAAATGGCTCAAAATATCGGACAAGCCGCAACTCTGTCATTGATAGTGTTGCGGCTTTTTGTTTACAATGATCTCAAAATCAAAACATTAGGACTTTTTTTTGATTATTATTGGATAGAAAACCGTTTCAGAGTTTGTCAAATTCTCACCTAATATGAAACATCAGATCACCTTCCTTTTCGCAATCGTGCTACAGCTCGGCGGTGCAATCAGCATACAGGCACAGCAAAAAATCACGCTTCAGATTACGCGGCAATCAGACACGGGGACCACGACCTTTGATACGACTTTTCTTGCCCCGCGCAGTTTTGATGTGGATGGATGGCTTGATCAAAATCAACTCAGAAAAACCCAGCCGGGCGAGTCGGTTTCCGTCACCATCATCATCAGCGATGAAGAGGACCAACGGTCCCAGGCCGATGTTTATCGACCCACGGAAGAGCTGCAACGCGAACCCGGTATGATGGGAGTTTACCTGGATGATAATCGTCATCACACAAGAGGTGTGGCTGTGGTATCCATCGTAAAAGGTGGCGCAGCTTTCATAGCTGGACTGGCGCCAGAGGACACCATTGTGTCTATGAATGGGATACCCATCAAAAACTTTGAAGAACTCGTAAACGCAAAAAAAGGGCTCTTTGCAGGAGATGCGCTACCGATTGTATATAAACGAGGCACTGAACTGGTAGAAGCTGAGCTTCAACTTCAAGGGAGACAGCCCATAAAATTGGAGGCAGAAAACGTCCAAACACATTCTCCCAAGGCATTTCTGGGAGTTTATCCCGAAGATCTGACCAGAGAAATAGCAAGGGAATTGAATTTGGACAACCTTCAGGGCGTATATATACAAAATGTGGTGACCGGGAGCGCAGCTTCGCAGGCAGGACTTCGACCAAAAGATGTGATCACCATCATGAACGGACGTGATACCCAGGCAGCCTGGGAGCTAAGTGAGGTGCTTAGAGACCTTCATCCCGGAGATAGCTTAGAGATCACCTATGTACGAAATGGACAAGAAGCTCGTACCCTTGCCATCCTGCAAGCAAGAAACTCGCCTACCCCACAAGTCGAACAAAGACCCAGGCGCATCCTGATTGAAGAGACAAGGCCCTATCTCGGTGTCGTGCTCAGGACCAATACACAAGGACCCGGTGTGCCAATCACCCAGGTAGAAAGACATTCTGCAGCCGATGAAGCTGGCCTTCAGGCAGGGGATGTACTCATGAAAATTGGAGGAAAACGCACCAAGAATTATGACAGCCTGGCTTCTGTGATGCGCAGTTTTTCTCCAAATGAAGAAGTGAGCATCGTCTATCTCCGCGATGAAAGACGCAGGAAAACAAAGACAACCTTAGGGTATAGCAAGACCAATACATGGATCCTTGCCGATCCCAACCAAAACACCGATCCCGATATGATCGTGGAAGAGGTAAAACAACGAGACAGACGGGAGGGGGAAGTGCTATCGAGGCAAATTGAAAACCCAACCCTCGACATGGCATTCTTCGAGTTTTATCCAAATCCCAACCAAGGCATCTTCTCCATCAATTTTGAGTTGGAAAGCGTAGGAAAT
>JANQTF010000025.1:5437-13149 GCA_030731845.1 Bacteroidia bacterium | reverse complement strand
AGAAAGCGGGTTTGATAATCCATGCATTTTTCCTAGACTTGTACCCGTTGTACTGTACTATGAGGCATCGAATGATCAAAGTCTTCGCTTTTTATTCCCTAATAAGCATCCCATCATACCCAACTCCATATTGCCCCACCTCTCAGATATGTCGTGCCATCTGGCCCACACATCACAAAGAGGTGTTTCCTCACTTGTGACAGAAAATGTCACCGATTAAGTAGGGTATTTTCTCCCCATGGCGATACAACCACACATAAACCTGGCTATCATTTACCTAAACCTAAGAGTATGAACTTGACTAAGACCTCACTATTTAAACAACTCATTGCCTTTACGGCAGCGGGACTGATGGCTACGACCGCCTTTGGTCAGAGCCAACAACCGACAAAAAACCTTTCGGCTAAGGGCCACGTGCCAGCTTTCAGGGTAGAAGCTGCCCAGGCTGAGCAAACTCCGGTAACCGAAGGTGCCATCAGCACTGAGACAGGATCAAAAGTAACTGTAGATGCCCAGTGGGATCTTCAATTTGCTTTTGATGCCTCTACTACCTTGGGATATTTTGCCAATGCAGGTGCTTACTGGACAGGAACTGAGTTTTGGACATCAAAATGGAACAGCGATACCCTGGCTAGATTGAATGCGAGCGGAGCACTGATCGAAATCTTTACTGTTCCTGGAGTTACAGGCATTCGTTCCATCACTTCTGATGGAACCAGCATCTTTCTTGGAGGAGCTAGCACAAGCATCTACCAGGTAAACCCTGCTACAAAAACCCTCACTAGCACTATTACCATCACAGGTTCTGCTTCCACCATCGGATCTAGGTTCCTGACCTATGACCCAACACTAAACGCTGGAGCAGGTGGTTTTTACATCGGTAACTTCACCTCTGCCATCGGAGTATTGAACAAAACCGGAGCTACCATCACCACCATTGCTCAGACTGTTCACGGTCGCGAAGGAATGTATGGTGCTGCCTATGATCCGATCAGCACTGGCGGTCCATACCTCTGGGTATTTGAGCAATCAGCCAATCCTTCAGATGCCATGATTTCTCAGCTGAAATTACCTGCTGGCACATGGACAGGCGTAAGCTTTGATGTGGATGGTGACCTCGCTCTTGGCGGTGCCTTGGCTGGTGGTCTGTTTATTGCGCCAAATATCGTAACTGGTCAAAACACCATCGGTGGTATGGCACAGGGCACACCTAACACCCTCTTTGGATACGAGCTCGATTTCGTTCCCATCCAGATCGACGCCAACCTGAGCACTGCTTCTTTGGTTCCTGGTCTTTCTATTGTTCCTAAGAATCAGGTTCCTGGCTATACCTTCCAGGGAGAGGTATTCAACTTTGGTCAGACAGCCATTACTTCAGGAACCCTCGATGTTGAAGTCATCGATCTGGAGGATTTCTCCACTACCTATACTGGTTCTGCTTCCTTGGGTGGAATTGCTTCCCTAAGTTCCAAAACCTTTAACGTAGGTCCATGGACTCCAACTGATACCGGTGCTTATGTAGCAGCCGTTTATGCAGGAACTGGTGCACAGGCTGATGAGAATTTAAGTAATGACTCTGCATTCTTTGGCATATTCGTATCTGACTCAACCGTAGCTCGTGACCAAGGTGGTATTATCGCCAACTTTGGGGTTGGTGCTGGAGCTGGACAGAACGCAGTGCTTGCACATAGCCTTTCTATCGAGAGCGTAGATTACCTTACTTCAGTGACCATGGCTTTCGGATCACCCCCAGTAGGAACACAGGTTTTTGCCTCTATCTATGCTGCTAACCCAGCTACCGGTGGCCCACAAAACGCTCCTATCGCCAACACAGAGGTGTATCAGTTTTCTCAGGACGATGCTGACAATGGTGTAGTACTTACCCTCGCCATTTCTGGCAACCCACAGCCACTTCCTCCTGGCACATTCTTCGTAGGCGTGAATGAACTTGGAACCAACCTTGGTCTTGCTGCTACTGGTGGTATCTTCACCGAAGGAGCCCTCTGGTTCCGCGCTAATAACATCTCTGGTGGTGCTTGGCAGCAGGCTACCAACCAGGTAGTTCTCGTAATGCGTGCCAACTTTGGTGCTTGTACGCCTACTCCTATCACCGGTTCAGCGGCCATTCTTGACGATGACGCCGGTACTGGCGATGCAACGCTTGCAGCTCAGGTAACAGGCGGATCAGGCGTCTATACATACCTTTGGAATGATCCAGCTGGTTCTACCACTGCTACCATTTCAAACGTAGCCGGTGGTCGTACTTACACTGTGATTGTAACTGACTCCGAAGGATGTCAGCGCACCTACACCTCTGATGTTGTAGGAATTTGGACAATTGGAATTGAAAATGAACTTCCACAAGGAGTATCCGCCTTCTCTGCTTATCCTAGCCCAGCTCGCGGAGAGTTCTTCGCTGAGATTGAAATGGAAAAGGCTCAGGATGTAACCCTTACCTTTATGGATGCCAATGGACGTATGATCTTCTCTAAAGAAATGAAGAATGTCGTTTCTGTTGTTGAGCCAGTTGTAGTATCTAACTACCCAGCTGGTATCTACATGATTCAGATCACGACTGACCAGGGAAGCGTTACTCGCAAAATCTCTGTAGAGTAATCTACTGACGATCGTTAGATCCAATAAGAAATCCCGCCATTCTGAGAATGGCGGGATTTCTGCTTTACATGGCTGAAACTCCAGGTTTTAAGCATTAAGCAGGCATAGAAGCACAACATTTTCATAAAAAAAATGTATAATAGGGAAACAGAAACCACGCGTATGTTTAATAAAATTCTAAACCACCCGCTTTTCAAAAGCTACCTCAGACTCCCGCTGTGGAGCAAGATTGCGATTCCGGTCGGTGCTTTTTTGGTTGTAGGCTGGGTATTACAGCCACTGCTTAAGCTTGCACTCATCATTGGTGCAGTCGGTGTAGGTGCTTACTTTCTCATGAGCAGGAGTGAGAAATAGGCTTGGGAACGATCCCGAGCACTTGACGCTATTAAAACGTATAAAAAAATGCCCTCTTTCACAGAGGGCATTTTTTTATTGGGCCGGAGTTGATCTCTAAAAAACAGGAATGACTACTTCCAGATCACTGGGATAGATCGTGAAACGTCTCCCTGCACCCTGATATAATAAACGCCAGGGACAAGCTGCCCGGCAGAAATCGTGTGCTGCTGCTGCCCCGTAGAATAAGGGAGCTGACTGCGATAGACTTCACGTCCGTGTACATCCATCAGTGAAATAGACCCAATATTTCTGATATCACCTATCAGAACCTCAATATGGCTTTCCGTTGTGCTTGCAGAAAGGGAAAACCCGGATGCTAATTCATCCTCCGTGTCAAGAGCAAAGATTTCCTGAACCCGAATCCGATCAAGGAAGAGGTTGTTCTCATAATTATTGACATGCCGGAACCTTACAACAAAGAAGGTAGATTCGAAATAGTCTGAAATATCCACCCACTCTTGTCGCCAATCGTAAGATGCTCTGGGGAAAAATTCACCTGTGGTAGGAGAAGAAGTTGCGAGATCTGTTCCAAATTTCTGATAGACACGCTCGAAGGTGACGCCGCAATCACCAGAGACATATACCTCCAAGGTATCCGCAAATCCAGAATTGATTCCGTAGGGCGCATAGGAAACGAAGAAGGACAAGCCGGGTTTGTTCAACTGAGAAAGATTGGTTCCAGGGATGGTGATTTCATCTACCTGCCCAATCGCATCATAATTGTAATTGTTCATGTAAATGGCATCCCCACCGAGGTAGCCATTGCCTTCGCTTCGCTGCCAACCAATACCAGCATCAGGATTATTAACGATATAGCCTGAATAGGGAAATCCTGGGCTATCGAAATCCGCAAAAAACGGGGCATTCTCTCCGGTGGACTTGGTCACCTCGAAAGTCTGCTGCAAGGTATCATTGGCCCCATTGACATCGAAGGAGAAGTTGGGGTCGGAGGAATACACTTGAAGGGTATAAACACCGAGAGGTAAATTGAGCGAAGGATAAGTAACTGTATCTACGCCATTGGGGCCCAAGGTGCCAAGCCAATTAAAATTGGCAATCAATACACCATCAAGCACATAGTTGAGACGCAGGCTCGTAATGTCAGAAGGGCCATAGTTTTTCACAAGGACCTGCGGGAGAAGTTTCCCCCCACACACCGTTGCGGTGGGCTGCAAAATCGCCTGCACACCAATATCCTGGCCTGAAAGCGGCAAACAGAATAAGCCAAGGCAAGCCAGCGTGAGGCTTGCATACAATTGGGAAAAGGTTCTCATAAGTCAAGTACTCTGGTTATGCCGAAATATAATCAAATTCCCATGGTACGAAAAGCCGAAAGACCCTAAATCATCGATGTTGGCCCAGCTCTTTGGGAATAATAACGGTGAATGTGGTCCCAAAACCCAACTTGGAGTCCACTTTGATCACGCCTTGATGGTGCTGCACTATTTTTTGGCAGGTAGCAAGCCCTACTCCGGAGCCCTCATACTCATCTCTGGGATTTAGGCGTTCGAAGATTCCGAAAATCAATTCCTGATTCTCCGGTGCAATCCCTATACCCTGATCTTTCACTTCGAGCACCCAATGCTGACTGTTTTCACTTGCGCTCACCAAAACCTTAGGAGCTAAACCGGGCTGTGAAAACTTCAACGCATTTCCCACAAGGTTTTGAAGGAGCATTCGGATTTCAGTGCGAATACCAAAAGCTACGGGCATATTCTCCTCGGCAATCAGAGAGGCTCCTTTTTCCTCAATGGTCATGCGGAGATCCAATTCTACTTCCTTGATCATCTGGTTGAGATCAATTAGCTGAAAGTCTTCTTTGGATCGACCTACCCTGGCATGCTGATAAAGGTCATTGAGCAGGTCCTCCATTCGCACTGCACCTGCGGAAGCCATGGAGAGGAATTCCCGTGCCCTGGTATCAAACTTTCGTTCGTACTGACTACCAAGAAGATCCATATAATTTTTAATGGCTCTTAATGGCTCTCTCAAGTCATGAGAAGCAGCCCTGGCAAAATGCGTCAACTCTTGATTGACCAACTGAAGTGCATCGTTCTGCTTATGAATCTCCTTGGTTTTTTGAGCGAGCAGGAGGTTTTTTTCTTCAATCTCTTGATTTTGCTCTTGAAGAATCTTATTCTGATATTGGATTTTGATGTGTTGATCATCCAATACGGCATAGGAACGCTGTCTTTCCCGGTATCGCTGATACAGAGCAAGCAGGGCAATAATGGAAAAGGAGATGACCAACAAGAGTCCCATAGTGCGATACCTACTTAAGAGACGGGCCTTGTTCAGTTCTTCAATTTCACGTTCGCGCTGACTGAGAGAAAAGGCCAATTCTAATTCCTGCATCCGGGAGGAATTCAATTCTTCTGATTGAGCGATCATGAGATCATGGTATCTACGAAAATAGGCCAATGCTTTGGGGTAGTTGCCCATTTCCTGATGCAGACCAGAAAGATCCTTGGCTACGATCATGAGTAAGGAGGAGATGTTGTCCAGCTTTTCTGCCATAATCTCAGCAGCTTCAAGCAACTGAAGCGCGTCCCAATGATTATTTCTCTTCCAGGCAAGTTTTCCCAAGGCATGGGTAAGTGTCTGGGCAAGAATAGGAATATCAGATTCTTTGGCCAAATTCAACGCCTCACTCAACCATACCTCAGCTGAGCCATAGTCCTCCATTTGCTGATAAAGCTGACCAATGTTGAGCTTACAAGAAATAATGAGGCCAGGGTAACCTTGCTCTTCACCAATTTCCAAGGCACGCTTTTGATAGGTAAGCGCTTCTTCGTATTGCCCCATTGCTTCGTGAATCTTCCCCAACCCACTAAGGCATTTGAGTGTAAGCTCTTGTCGGGAAAGACTTTCCGCAATATTTAGTGCTTCCACGAGGCACTCGATTGCCTTTATGGGCTCTCCCTTAATCTTATATAAGGAGCCAATATTGAGAAGCGTAGAGGCGAGTTGCATCTCTTGTCCGGATGCACGGAAGCTTTTTTCTACCTCGGTGAATTGCTTGAAGGCCTCATCATAGTTGCCAGCCACCAGGTGAGAAATCCCTAAGGCATTGGTTGCCAAAAGAACAAGCTTTTCATCATTGGCAATGGTGGCATATTCTAATGCATCCTGAAACTTTTTACTGGCAAGTAAATACTTCCCATTTAAATGATAGAATTTACCTATTGTATTATAGGACCTTGCTAGCAAATCATTTCTCTCCAAGCTCTTGGCAATGGCAAAGGAAGAGTCACCAAAAGCAAGAGCCATGTCTTGATCCTTCTTTTGGTACAGCTCAGATAGTCTGTGAAACGTTTCAAACCGCTCTTCTCCCTTTGTCCCTGGAAGGGAAGCCAGAAGGCTATCAGCATAATCCTGAGGATCTGCTCCCAGCAAAGGAGCAATAAATAGGCAAGCAAGAAGAAAAAATAAAACTGGCACCCTCATTCTACAGTAATCTAAGCCATTAATATACCACGATTCTCGAAATCTTCCCTCCTAAAAAGCAAAGATTCTCGGATTTAGTCTTAAGAATCCAGATGAGCGAGGCCCCGCCTAAAAAAAATTAAAAAAAAATGCTGGCCGCGCATAAAAAAAAAATTGATCACAAACAGATACGAAATGGCTAAAAAATCGAAAATAAAAAAGAACGCAAATAAAATGGAACACCCAGTCAATCAATAAGATAGAGAATTCTATATACCCACATCTACCTATAACCTATTGATCTTCAATAAATTACAAATTGTTTGAAGTACGACTTTATGGATCTTCCAAATATAAATTGATCATATTTTCATTTTGATGTTACTTATTTACACCCTAGTATTGTCTCAACAAACACAAACTCACACCTAAATTTTTAAGCATTATGAAATTGTTTACCCGCATTCTCTCCGCTTCTTTTGCCTTCACCTTGTTTCTCCTCGTGGCCGCTCCTCAGGCTCAAGCTCAATGGACGCCATGTGGCATGCCACTTGATTTTGGTGACTATTATGACGACATGCCAGGCACCAATCCCGGCGATATCGCCATCCAGCCTGTGGTGAATGTATCTCCCAATCCGAGCAGTGGAACCTACATGCGAGTAGTGTACCGTCAGCTCGAAAAGCCCGGAACACTCGCGTTGTATGACTTGAGCGGCAGAAAAGTAGCAGAAGCAGCCGTCAACAGCACGACCACTGAAAGTGGCGAGTACAAACTCCTTATCGCAGGGATTGCCCCCGGAACCTATGTTCTTTCCTTGACTGACGGAACCAATCGTGTCTCTCAAAAGGTTTTGATTCGGTAGTCACTCCTCCTGTCAAAGACCTACTTTTATAAAACGGCTGCTCCTGCACGAGTGGCCGTTTTTCTTGTTTCTATTCTCTATCTCGATTTCTCCTTTGGCGATATTCGCGTAACTTTGACAGCCCGCTTGATCAAGTGGATAGCCGATATGAAGTTACACTTTTATTCAATATGCAACTTTCTTCTAAATACGACCCTACCCAACTGGAAGATAAATGGTACCAGGCATGGATGGACCATCAAGTTTTTCGGTCTATTCCAGATGAACGGCAACCATATACCATTACCATTCCGCCTCCCAACGTCACAGGCATTCTGCACATGGGGCACATTCTGAATAACACCATTCAGGATGTTCTTGTTCGACGCAAAAGAATGCAAGGCTACAATGCCTGCTGGGTGCCCGGAAC
>JANQTF010000025.1:0-5337 GCA_030731845.1 Bacteroidia bacterium | reverse complement strand
CACAAAGATACCCAAGGCAATCTTTACCATGTGCAGTATGCCATAGAAGGGCAGCCTGGCGTGAGCGTGACCATTGCCACCACTCGCCCGGAAACCATCCTTGGCGACACCGCCATCGCCATCCACCCTGAAGATGAGCGATACGCGCACCTGCATGGTGCCAGGGCCATTGTGCCCCTGATTAATCGCAGCATCCCCATCATTCTCGATGAATATGTGGATCGCGAGTTTGGTACAGGTTGCCTCAAAGTAACGCCAGCCCACGACATCAATGACTACGAAATCGGAAAGCGCCACAAGCTTCCTATCATAGATGCCCTCAATGCCGACGGCACCATCTCAGCAGCCGGACAGCTGTATGTGGGCATGGACCGCTTTGAGGTGAGAAAGCGCATCTCCAAAGACCTCGAAGCTGCCGGATTCCTGCTCAAAAAAGAGCCTTACCTCCACTCCGTGGGCTACTCCGAGCGCACAGATGCAGCCATTGAGCCAAGGCTTTCGCAGCAATGGTTCCTCGACATGCAGCAACTCTCCAAGCCAGCTCTAGATGCCGTTCTGAACGGAGAAGTGAACATTATCCCCGACAAATTCATCAATACCTATAAGCATTGGATGGAGAATGTGAGGGATTGGTGCCTTTCCAGACAACTGTGGTGGGGACACAGGATTCCTGCCTACTACATTGCCTCGACGGGAGAGCATGTGGTGGCCCTGACCCCCGAGGAGGCGCTGAGCAAAGCACAAGCACTGACCAAGAATCCTGCCCTGACCATGGCCGACCTCGCCCAGGACGAGGATGTGCTGGACACCTGGGCATCGAGTTGGTTGTGGCCCATCTCGGTGTTCAATGGCATCAATGAGCCCGACAACGAAGACATCAACTATTACTATCCCACCAATGACCTTGTGACTGCCCCGGAAATTCTCTTTTTCTGGGTGGCGAGGATGATCATTGCAGGATATGAATATCGCGGCAAAAAACCATTTAGCAATGTTTACCTCACGGGTATCGTGCGCGATGATCAGCGCAGAAAAATGTCCAAATCTCTGGGAAACAGCCCCGACCCGCTCGATCTCATCGCAGAGTTTGGGGCCGATGCCGTGCGCGTTGGAATGCTTCTCGCCTCACCTGCCGGCAATGATCTGCTCTACAAGGAGAGCCTGATTGAGCAGGGTCGCAATTTTGCCAACAAAATATGGAATGCTTTCCGCCTCCTCAATACCTGGGAACTGAGCGATGCGCCCTCCTCCGATCGCGATAAGATTGCACTTAGCTGGATGCAGGAGCGTATCAACGAGTCTTTGCTCGAAATTGAAGATCACTTCGAGAAATTTCGCTTGTCTGATGCCCTCATGAGTGCCTACAAGCTCAAATGGGACGACTTCTGTAGCTGGTTTCTCGAAATGGTGAAGCCAGAATACGAGCAACCCATTTCCCGTGAGACCTATGAAGGCGTGGTGGATATGTTCGAGCAGACGCTGAAAATTCTTCACCCCTTTATGCCATTCCTGACAGAAGAGCTCTGGCACGCCCTGCGCGAAAGGAAAGAGGGAGAATTTATCTGTTTGGCACCCATGCCCGTTGCAGTGCATCGGGAGGCCCCCATTCTCCATGAAATTGCCCTCATGCAGGAGGCCATCACGGCTGTGAGAGGGTTCAAAAAAGACAAAGGCATTTCTTTTAAAGACAAGATCGCACTCTCTGTTAACACCGATGCCGAGGCTCAATTCAAGACATATCGACCCTTGCTTGATCGATTCCTCAATCTTGAAAGCCTGGTGTTTGTGAACGAAGGAATCAGCGGCACAGGATCTGTGCGCGTCGGTACGCATGAGTTCTACATTCCATTAGACAATGTGGATCTCGATGCCGAACGAGAAAAAATCCAAAAGGAAATCGACTATCTCAACGGCTTCCTCATGTCGGTAGAGAAAAAACTCAGCAATGAAAAATTTGTAAACGGAGCGCCCGCCGATGTTCTGGACCGGGAGCGACAAAAACAAGCAGATGCCGAGGCAAAGCTTGAAGTACTAAGAAAAAGTCTTCTGGATCTCTCTTAGAGATTGATCATAGCACAAAAAGAAAACAGCCAATTCTGATGTCAGAATTGGCTGTTTCTGTATCTATTCCAAGATCTTAGAGGAAAGGAATAACAAGCTCCTGTCCTGGGTGGATCACATTAGGATCTTTCAAAATGTTGGTGTTTGCTTCGAAGATCTTCTTATACTTCATCGCATCTTCGTAGTAATGCTTGGCGATGAGGCTGAGAGACTCCCCTTTTTGCACGGTGTGCTTGTGGTAGTACTCAGTTGTAGCCACATTGATTTCAGCGTCCAAATCACTTGGAATACCGCCATTAATGCGCTTGATCTCGTTCCACATTTGATTTTTTTCGTACTCAGTGTTGGTCGTTCCACCAATTTTGAGTTTCCCATCTTCTTCTTTCACGTATCCGTCGGCAACACCGATTTCTTCGCCGATTTTGAGGACTGATGCGTATTTGTCTTGCAAGCTCATGTTATGAGAGTTTGAGGTTAATGTTTGAAATCTTCCGCAAGGTAGTTAAGCCCTCGGATTATTTCAGGCTTAGGACTAAAGATTGATTCAATGGTCACATTCTGCTTACCCTTCTTCCAAAAATTCTTCGTTGGTGCTGATGGCAAGCCAATTTTCTCTTGCTTCAACACGATGAAGATCATCCATCACTTGCAGAAATCGATTTCTTTCAACGAGGAAAGAAGCCCTTTTTTCATCGGTAATCGGTCCAGCAGAGGGTGCTTCGATATGAAGGGGATCCACAGGAGTTCCGTTTTTGTAGAACCGAAAATCGAGATGGGGTCCAGTTGAAAGGCCTGTGCTTCCTACATAGCCTATTACTTGTCCCTGACTTACACGTTGTCCGGGGCGAATGCCGTCTCCATAGCGTGACAAGTGCAGGTAGGCAGTCTCATAATTGCTATTATGGCGGATCTTGACGGTCTTGCCGCCGCCGCCGCCCCAATCAGCTTTGGTAATGACGCCATCACCTACTGCCACAACTGGCGTACCAATGGGAGCAGCATAATCCACGCCGTGGTGGGGTCTGCGAATTTTCAGAACCGGGTGTAAACGGCTATGAGAAAAGTGTGAACTGATTCTGGTATAGGAGAGCGGGGCTTTCAGGAAGGTTTTCCGAAGGCTGTTTCCCTCTTCGTCAAAATATTCCGCACCATGGCCTTCTCCCTGATCATAACGGAAAGCGAGTAGCTCTTTGCCCATGTGCTTAAAGCTCGCAGAGAGGATGTGCCCCAAGCCAACAGAGACGCCCTCGACGGTGTGGGTGGTGTAAAAGATGCTAAAATGGTCTCCTGTTTGAAGACCAAAAAAGTCGATCTCCCATGCATAGATTTCTGCCAAAGCATTGACGAGGGCTGGCGATCCACCGGCTTGCACGATCGAATTATATAGCGAGCTTTCAATCACACCAGACAAGGTGTGGGTTACCGTATCTACTTGCCTACTTCCTTTTTTTACCGACAAATTCTCGCCAAACTCCACTGCCACATAGTCAATGGTATTGGGCTCATAGATGAAGCAATGAGCGCGCTGGGCAGAGTCTTTGGAGCAAAGGACTGTATAAGGGCGGTTGGCAAGAATTTTCCTGACGTCAAACTCCTCCTGAGAGAGGTTTGCCAGCTGAGCGATCTCGCTCATCGATATTTGATAACGGGAGAGAATTTCAGATAGATTTTCGTTGGGTTGCACAACAGCCTGAACAACCTGGAGTCCATCTGTATCGTACCCAAAAATAGCTTCCTGAATAGGGAGGGGATTCGTAACTTTGGCCTCTGCCTTACTCGATTCAGATGGTTGACAGGACCAGAAAATAGCTGTAGAACCAAAGAAAAAGGTCAGCAGCAAGCGGGGTAATTTCACCATGAGGAAGTTTCGTTCTCGATGATTTTCGAACAATTATGGTGAACTTAGCGCAAAAATTCAACAAACACTGAATTATTCATCACTCAAATGCCCTTTTACAATAAACATAACAGCAAGGATCTCAAGGCCAGGATGGCGCAAAGCCATGAGAAAAGAACGACTATTTCCTTTTATCAATACTACCAACTTGCTGATCCTGAGTCTTTTAGAAATGATTTGTACTTGGCTTGGGACCAGCTCGGTGTGCTTGGGCGGGTATATGTAGCACATGAAGGAATCAATGCGCAGATTTCAGTACCAACCTCACAATTTCCATTATTTCAAGCCCACCTTAACAGCATTTCCTGGCTCCAGGGCATCAGGCTGAATATTGCTGTGGAAGATGATGGAAAATCATTTTTCAAACTCGTCATTAAGGTAAGGCCCAAAATTCTGGCCGATGGCTTGAATGATCAGACATTTGATGTCACCAATAAAGGGAAGCATCTCAGCGCCGATGAGTTCAATCAACTCACGTCTCAGGAAAATACCGTTCTTATAGACATGAGAAACCATTACGAGCACGAGGTGGGCCATTTCAAAGGAGCCATTCGCCCTGATGTGGATACCTTCCGGGATTCACTCCCGGTGGTAGAAGAAATACTGGAGGAGCACCGCCACAAAAACATCGTGATGTACTGCACAGGCGGAATCAGATGCGAAAAGGCAAGTGCCTGGTTTAAACACCGAGGTTTTGACCACGTGTTTCAACTCGAAGGGGGGATCATTAAATATGCCCATGACATCCAGGAGAAGGGGCTTGAAAACCGCTTTATTGGGAAAAACTTTGTATTTGATGAACGTCTTGGCGAGCGTATCTCAGACGAAGTGATCGCTCACTGCCATCAGTGTGGCGCCCCCTGCGACTCACACACCAACTGCGCCAACACGATGTGCAACCTGCTTTTTATTCAATGTGAGGCTTGCAATGAAGCTTATGAGGCTTGCTGCTCCAATGAATGCAAAGACACCACACATCTCCCCGAAGAGGTGCAGGCAGAGATGAGAAAAGGGACAGATAGCGGGGTTCGGATCTACTCTAAAGGAAGGCTCAAGGAAAGCGTTAAGCCCGAGGAGCTTTCAGAGGACCGAATGTCTTCTTGAGTCCAAATTGAGTTACAAAAGCAAGCCAGGCCACAAATATACTCGCTGCGGCCAGCCAAATAGGCGAAGCCGCTGAGAAGGAGAGTACCGCACCCCCTATGAATGGTGAAATGAGCTGCGCCAGGGATTGCACTGATTGCTGCATACCCAGGGTTTGCCCCTGAAGAGTAGCGGGAGCCATATTGGACACCATGGCCGAAATATTGGGATTGGCACTCCCCTGATTTATGGCCACCAAGGGCATTAGTAAGTAGAGCCCTAGCGTGGTGTTGGGC
>JANQTF010000024.1 GCA_030731845.1 Bacteroidia bacterium | reverse complement strand
CTGATATACCCAGACGTGGACAAAGACCCTGATGTGTCTACCGCGAAATTAGCAAGACTGCCCTTTCGGGGAACCGTGGTTTCAGCGGTTAACAAGTTGCCGTCTCCTGTAATTTCTATCGAATATTGCTCCCCTTCCACGATTTTCTGTGTGCCACGATATCCCCATACTGTCTGAACCACCGTATCCAGAACAGAATTTGACCTCAAGGTATCTACGCGAGAAAACGATCGGAGCGTGTCTATCAAGCCATTCCCTACAAGAATCACAGTAGCATCCTCTACAAATGTGGGGAGAATGGTTCGCGCCACGTAGGTATAAAATGTTTCCGACTCCGTGATATACACCTCCGGAATTTCTCTGGCGATCAGTTCTCCTTGAAGCACCCATTTGGCCTCGTAATCATCAAGTTCGTAGAGTAGGGGCTGCTCACAAGCTGCGAGGCCCAAAACGAACGCCAAGATGGCGCCAATCAATAGGTTTCGGTTTGGTGATTTCATGATCAAAATTTAAAAAAGTACCCTACACTGGGAATCATGGGAAGAAGAGAGGTCTGGATCGCAGCATTCTTAAACGTACCTGCTCGCTCATCCAAATATAGACCCGGAGCGATGAAGAGCGGATTGCGGCGATTATAGACGTTATAAATGTCGATGTGGAATTCGGTTTCGATCTTGCTTTTGCTCCCTTTCTTCTTGTGGCGATGTAGGCCTATGTCCATTCGGTGGTAGGCAGGAGCCCGGAAGTTGTTCTTTCCATTATAATCATAGCCCCAGTTGTAGGCATTGCTCCAGGAACCACTCGTGCCATTGCCACCGATATATTGGCGGCCTTCGGGCAAGGAAAGCGCATTGCCTGTGCCATACACAAACAGGAAGGAAAAGGACCACTCCTTGTTGAATTTATAGAAAGCCACCAATTCCAGATCATGACGGCGGTCATATTTGGCAAAAAAGGGTTCTCCTTGATTCAGCTCATCAAACTGACGCCAGGACCATGACAGCGTGTAGCCGATCCAGCCATTGAAGCGGCCTTCGCGCTTTCGCAGAAAAAACTCCGCGCCGTACGCTGTGCCTTCCCCAAATACCAGCTCAGGCTCTATGTCATTCCCAAAAAAGAAATTGGCCCCCTGCCGATAATCGATCAGGTTGTTCATTTTCTTGTAATACACCTCCACACTGCTCTCGTATCGGTCCCCGAGCCAGTTGCGAAATACCCCAACTGCCACTTGCTGCGCCTGCTGTGGCTTGATCACCGAGCTGCTCGGCACCCATAAATCAAATGGCAGGGCTACTGCCGAGGTGCTCACAAGGTGGGAATACTGATTCATGAAGGTGTATCCAGCTTTAATTGAGGTGGATTCGTTGAACTGCCACTTGATGGTAGCGCGGGGCTCAAAGCCCTGATAATAAGTGGAATCGCCATAAAAAGCCGAATAGCGAAATCCTAGATTCAACCCCAATCTCGACCCCAACGAAATTTCATCATTGATATATACCCCCCCTTCCTGCACATACATGTTTCTCACCTGCGGCTGGGGCTGCGCCGTGGTGTCTGAGCCCACGCTGCGCACCGAGTTCGGGGCAAATCGGTGATAGAGATAATTGGCCCCAAAGGTGAGCCTGTGAGAGGGGCCTGGCACAAAGTCAAAGTCTGTTTTGAACTGCCAATCTCTGATTCCTGATTGGAGCCCAAACCTGGTGCGAACCGGATTGCTGCGAAATTGCTCATAGCGAAAGAGGTAGTCACTGTAATTGACACTCGTGTTGACGAACAGCCGGGTTCCGAACAAGTGGCTCCACCGCAGGGTGGAGGTGGTGTTTCCCCATTTGATTTCGGTCTTGAAGGTATCCACCGTTGGCACAAGCCTGCCATCCACAAGGCCATCGCCACCATAGTAGGTGCTGAGAAACAGCTGATCCTTGTCGCCAAGTTTCACATTCACCTTCGCATTGATGTCGGTAAACTGATAGCCAAGATCGCGGCCAAAGGGCAAGAAGGGCTTGATCACCTGATCCCAATAGAACCGGCGCAGCGAAACCATGTAGGAGGCTTTGTTTTTCACAATTGGGCCTTCAAATGCCAGACGGCCACTCACCACGCTCAGTCCGCCCTCGGCATGAAATTCCTGGTTGTTCCCTTCTTTCATCGAAATGTCGAGAATGGAAGACAGGCGACCGCCATATTTGGCCGGAAAACTTCCTTTGTAAAGCGTCACATCGCGAATGGCGTCGGTGTTGAAAATGCTGACGTAGCCAGCGAGGTGAAACGGATTGTACACGATGGCCTCATCCATGAGCACGAGATTTTGGTCGGGCTGTCCGCCGCGCACCAAAAAGCCCGAAGAGGCTTCGCTCGTGGCCTGAACCCCCGGCAAAAGCTGTATTCCTTTAAGCAGGTCTTTTTCTCCTGCGAGATAGGGCATCATCTCAATCTGATCAATCGAGACATCGATTACGCCCATGGAGGCTTGCTCCACGTTTTTGCGGGTGAGGTTTTCGGTAATTTCAACGGCTTCTAGGCTGGCGATTTCGAGGGAAATATCGAGTCGAATGTTTTCACGTCCCACCACAATCCGCTTTTTCACAGGCAAGTAGCCAGCGTAGGAAAAGATCACCTCCACCGTGTCGCCAGTGATGGAGAGGCTGTAAAAGCCATACTGATTGCTATACGTCCCCGACTTAAACGCAGGGACCGCAATGGTCGCATTCACAAGCGCCTCGCCTGAGGAGGCATCGCGCAGGTAGCCGCTGATCGACATTTTGCTTTGAGAATATCCGCTTGCGCTGATGACGATGAGCAGCAAAAACCCCAAATAGTGTTTCCAGGTATGTGTTCCTGATGTCATGATGAATAGGATAAGGAATAAAGGAGAATTGGGGGGGCGAATCAGGAAGATTTTCGTTTTTTCTTTTTCTTCTTGCTGTCATCTTCTGGCAGCGGCTCCTCCCTCACGGGCAAGCGAAAGGACACCCCTACCCCAACATTGAGGTAGCGAAAATCAGACTTGACCACCCGGGTTTGCGGAAAGATCAGGCTTGGCGTGGATTCTCGGTAGGAATAGCCTCCGTAGGCCACCCAGGCCCGCAAATAGTGGAGCCGCAGCGGACGATAGCCTATGCCTAGTTTTGCCTCGCCGAAATACTCGCTCCCGACCCCTTCGTGGTAGGGATTGCTCTGGTAATTCCCCGCAGAGATGGAAGGCTGAATAGAAATGCGGTCATAAAAGGGCAAAGCCCAGTCATAGCTAAGGTTTCCTGCCAGGGCTACCAACACTCGCTCACGCGTGTACACACCTCCTCCTCCAGGATTGGTTGAGAACCCACGCACGATCAGGGGATGGTAGCTAAACCCAAGGTAAAGACCCCTATAGAGATTGAGCCCCATGCTCAAGCTGATGAGATTTATCTTATTGAAACTCGTGAGATTGGTAAGCGTGCTGTCAAATTGGCGCCACGTCCATTCGGAACCAAGCAAGGACTCTCCCTGGTAAGCGTCCCTTTCGGTGAAATAAGGCAAAACTGCTCCCATGTCAATGTCAAACTTGAAGCGCCAGGTACGCGTGGTGTCCATGGAGGGACCAAACAGTTGAGCATGGAGGGAAATCGAGGAGAGACTGAGAAAAATCAGAAATAGAGCGCGTTTGTGCATCCGAAAATGGTTGGCAGATGGTAGAAAATAAGAATGCCTTTTGACGGAGGACGAAAATTACTTCCCAAACGCTGAAATAAAAGAGAATTCGAAATGCCACTTTCCCTAAAATGGATAATCCACCCCGATGCTGGGCTCAGGAAGCCTCAGGAAGCCAGAATCGGTAATCACCCACCCGATATCCGGAGCAAAGATTTGCTGCCCAAAATCCACCCGAAAAATCACAAACTCAAAATCGAAGCGAAGCCCAATCCCGGCATCCCAGCCAAGCTTGATATTTTCCGGGCTAATCACCGCTCCCTTTCCCAACTGCTCAATGGTGCTGGTAGAATTGTGGAACCACACATTGCCCACATCGGTAAACAAGCCCAGCTCAAAAAAGGGCGAAAACAAATCAAACCGATATTCCGCATTTGCCTCAAAAATCCACTCTCCGCCCGGCGCAATCAGGCTCAGCCCATTCCCCGAAAACTGATTGCTTTCATCTGCCAGATCTTCCAAAGAGAGCGTGCCTGGCCCCAGGGTATTGGAGCGCCAGCCCCGCATGGAGCTTGGACCGCCGCTGAAAAATCGGCTTTCCCGAGGCACAGTCGGCGTGCCATTGTAGGGCACTGCGCCACCGATAAACATTCGAAAAACAAGATCGCTTTTATTCCGAAACGGAATCAGGTACTTGATCTCAGCCGAAGCTTTCACGTATTGCCCGTAAAACAAGCGCCCGGCAAGCAATTGATCGCTGCTGGAAGTGTCGCGCGTGCCATTTTTCAGCACCTCGAGATTATCGAGCAAATAAGGAAGATTACCCCCTATTTCGACTGCAAATTTTGACCAGGAGGTAGGCCTCGCACGAGTAGATCGGTAGTCCTGATAGGTAAACGAGTATTGAAGACGTGAGCTGATCCGTTGCTCAAAATCGCGTCGGATAGCCGGTGGCAGCTTATCCACGATATCTACCTGAAAGGTACTATCGGTTTGGGTGTCGATGTATTCCAGCGAAAAAGGCGTGAGCTCACTGATGGCGAGGGTACTAAAGGGATAGTGATTCCAGCGGTAGGAAGTGCTCGCACCCACTTTGACTCGTCGGAACTCTCGGCGCTGGTCCAGCACCACATCTGTGCCCAGCAGGGTAACAGGACTCAGGTCACTGAGATCGCGCCTTCCCAAAAACGGAACCAGAAGGCCTGGAATATTCAAACTCAACTGTGAACTCAAGCCATAAAACAGTGACTGAAGGGCTGAACCATCTGTTTCAGAACTATAGAAGCCAACAGAACCACTAAAGCCCAGTTCCAACAACTCGGATTTGTCGAAGGCATTTCTGTTGCGAAAGGTCACATTGCCCCCTACACTGGGCAGGTTATTTCCGATGGTCCCAAATCCATTGTAAAATGATTCCATACCAGCTTTCACCTGAAAGTGAGGAGCCATTTGGAGGTCCATTTGTACCCGCATGGTTTGCGCTGCCTCGTCAATCTCATATTTGATGACTGTGTAGCGAAACATACCTAGCTCCTGCAGCCGCTGCTGGGTCAATCGGGCTTCATTTAGGCTGTAAGGTTTGTTTTCTTTGAGGTGAATGCGCGCCGCGATAAAATTGAAGTTGAGCGTGGGAATGAGCGATTCATTTACCACAAAGGTGATACTCACCGAATCATCCAATACTTTGGGAGAAATACCCAGGGCTTCTTTTTGATTAGAAGTAAGGCTAGCCGCCCGCAAAGATTGGCTGGCTTCAGGGCCATGCCCTCCTGCGCTGGCATCGGATCTCACCTGAATAGTAATCTCAGAAATGGTGTATGCGCGTGGCAAACTATCGATCAACACCTGAATGTTGAGATACTTGGTATTGAAGAGGGTAAGAGCAGCGCTTTTGTCCTCATTGGTGAGGGAGTCCACAAAAAAGCTAATGAGCTGAGGCGAAGCCGTAAAATAGCCGCTATTGCGCAGATGATCCGTGATCCGTCCACGTTCTCGCACCAAGAGCGATTGATCGTAGGGCATATCTGGCTGAAGCAGGGATTTGTCCCAGGCCAAAATCTTCTGAATCGAATCTCCCACAAACTCTTTCTTCACCGATAATGACACGCTGTTGATTTTGTAGGCAATGCCAGCATCTACCAGATAAGTCACCTTGGCTTCGCGGGTTTCCTGACCAAACAGGGTTTTGAGGGTATCGACCTCAAAGGAGATAATGGGGTGAAAAAAACCATGAGAGAGACACACGTTGCGGAGAGCGGTGCTATCCACTCTCAAATCGTCCAGATTCACCATAATCGGAGCCTCGCCAATGGAGGAAGTGAGTCCAGCGACCACAGAATTATACAGTTTTTTGATAGGCGAGACCTTTAGCAAGCTCCTTTTGATAAAAGAGCTGTCGTTACGGAGACTAGTACCGATATTGAAAAAACCAAGATAAACCCGGGAGACTGCCACCTTCCGATTGGCTTCAAGCCTGATCGCATCCGAAAGCTCGCCTTCGGGCAGTCTTTTATCAGCCTCGAGCTTGGGGGCACTTTTTAGAAAATATTTCCCCTGCGGCACATGACGGGTAGGCTGACAGGCACTTAGTACCATGATCAGTAGAATCCAGGGCAGAGATTTTTGTAGGTTTGTGCGCATGGAGCCGTTGTCCCAAAGCAAATCTAAAATTTTTGCCTCCCTCCTTCACAAGAAATACCGCTACAAAAACGGACTATTTCTTGTAGAAGGCGAAAAGTGCGTGCAAGAAGCACTTACGATGAACTGGCCTTTTGAAGCAATCATCGTGCGGCAAGATCATTCTTTCAGTTCAGAAATCAAGCAAAATAGCCCTGTCTTTGAAGCATCTGTTGATCAATTTGGCAAATTAACCGATCAGCCCCACCCAGAAGGCGTCATCGCCATCGTGAAATTACCCTTTGTAGCCTCCTATTCGCCAGTTTCTGCTCAAGGGGCCAGCCTTTTTCTCGATGGGATCCAGGACCCCGGCAATGTGGGTGCCATTTTTCGAGTGGCAGATTGGTTTGGAGTGAGACAGGTGATATTAGGCCCCGGCACGGCAGATCCCTTTCACCCCAAGGTGGTGAGGAGCAGCATGGGGAGTCTTTTTCGGATGAATCTGCTCGAAGTCACTGATTTGGAGGAATGGCTGGGGCAGGAATCCAGGCCCATCTGGATTGCCGACTTGGATGGAAAACCGCTAGGCGAGGTAGTGCCGGGCGCAGGCGATGTGTTGGTGATCGGAAATGAAGCCAGAGGCATTTCTCCGCAGCTACGTGCACATTCACAGCTGCAGAGCATCCGCATTCCTGGCGGTAGCGAAACCGAAAGCCTTAATGCAGCCGTGGCAACAGGCATTTTGCTCTATCGCTGGCAAATGGGCTGAGAATTTCCTTGGTTTGGATTATTTCAAGGCAAGAGGTAGATTCTTGCTTGTTACGATATGGAATGGTGAATGTAGTGGACATACTTGGATCGGAATGGATAGGTTGGGCTAATTCCATTTTCCTATTAGAAGCATTGGGGCTACTCCTTCTGCTTTGGATAGGTCTTGCTGCCCTCCAAAGGCAAAAGATCAAGCGCAGCCTCCCGACTACCCTTAGTATGAAAGATTGGCGGAGCTTCAAGCGGGAGCATCTGGCAAGGAAGCTTGCCGCACATGACACCTCGGCAACCACTTCAATCCCCCAGCAACTCCGCGCTCTATCCCGTGCCATCGCTTCTGGACATTTTCATCATCTCATTCTTTTTACTCCGCCTGCCAGTGGCCGGACCTGGCTTTTACTCCAAGCGCTGCAACATCTGCGATGGCGACGGGTGAAGATGATTTCCCTGCAAAGCGAGCAAGCGCTTAAGTCCCTGACCAAAATCGACAACCCATCGGCCACATGGCTCCTGATAGACGACGTAGAATCTTACCGTCCTGAGCTACAGGCACGAGAGCGACTCGAAGCTATTTTGGAAGCAACCGAAGCCTTCAAGGCAGTAATCATGGTGGCTCAGCCGAGCAGATGGCCAGATAGCTGGCAGCGACGCGATCAACTCGGCAGGATCAAGTTGGTGGGCGAAGACCACTTTTGTTGGGCCACCACGGCAGCGCTCCTGCCCTGGACGGCAGATGAAGCCCGCTCATGGTTGCGAAAGCACAGCTCCACCGGCCAACGCCCAGCCTTGCAGCGCTTAGAAAAAGGCCTCGATTGGCGCAATCCGCTTTGGTCGCGACCGGTAGTGCTCAATATGCTTGCATACAGCGCCGGTACAAAAGGGGTTTTTCACTACTTGTTTCAAGCAGTGGAAAGTAGTTTGCAAGTGGCCGCTGGCAGTTCAGACCCGGATTTGGCCTGGGCCGAATGGCAAGAGCTCGCTACCGATGCCCGCCCTGGAGCCATCGACCATGTTCACCCGGCTCTTGCTCCCATTGCCTCGCAGCAAGCAGACGGGGTCGTCAGATTTCGACACCAACTCTACAAAGCATATTTTTTAGCCAAACAAGCCTGGATCAAAGAGGACAAAGGCTCTGTGCAACAAATGCGAACCTTTCCGGAAGCGAGAATCCTGTATATGGAGCTTGCCTGGTCCAGATACCTGGAAGAAGCTGGGCCAGAGCCGGGCTGGGCCATTTCGCCCGAAACAGGTGCCAAAACTGCCCTACGGGAACTCACCCCTGATGAAGTAGCAAACGTAGAATTTCTGGAGCTGATGCAGTTTCGCGGACCTGATCTTCGATTCCTCGGCCAGATGAAAAGGTTGAAAAGAATCTGGCTCACACATGCCGGTGCAGATGACCGATTTGTCATTATGCGAAGCTGGAAGCCCGGCCATGGTGCCAGGCTTTGGCTCCACGGAGTGGGCGGATGGCAGCACCACAGTGTGTACGGTGAAAAAAAGTATTGGAAAGAGATCCCTTCCCTTCCCGATATCCACCCATCACGCCTTTTGACTCCGTCTTTTATAAGGATCGACAACAATCCTTTTCGGCAATTGCTTCGGCTTGATCCCAATAAGCTCCCCAACCCACTCTGCAAAGAACTTCTTACTTCCGACCGGGATCAAAAGAGCTATGCCACAGCGTATGAACTGAATCTTCCCGCAGGCGAATTTGAGCTCTTTGACAAAGTCTATATCTACGTTTTCGCTTCAGGAGAGGTGCAGCTCCAATATCTTCATACAAGGCCAACCAAAAACCTGCTGCCCTTGCTCACATCCATGCTGGAGCGCTGGGCCTTGTATTATGGCCCTGATGATTCAGGATTGAGAGAGTTGAGTTTAGTGGAAAAAACAGATATCAGACAAGGTGCCTGGCAGGGACGGCAATGGGCACAAACAAACCAGGATCGCTACGAACGTCCGGTATTGATACAGTTGACAAAACCAGAACAACTTGAATTGTGGATATTTAACGGAAAAACAGAATCGGTCTGATCATAGTTTTGTAAGATATGGATAACAATCAATCGCAAACGCCTTCCAACATTGTAGAATTAAGGCACCTACGATTTGAAGATTACCTGGAATTAAAAGAAGCCATGATTCATGCCTACTCGGGCATGGGCGAAAATGCCTACTGGCATTCGGATTCGATCGAGCGGCTGACCCAATTGTTCCCTGAGGGACAACTCTGTGTAGTAGTGAACGAAAAAGTTGTAGCCGCAGCGCTCGCCATCATCGTGGATTATGCCAAATTTGGAGATAACCATACCTACGAACAAATCACTGGGAATTACAAATTTAATACTCACGACCCAGAGGGAACAGTGCTGTACGGGATAGATGTATTTGTTCATCCTGAATACAGAAATCTGCGCCTCGGTCGGCGTCTTTATGACGCCAGAAAGGAGCTTTGCGAAAATCTCAACCTCAAAGCCATTGTGGCGGGCGGGCGCATTCCTCGCTATAATCGGTATTCCGACGACCTGACTCCATTTCAATATATCCAAAAGGTAAGGTTTAAGGAGGTCTATGACCCAGTACTTAGCTTTCAGCTGTCCAACGACTTTCACGTGAGGCGGGTTCTCAAAAACTACCTCAAAGGCGACAAAGAATCGCTTGAATACGCAGTATTGCTGGAGTGGATCAACATTTACTACAGCGAAGACGAACACCTGATCAACACACCCAAAAGTGTGGTTCGAATTGGGTTGGTGCAGTGGCAAATGCGGTTGTTCAAAGACTTTGAAGCATTGATCGAATCGGCAGAATTTTTCATTGATGCGGTAAGTGCCTATCAGACAGATTTTATCCTGTTTCCTGAGTTGTTCAATGCGCCACTCATGGCGGAGTTCAACCATATGGGAGAGGCGAAGGCCATCAGGGAGTTGGCAAAATTTTCGATACCCCTTCGGGACAAATTCCTCGAATTTGCCATCTCCTACAACGTGAACATCATCACCGGCTCGATGCCCATTGTCAAGGACAACCGCCTCTACAACATCAGCTACCTGTGCCGGCGAGATGGCAGCTGGGATTCTTATGTTAAAATTCATCCTACCCCCAACGAAGTGAAAGTGTGGGGCATGAGTGGAGGCGACAAGCTCGGGGTGTTTGACACCGATTGTGGCAAAATTGGGATTGTGATCTGCTATGATGTTGAATTTCCTGAGCTCTCTCGTCTCTATGCAGAGAAGGGAATCAAGATATTGTTTGTGCCATTTCTTACAGATACCCAAAACGGCTACAACCGGGTGCGGCGCTGCGCACAGGCCCGAGCCGTGGAAAACGAATGCTACGTAGCCATTGCCGGATCGGTAGGCAACCTGCCACGGGTGTCAAATATGGATATCCAATATGCACAGTCGGCCATTTTTTCTCCTTCCGATTTTTCATTTCCCAACAACGCGATCACTGCTGAGGCTACCCCCAACACAGAGATGACCTTGATCGCAGACGTGGATCTGGAAAAACTTCTGGAACTACATGAACACGGCTCAGTGCAGACGATGAAGGACCGTCGTTTGGATTTGTATGGAATTTCGTGGAAAGCCGACGATTCAGAGACGAAATAAGTTACTGAGACACTATGGCCCGCGTCTGACTTTGGGGCAGGAGCATCGCTTTTTGAGCTCCACGAAGTGGAAAGCCAGAAAGGCGGTTGCGCCAATTCCGAAGGATTCTTCGCCCAAAAAGGAATAGGGAAGCGCTGCTACATTCCCTTCGGGGGTATCGAATCGGAGGTAGGTGGCATGTGCTTCCAGGGCTACGGAGAGATAGGGGCTCACAAAGCGCCTGATTCCTGCGAATCCGGCAGCTCCATAATTGCGAAAACGATATTCGCTGAGGTAGTTGCCAGCATCGGTGGTTCCGGTTTCTGCGAGGCTTCCTGATCCACCCACGAGATCAGCACCACCGTAGAGCTGAATTGCACCTGTGTGAAATCGGCGCACATATCCGAGGCGGAGTTCAGCCTGCTGCAAGGCGGCGGTGTAGTTTGTGACACCAGGCGTGGCAACGGGATTTCCGGCCCATTCTGAGGGGTTGTAGCTAAATCCAAGGCGAAAAGCATTGGCCAGGGAATGGGCATATTGATAGCGAATGCCGTTTACTGCCGAAAGTTGGATCGGCGTATTGAAAGAGCTCGTGAGGCCGTTGCGGCCACTCATCCAATCTGCACCCAGTGCCTGAAGCTCGATCTGATGCACCTGTGGTTTATATTTGGCTCGCTGCGCGTGCACATTCATTCCTGCCAAAATCAAAAGCAGGCACAGCAGGGTGATTTTTCTTGTGGATTTCAACATATAACTTGGCTATGTGGAGATGGACAAAATCAGAATCTCTGGTCGATTATGCAATTCAGGTTAACGATCATGCCTACATAACGTTTGGGACCAATGGAAAAAGTACAAACTGCGTTACAATTTGGGTCGGTAACGCCCATTTTTCTGATTTTTGAAGAAGTAAAAGCCCGAGAATTCTATCTCAATTTTCTGGAATTCGAGGTGGACTGGGAGCATCGAGTTGCGCCGGGAATGCCGCTTTATTTTCAGGTTTCGAAAGGAAACTGTAGAATCCATCTCAGTGAGCATCATGGTGATGCAGCTCCCGGTGCTTCCATCCGGATCGAAACGCCATCTGTGGAGGACTACCAACAGCTCTTGCTCAGCAAACCACCTCTTTTTGCGCGCCCTGCTCTGGAGGATCAGCCCTGGGGAAGCAGAGAAATGACCATTACAGATCCTTTTCACAACAGGCTGATATTTTTTCAGACAATCGAGTGACCGATTGAGAAATCAACTATCGAAAAAAAATAAGCCCATCGACAAAAGAATAGCTTTTCCTTTTTGCTCCGGCAAGCCTTATTCCTTATGGCCAAAAGCGACAAATTACTCGATCTCATTCATACCCTTTCCATGTCGGAGAAGCGGTATTTCAAAGTATTTGCACAGCGCCATGTCACCGACGGAGGGACACAATACGAAAAGCTTTTTGAGCTTGCCTGCGAGCTTGATACCGGAGATTTTCACATTTTTGAGCGTGCCGTAGATGCCGCAGGTATTTCGACTGCCTATCTCGCTGCGGATAAAAACTACCTCTATCAGCTGCTCATGCGGGCATTGGGAAATTTTCATTCTGGCCGAAATATCTCGATGCAGGTGAAAGAATGGCTGCACCAAATCGAGATTCTTTTTGACAAGGGACTATATGATCAATGCCTCACGCTCACCAAAAAAGCGCGTCAGCAAGCTGAAAAGCACGACCTCTATGCCCTACTCATGGAGATTTCTCTGTGGGAACGAAAGGTGCTCGGGGAATCAGACGACGTCTCGGCCATCAAAAACTCTCACTCTCAGGTGCTCAATCACCTTGGGCTCATGGACAACATGCATGCGTTCATGTTGCTCTACTATCAACTCCTGGAGCTAGAGCAGGAACTGGAATCCGAACCGGAAGAAGTGCGCTTTGAGCGCCTTCAAAAATTTATTCAACACCCGTTTCTCAGCTCAGAATCCGTGCCGCTTTCCTTTCATGCCCGGCGACATTATTGGATGATCTATGCCCTCCACGATCGCCTGCTTAAAGACAAAGCGAAAGAACTCGTGGCCACCGAGAGGCTGATTCTGATCATGGATAGCAGCGCACCCTACCGGGAAGAGTCGCCCTACGACTACGTAGAGGTCTATAACCGACTCCTCAACCTCAAGCTCTATGGCGGAAGTCCAGACTTTGAGGAATGGCTTAATTTTTATCGAGAGTTTCCAACCAAACTCAAAAAGGCTCCCCGAAACGTAGAGGCTCGTGTAGCCATTGATACACATCTCTTTGAAATCCCCTGGTTTATTCAGCAAGGAAAGTTGGATGAGGCAAAGGGCGCCATCGGCGACCTGAAAAAGGACATGTCGATTTATCGTCGGCAAGTAACGACGGTACAATCTTTAGAAGGTATTTTTTGGGAGGCTGCCTATTTTCAGGCATGCAGACGATATTCAGATTGCATCCATGCCCTAACTCCCTTGATGAATGAATATCCCGACGATGAACATCCAGACTTACAGCTTTTTGGAAGAATTTTGGCCATGATGGCCCATTATCTTCGGGAAAACTACACCGTGCTCCCATATCTGGCAGACTCATCTCTCAGGCTTGTCTCAAAGCATAAGCAGAGATTTGGCATGGAAGCCTGGGTGATTCGCCAATTGAGAAGGCTAGGCAAAGTTGAATTTCGCGGCGAATCATACGCCAAGCGCATCTTTAAAGGAATCATCCAAGATTGGGAAGGCAAAGAAATCGAAAACCCGGGCAGCCGCCTCCAAGAATATTTAGATATCCGAAGCTGGATTAGTGGATTGATGTAGCAAACGAAATTCTGAATTTATCCACCTATCTCCTTCACGATCGCTTTTGCCGCCTTTACTCTCCAACTAGCGGCATTCAGCTGATTTTATATTGTTGCTATCCATTTTTTCGTTTGGTTTGATGATACCCCATGGTCCTGATCCCTTTTCACACATTTACCTTAATGGACCATTTTTCATAATGACTCACAAACCAAAATTTCTAGCACCCCTCCTCCCTATTCCTTTCTTCCTGCTGCTTGCCAGCGCTTGCAGCATGTTGCCCGGATCTTTATCACCAGATTCTTCTCCGAATAAAATCATCACTTATCTGGCAGATTCACTCGGGATCGATTCCTGTCTCACAGGGGTCCCAATCCAGGCAACTGATTTGCCCGACTCAGCCAAATCCTACCTTCAGGTAAACCACGCGTCAGACACCGTAACGAGTGTCCTTGCTTTTTCAGTTGTAGGAGACACTAGCTATCAGGTGATTCTCAACACCGGTGACATTCTACTCTTTGATGCCAAAGGAGGCCTCATTGTGGCAGGAAATCCAGCTCAGCTAGGCGATGATAGTGACGCGAGAAAGTTCATTAAGAAATTTCTGAAGCAGCAATTCCCTGGTATTGATCTTGACGACCTCGATGATGTGGACATCCATACCTACCCCGGAGGCTCCATCACCCTCAAGGTTGAATTCGATGATGACGCGGGTCTTGTTTTCGACCTATCCGGAAACAGCATCTGTTATGCGCTTTATTGCGATGACGACTGCGACGATGATGGCTACGATGACGACGATGATGATGATGGCTACAAATCCTGTGTCAAAAAAGATAGCCTCCCCGCTGGCGTGGACAGCGTGCTGTTGGCTATGTATCAGAACTATAAAATCGAGGAAATTGTATGCGACAGCCTCTGTGACGGAACCCAAGGATTCTGGATCGAGTTGGATGCAAAGTCTGGAGCGTCTCCTGATGATGTGTACTTATTCTTTACTTCCACAGGTAGCCTTCTCATCGAGTCGGTTGAGATAGATGATAAAGATCTTCCTGCTGCAGTCAAATCTGGTTTCAAGACGACTTACCCCAACGGAGATTATGACGACGACGCCTATCGATGGACCTACGCCAATGGCAGCATCCAATACGTGATCACCCTTGACGATGATGACGATGATGACGATTTGCTCGCCAGCTTTGCTGACGACGGCACCTTCCTTTGCGAATGGCAGAGCAATCACGACGACTGAGTAGGGCTCATCCTCTCACAAAAAGCCAACTAACGGCTTTCCACAACCCGACCCCGATCAATCCGATGGGGCCGGGTTTTATTTTTTCTCTCACATAGACCGAAATCGTGGTCAGGGCGAGCTGATTGTCCAACAGGCGTATTCTCCCTTCCAATTGGTCGATGTCCCCATTCAGGCGTTCCAGCTCTCTTTCTACTTCCAGGGTTTCGGATACGTTTTGAGCCTTTTCTAAAAGATTGAGATAGGTCTGCCGGGCTTTTCTCGCATTGTCAAGCCTCATTTCGAGGTCAAAATAGCTATCCGTCACGTCATTCACGCTCACGTAGCGCGTTTCCACCCTGCCCAGGGTCGAGATCTGATCCATCACAGATTCGTAGGCATGGACCGGAATGCGGATGGTGATGCTGCCTTCCGTTTGGCTGGCCATGTATCCATCGACCTGTGTGGCCATCTGTGCGATCCCGGCCAACACAGTATCCACGGGTTGCCTCACCACGAGCGACAAAGTGCCCGCGTACACCAGTTTTCTGGAAGCAGGAGGCAATTCTTGCTCTGCCTGGATCTCATCCGATTCCATGGCTAGTTTTGCCTCAGGCTGTGGCGCCTCGTGGCTGGGGTATGTTTGACGCTGGGTTTCGCAGCCAAGCAAGAGAAAGAGTAAGAGAAACAAGCCCAGACCAGAAGTTACGCGGTAGAAAATTGACATGAATAGGATGTTTGTTTTGATGCAATGAAAAATTCCTACAAGCAAGGTACATGATCCTGGTCTATGGGTTGCCTATGGTTTGTGTTCTCTCACAGCAAGTCACTGGCGATATTGGCCAACTCAGAGCGTTCGCCTTTTTCGAGGGTGATGTGGGCATATAGGGATTGGCCCTTGAGTTTTTCGATCACGTAGGAAAGTCCGTTGGATTGGGCGTCGAGATAGGGCGTGTCGATTTGCCGGACATCGCCAGTGAAGATGAATTTGGCACCTTCGCCGGCGCGGGTCACGATGGTTTTGATCTCGTGTGGGGTGAGATTTTGTGCCTCGTCGATGATAAAGATCACCCGCGAAAGGCTTCTGCCCCGAATGTAAGCCAGGGGCGTAATCACGATTTTTTCCTCCTCCAGCATGGTTTCGATCTGCTTATAACGTTTGTCTGCCGGGCTGAATTGGGACTTAATGAATTTGAGATTGTCCCAGAGCGGCTCCATGTAGGGATTGAGCTTGGAATTGACATCGCCAGGCAAAAAGCCGATATCCTTGTTGCTGAGCGCAACTACAGGTCGAGAGATGAGAATTTGACGAAATTCTTTTTTCTGATCAAGCGCCCCGGCAAGTGCCAGCAGGGTTTTTCCTGTTCCCGCGCCCCCCTGAATGGTCACAAGCTTGATGTCATCATTGAAAAGGGCATCAATGGCAAAAGCCTGTTCGGCATTTTTGGGGGTGATGCCAAAGGCATTTTGCTTTTCCACCCGAACCAGCTCTTGATTAGCGCTCCGATATACAGCCAAAGCAGACTTGGCACCGTTTTTCACGATGAAATAATGATTGTCGAGCGGCAACTTATCGAGGATGTCTAAGGCCGGAACCCGGCCTTCCCCAAATAGCTGATCAATTTTACCGGACGAGACTCCCTCCACTACTGATTTACCCGTGTAGAGTTCGTTCACATCGGAGACTTTGCCGGTGAGATAGTCTTCGGCGGGCACATTGAGCGATTTGGCTTTGAGGCGCAGGTTGATGTCTTTGGTCACAAGCACCACCTTGGCCTCAGGCTCGGATTGCTGGAGGGCAATGGCAGAATTGAGGATCTTGTGATCGGCTTTGCGGTCCCCAAAGATAATCTCGGCGTCGTACTCCTTCTCCACGTTGGGCATGACTACTTTAAAGCGGCCATGGGCTTTGCCATCAATGGGGATCCAATCACGAAGGGAGGCCTTGGTCGAGCGCTGATCCAGAAATCGGATGAATTCGCGTGCTTCAAAATTTTTGGTGCTATTGCCTTGCTTAAACTGATCGAGCTCCTCAAGCACCGGAAGCGGAATGGCGATATCGTTGTCTTCAAAGTTGATGATGGCATCAGAATCATGAAGGATCACTGATGTGTCGAGCACGTAAATCTTACGTTTGGAGGCAGTTTTTTTACCCATTCAAATTCGATTACACAAGGTGGAAAAGATCTGCGTTCAGCAACGATTCAGAGAGTAGAATTCCCTGATGAAAAAATGTACGAGTTTCAACTTGAAATTCCACTTCGCAGATGGAAAAAGTTATCCAGTGAATGTGGGAAACTTCCTGAAGGAAACCCTAATGGGTCGATAACGAAAGGTTTTCAATCCATACTAGACAATGATTTTTTTCTTTCCACAGCTGCACCATGTCAGGATGACCAGGCGCATCAAACATCAGCCCGCCAAGCAGCAGATCTTTGTCTCCATCGTTATCCAGATCGGCGGTCTCCATCACGATCCATCGACCTTGCTCTTGCCCGGCTACGCTATGCGGTGAAAACTTACCGGGTGAATCCTGCACAAACACCACAAAGCCGATGGGCATCCGATCCACATCGGGGAAAAAGGATATCGCGGCGATATCGAGATCGCCATCCTGATCTATGTCGAGCGGAATGGCCTTGTAGGCTCCCGGAAAGGGCAAAAACCAGCTTTCCTTCCATTCGCCTGCGGCTAATTCATACAACCGAATCCCGTGATAAGGCTTTACAAACGGCGGATAATCGGCATTATCACCATGGGTGAGAAGCAGATCTGCCTGGCCATCGCCCGTGACATCTGTGTATTGAAAGCTGGTAGAACCCCAGGAAGGAGGAAAAGAGAGGAGCTGCTCCGCGGCGAATTGGTGCGTTTCGTTCTGGCGAAACAGCCAGATCCCTTCGCGGCCCTGGGCAAACAAGGCAAGAATGTCGAGGTCGCCATCCTCATCTATATCCACCACCTCAGCCTGCGTGGCACCGGGCTCAGACCACAGCCACTCTTTTCGGTATTCGGTAGGCGAGCTTCCTTGAATAAACAGAGAAAGTCCCCCTTGCCATTTGCCAAACTCACACACCAGAATATCTACCTTTCCATCGCCATTGAGATCGGCAAAATCTGTATCTACGGGACGGCGGAGATGATCGAGCAGGGTGATAGGCGGAAGTTCAGCACGGTGGGGAAGCGCCAACACATAGCCCAAAGGAAGATCTGTCGGAGAAAAAGAGCCCATCACGGTGACAAGCGAGGCGTCGTTTGTTTCAGCGAATGTAGAAGCGCCCTCCCCTACCCTTGCGACCCGCAGCACAGTGGCCTGGCCCGGTTGTAGGAACATCAAGTTGCCAGTATTGGCATCACCTATGACAATCTCGTTCTCAAGCGAGAGCGACAACAGCGTGGTTGCGGGAGCTGGCAAGGGCAACGGCATGGGGTGCAGCAACGCGTGTAGATCCAGCGGAACGGCATCCAGCATGGAAGCAGACATGGTATCGGGGCTATTATCCAGAAAATAGGCCTTGAGGGCCAGCCATTGATCCTGAGAAAGAGCGGGAGCAAGTGGAAAAAGAGATTCATGAGATTCACGCTCAGCTCCCACCCCTAGCATGGAGTCTCGGGAGAAGCGCGCACCCTCATAGACCCCAAGTCTCGCCCCCATGTGAGGCAGCACATGATCGCGCCAAATGCTACGGGTCAGGTCGCCGGGCTCGGGCACAAGGTGGCAAGCAGCACAATGCACCGCCGCCAAGGCCTTCCCGTTTTGTTGGTTCTCCTGTTTGAGGCAAGCCACGGAGAGCAAGCTGAGGAGGAAAATGAGGATAGATCTGAAATCCACACTTGAGTTCATTTCCAAAAGTAGGCTGATTCAGGAAACGGGATGGGAATGAGAAGCGGGAAAAACACTTGCTAACACAAATTTAATTTCAATAAATCGAAATATCGTCCAGTCTTCTGCTGGTGAGGAGGGATAAATCATTGATTCAAGACGGAAAAAAATGACGCGAAACGAATCGGGTTCAAAAAAGTTTGCCTAGCCAATGGCTAAAGAGAGACAAAAACCAACATTTAGACCGATTCTAAATTGCGTGAATGAAAAAAGCCTCAAACGCTGGTAACATAGGCCTAACGAAGAGAGCCAACTTTTGCAGTGACTAAAAAACCATTTCACTCAAAACCAATTTTTTTCATGAAAAAGCTGTACACAATCCTCCTGATGGCGGTATTGGGTTCCACTGCGGCCTTCGCACAGATTGATATGAATCTGTACACAGAGCCAGCGGCTGAATACAACCCAACAACTGTTGTAATGCCCGCCTCGCCCTTGAAGGGTCAGGTTCTGTTTATTGGCGGCGTAGATTTCGTTCAGACTGGCGTCAACGATTCTACTTAGGCCAAGCAATGGCACGACTTTATTGGCTTCACGCCAGATTACTCTGGGGCCAGCCTCGGGTGGGTTTCTGTGAACCACGAAATGATCCAGGCCAACGACAAGATTGGTGACGGTGGTGGTATGACTGTTTTTCGCGTGACACGCGATGCAGATACTGATACCCTGATCGTTGTAAACCAAACACTTGCAGACAACCGTTCCGGCAAATTTTTCAACGTGGACTTCAAAAACACCGTTGGCGAAACTGGAATGAACTGTGGAGGGATCTCCTCTTTCGTTGATGGTCGCATCTGGACTGCCGAAGAGTGGTTTCGCAGCTCGACTGCCTCTATCTATGACGGTGGAAACGGGGTGCGTGACACCGCTGCCTTCACCATCGGTACTACTACTCCAAACGGGTTCCCAGGATTCGATGGCGAAACTGTGAGGAAGTTCGAGAACTTCAACTACATGGTTGAAATTGATCCCAAAGAAGCTGTAGCCATCAGAAAGCAGTACAACTGGGGTCGCCAGGGATTTGAAGGGGGAGTCATCATGCCAGACAACAAGACCGTGTACCTCGGGGTAGATGCCACGCCTGCATTCTGGCTGAAGTTTGTTGCCAACACTGCTGGTGATTTCACCACTGGCAATCTCTACGTGTACAAGCAGAATGCAGCCGCCGGGTCACGCTGGATTCAGCTCAACAACAGCGACATGACTGGGGTGCTCTCGATCGACGCACAGGCCGTAAACGCTGGTGCTACGATGTTTAACCGCATTGAGTGGGTAACACAAGACACCACCACCGGGATCGTGTACATGACCGAAACAGGTCGCGACAACCCTGGAAGTGCCTGGAGAGGCGAAAAAGCGGATGGTGCCACCCATGCACAGCACCATATTTTCCGTGCTGCCCAGCAAGGCACTGGCCCAGATAGCTCTGCCTATGCCGATCGCTATGGCCGTGTGCTGTATTATGATCCTGCTACGGATGAGCTGGGAGTGCACCTCAATGGAGGCCCCGAATTCAATCAGGCAACTGTCAATTCTGATGTTTATCCTGAAAAACACCTCTCCAACCCAGATGGACTGAGCATCATCAACATCGGTGGGCAAGTGTATCTCATCATTCAGGAAGACCTCAACGGTCGTTCGCACGGGCGTGTGCCTTCTGATGTGACCAACAACTCAACCTGTGAGCTCTTCTTGCTCGACCTGAGCATCGCCAACCCATCTACCGATGATCTCATTCGCGTGACGGCTGTGCCCCTTGGCGCTGAAGTGACTGGTGCTATCTCCACACCTGATGGAAAAACCATCCTGCTGAACGTGCAGCACCCCAATTCTGATCCTGCTGTGAATCCATTCCCATTCAACAACTCCCTGACCTATGCCATCACTGGCTGGGACAAAGTGGACGTATTCACCACAGGAGTTGACCAGGAATTGGCTGAAGCCAACGAAGCCTTCAAGATTTTCCCAAATCCTGTGTCTCGCATTCTCAACTTTGAGCAGCCCTCTGATGTAGCGATTTACACCCTCGCTGGTCAGCGTGTGCGCGTGGCTCGTCAGGTTCTCTCTGTTGACGTGTCTTCTATCGCCGCAGGCGTGTATGTGATCAAAAACCTCGAAACCGGGGCGGCCCGTCGCCTTGTGATCGAGTAACCCATTCCTTGAGAACACGAAGGAGGCTGCTGAGAGGCAGTCTCCTCTTTCCTTGTCAGATAGCTCTGTTTTCCCTATTCATTCCATTACCATGTCTTCCCTTCGCTACCCCTTCGTCCTGGCTTCGGTCCTTGCTGTGCTGATCACGCTGTCTGGCTTTCAGCAGTCTTCGCGCCACAGGTCTCCAGCCTCAGACGCGATCGCTTCCTACCAGGCCAGTCTCCTTCTCATGATCTCTCAGATTGATTCTCTGGAGCATCAGATGAAAGAAGACCTCAATCCTGAGATATGGCGAAACCAGTTTCTCCGCATTCGGCGCACCTACAAGACAATCGAGTATCTGGTAGCATACACACAGCCTGAGCTTACTGTGCAGCGGCTGAATGGAGCTCCTCTTCCCAAGGTGGATCCGATGGAGGAAAACGTGCCCGTAGTGATCAACCCTGTGGGAATTCAGGTGATAGACGAAGCATTGTATTTGGAAGAAGAGGATCACATCGCGGAGGCTGTGTTGCCGCTGCTCGCAGGCCTGAAGCGGGAATTGGTGCAATTGGAGATGTTTCACCGAAAACTCTATCTCAGCGACCGGCAAATCTTTGAAGCCTGCCGCGATGAACTAATTCGGGTGTACACCCTTGGCATGACAGGATTTGATACCCCGGGTTCTGGTCAGGCGATGGAAGATGCCCTGATTGTGTTTCAGCAAATGGAGACAACCATGTCTGGTTATGTGGCGGTTTTGGGCAATCAGCACCGAAACCTGAGCCAGACCTTGCAGCAAAAGCTCGCCGGAGCCAGCCTCTATCTGGCTGACAACCAAAACTTTGACACATTTGACAGACTGGCCTTCCTCAGAGAATATCTCGATCCGTTGTTCGCAGGATTGTTGGATGCGCAACTCGCGTTGGATATCGAGACGATGTACGAAGTGAGCGACTACGTGCCTTCGCTCAATTATTTCGCCAGAAACCTTTTTTCCGATAGCCTCCTTCAACTCAGCTCTTATGTAGGTGCGGAGGCTTCTTCCCAACTGCCAGCAATGGTGAAGCTGGGCAAGCTGTTGTTCTATGACCCGATTTTGTCTCACGACATGAGCATGAGTTGCGCCTCATGCCACCATCCGGGCAAGGCCTTCACCGATGGTCAACGGAAAAGCCTTGCCACGGGCCTACAGGGCACGGTGGACCGCAATGCTCCCACCCTCATCAACGCGGTCTATTCTGATCGGTATTTTCACGACCTGCGCACGTTTGAACTGGAAATGCAAATCGACCATGTGGTATTTGAAGAGCGGGAGTTCAATACCACCTACCGAGCCATTTTGCAGCGCCTGTCTGCGAGTGAGGAGTATCTTGGCCTGTTTGCAGAGGCATTTCCTCACTACAGCAACCAAGAGCGCCCTGCTCTCAACACCAGCACCCTGAAGAGTGCTCTCGCCGCTTATGTGGCCTCTCTGCGCGGATTCAATTCACCATTTGACCAATATGCCCGAGGCGAAAGCAATGACCTCGACGAATCTGCCAAGCGCGGCTACAACTTGTTTATGGGAAAGGCAGTGTGTGGCACCTGCCACTTTGCCCCGGCTTTCACCGGACTTGTGCCGCCTGATTATCAGGACTCAGAGTCAGAGGTCATTGGCGTGCCAGAGGCACCGATTTGGGAAGGAGCTACGCTCGATCCGGATCTGGGAAGACGGGTGAACGGCGTCCCTCTCGACGCAGTGGACATTCACCATCATTCCTTCAAAACTCCGACTGTCAGAAATATTGCGCTCACCGCTCCCTATATGCACAACGGGGTTTATGACAGCCTCGAACAAATCGTTCGGTTCTACAACATCGGCGGAGGCGCTGGCATCGGCATCGAGATGGACAATCAGACCCTGCCCTTTGATGCACTCAACCTCAATTCTGCCGAGATGCAGGACATCGCTTCCTTTATGCGCAGCCTTACTGATACCACGGGCATGACCTCTGTCCCTTCGCGCTTGCCCTCATTTGAAGGTCATGAGGAATGGAATAAGAGGAAGATTGGCGGGGAATACTGACTCCCTTAGCGCCTCTTCATCTTCTCCACGATCAGTTGCCAATTGGCCTCATCATTCTTGTTCATGATGGCCCCGTACTGGCGAAGTAGCATCTCTTTGGTGACCTCCTTCTCGCCTTCTTGCTCCTGCAAAAAGGTGGTTTCTTTGGCAAAGAGATTGCTCTTCTCGTGGAGGTTCATGAAGCGACAGCCCTGCACGTGCAATTCGTAGATGTTGTAGAGGATCGCCTCTTCGTGAAAGCTGTGATTGTGCAGGTTCCAGATGCGCAGTCGCCCATCAGAGGTGGCATAGGCAAGGCGATCGCTGTTGGGCTTGAAGGCCACACAATTCACCTCTTTGCCGTATCCGAGCCCTCGTTTCCAGGCTCTCAGCTCGCTTACCGCAGGCTCTGAGGTCTGGTCGTAGTGCGGGGAGAGATTGAGCAATGGCACCTCCCAGTTGATGTCCTGGAGATTCCACACCACGATTTTGTCGCCGCTTGCTGCGCTTACCAGGTGCAACTCTTTCTTCTTGCCCTTGCCCACTTCCTTGAATTGGAGGCTTTCGATGCCACGATTGTGGCCCTTGAGACGGCGCTGCACGCGATTGGGATCATCTGTTTTCCAGATGATGACGGTGTCATCACTCGACCCACTGGCGAAAAATTCGCCATCGGGGCAGAATCTCACGCAATGCACGCGGCTCACGTGCAGGTCGAGAACTGATTTGAGCGCACCCGTGTCGCCATCCCAATAAGAGACCGTGTTGTCCCATGATCCGGCAATGATGGTTTTTTTGCCCGCTTTATCGACAAAAATGTCCACGCTTCTCACGGCGTCCTGATGGAAAGCGAGGGTATGGATTTTCTCGGCTGTTTTCTCCAGCAAATCAATTTTCCACAAAAACACGAGGTTGTCCTGCGCACTGCTCACCAGCCAGAATTGACCCTCGTGCTTGCGCGCAATCGGATGCCAGGCCAGACTCAAAATCGGTCCGCTGTGGCCCGATTCTATGCCACCATCTCCCAGCACCATCAGGCAGCGCTCCGTTTGCTGATCCCAAAACCGGATGGTGCCATCTGCCGATCCGCTGATGATATATTTCACGGTAGAGGTGATGCACACCGCATTGATCTGATCGGTGTGCCCCTCGATGATTTTGTAGCAGATATTCAGCTCGGTATCCCATTGCCGAATGGTGCCGTCGCATTCGCCTGTCACAATCACGTGCCCATCCTGGCTATACACAAAATCCACCACGTGTCCCCCTTTTTTGCGGAAGATATCCTGGTATTCAACCAACGAACTACTGAGATCAGACGACAGGAAATAGGGCTCATAGCTCAGCTCCTTGGACAAGCGATGCAGGGGAATGCCCCTCAAGTCGAGCTTGGCCAGCGACAAGCCCATATAATTGCCATTGGTGTTGTTCCACACCTGGAGAATGTTCCAGACCGTTTTGCCCACTATTTTTTGTTCAAACACGCCACGGCAGCGCTCCAACAACATGAGCAGCACTTGCTCATCGCTGTTGCGGTGAATGCCATCGAGCTGCCCCAGCATGATCAGCACGGGCTCGCTGATTTCCTGCTCCTTGAGGGTGGAGGGAAAATTTCCGGAGAAAAGGCCAGCCTTGATGTCTTGCCAAATGTGCAGCGCAGTCAGGAAATAGAAGAAATAGTCGTTGGAGATTTTGTAGGTACGCACCTTGTGCAGGTGCTGATATTCCTTGCCCGGTTGATTGACCGAGTATGTCTTGAATCCTTCGGTGAAAATGGAGAAGTCCTTGCATAACTCAATCACCACTGCGAGTCGCTCCGACTCCTCGACCCAGCCATTGGTTTCGAGGAAAAAGTGCTTGAAATCACGGCGGTATTCCGGAAAAGCCTTGAGAAACCACGGCTGATAGAAATGGTGGCTGATGCTGTTGATGCTATCGAGCAACTCGTCTTCTGTGATTTCCTGCACCCCGTCGTGCTCCATGTGAAATACCAGCTTGGGAATGAAGTGACGGATGAAAAACCGGTTGAACCTCAACCTCGACCGTCTGGTATCATCCTCCACGATGGTGCTTGTGACAGAAAATAATCGGGCTTCGAAATAATTCCACAAAAACTCAGCAGGGGTGGTAAAATCAGAGAAAAACTCATATTCAGGCCCCTTCAACATATTGCCCTCATCGCTCTCCACGATCACTTTGTCGTACATTTCGAAGAAAAGAGAGAGCCAGAGCCGATTGGTGCGCACAAGCTGCCTGATTTCGGGACGAAAAAGGTCCAGGTCCTGCTTGATTTTCTCTTTGATTTCGTCTTCTTCCAGTGGCTTAATCTCCAGAAAATGAAATCCCAGCTTGCTAGCTTTTTGCTGATCGGGGTTGTTGGTGGTGAAGATGATCTGAACTCCCGGATGCTGGGCTAGCTCCTTGATTTCCTTCTCCAGCGTGGTGCCTTCAGCAAAACTTCCGTCCAAAAACAGCACCACCGTTGGCACCACTCGTTTTGACACCTGATCCACGACCAGGGCTCGCTTCATGATTTGCCCGATGGCTTCTTTCTCGTTGTATTCCGAATATCCCTCCAGCTCCAGATAGTACTTGGAAATGAAGGACAGAATGTAGGTTTTGTCCTTGTCGGAGTAATCTTCCAGGTCCACAAAAACGGGGATAGGAGTCGTTTTCTGCGTCTGGGTCAGATGCAGCAATCGATTCCACATGAGCAAGATGGACCCGGTTTTGCCGGTACCGTGGCTGCCGTAGAGCCAGGCATGAGGCACCTTTTTCTTCCACAGAGATTCCAGGGCGTGCGGGAGTAGAAGCTCTTCGCTGTTGTCAATGTTGACGGTCGTGAAATGATGCAGGTCATCGAAATCGACCTCTTGCCGCCTGAGAAGACCTTGATGATGAATGAGGGGGCCTGCGAGCAGCTTATTGAGAAAATTCTGGGAGCCGAGGCGAAGGTTGAGCATGATTTTCACGTCAATGTCAATCTTCCAGGCAAGCTCCTGCTCATCGCGCCAATACAGTTTCCAGGGTTCTATGACTTCCCCTTCGCCATCCTCCTCTGTCATGAACACGAGGCTCCGTTTTTTTCCGTCACTCGCCGAAGCCTCTACAAATGCTTTTGCCCGATCGAAAGACTCCTGAATGGTAGCTTTTCGCGAAATAGATTCATAGAAGGTTCGCGAAAACCGAATCGCCATGGCATCATTGATCGGCTGCGAGGTGGCAATGACCACCTTCACCCCTTGATCCAAAAACACATCGGCCTGTGCCTTGGTCTCGCAGGCGTTGAGAAACACGAGTTGCAGATGAGGCGCCTGCCCGAGCATGGCAGCGATGCCCCTTCCTCCTACCTTGCCCTCCTCAAAGAGCAATTGCACGCTGTTGGCATGGCCGGCATAATGAAAGATCACCAGATCATCGTAGTAATTGCGCAGGCGCTTTTCCAGCTCCGGAAGCGTCACGCTTTCCTCGCGCTCCACATTCACAAGCCCCTCATGCTCAAGAAGCAAAAATGCATCCTTGAGGGTGCTACTTTCATTTTTCAGGTTGAGGAGATTGGCCTGATCGCCATTGGCAAATGCCAACAAAACAACGGGAGATTTTAACATAACGAGGGGATCTCAGGACTTACGATAGCAGGAGTTGATCAATATACCACCGTATGTCGAAATAATATGCCAAAAATGGTTTTTGGGAGATGATGTGTGGGTGGGCAGGTTGGGTGGTTGGTGCTAAATTAACTTGATCTGCTTCTGGTTGAAATCTTTGTTGGCAATAGGTAGCTTGTCGGCAAGCTCATGACGAATTCGTTAACCTCCACCCCATGCCCCAAAAATCCACCATCAAACTCCCCCTCACCCCTGCGGAGAAAACGAGGCTCAGGCAGCGCAAGATCAGAATAGGCGACTTGCTGGAATTCGCTGTGGACGAGATCGCGGGGATTCTGGAAGTGCCCATGACACGTGCACGAGAGCTGCGGGCCCTGGCGGAATTTCAGGAAATTCCTTCGGTGGGGATCAAATTTGCCGAAGATCTGGTCTTTTTGGGCTATTACTCTGTGAGGGAATTGGCAGAAAAAGATGGAGCAACCTTGATCGAAGAATTCGAACTC
>JANQTF010000023.1 GCA_030731845.1 Bacteroidia bacterium | reverse complement strand
CATGTCCACGATCCTCCTGGTAGAAGACGAACCCAATTTTGGGGCTGTGCTGCGAGATTATTTGCAGATGAATGGCCATGTGGCCACGCTTGTGCGCGATGGCGCGGAGGGCTGGGATGCTTTTCGTGCCGGGACATTTGACCTCTGCATCCTCGATGTGATGATGCCCAAGGTGGATGGATTTGCGCTGGCGAAGCGAATCCGGGAAGCCGATCCGGCTCAGCCGATCATGTTTTTGACGGCCCGGCATCAGCAGATGGACAAAAACGAAGGCTTGCGAATCGGGGCTGATGACTATCTCACCAAGCCATTTGATTCAGAGGAATTGCTCTTGCGGATCTCTGCCATTTTGAAGCGAAGCCAGGGCAGACAGGCGCGAACTGCGCCGCAGGAAGATCTGTATTTTGCCTCTTTTCACTTTTCGCCCAAAGTGCATAGCCTGAGTTCAGCTGCGGGTGAGGAGCGCCTCTCGCCCAAAGAATCAGAATTGCTGGAGTTGCTCCTGGCACACAAGAATGACCTGCTTTCCCGCGAATTCGCGCTGCAACAGCTCTGGGGCGATGACAATTATTTCAATGCCCGGAGCATGGATGTGTTTATCTCCAAACTCCGCAAGCGCCTCAAATCCGACGATCGGGTGAAGATTGATAACATTCACGGAAAAGGATTTTCCCTGCTCGTGGAGGGAGAATAATCAGAGATATTCTCGTGTCCAGTAGTAGGGCAAAGCGAGGCATTCTCGCAGGACCCCGTAGGTCTCGGAGGCGATGGACGAAAATCCGCCTGACACGCCTACGACCTCATCCACCTTTCGGCCAAATTGCTCGAACGCAAAGCGGGTGCGCCGCAAGTGAAAGGTATTGCTGATGATGGCGATGGTAGCCTTGGGAGGAAGCGCGTCGGAGAGATTGCGCGCACTGGCAAAGGTGCTGATCCCGAGGGAATCGGTCATGATGGCCTCGGCAGGAATGCCCTGGGCCACCAGAAATTCTTTCATGACACCGGCTTCGTTGTGACCACTCACCCCATTGCCGCCGGTGACCCACAACTCGCTCACTTGCCCGGATTGAAAGAGCTCATAGGCTTTTTCGAGGCGCAGGGCGAGCTTTTCAGAGGGTTTGCCATCGGCTTCTACTCTGGTGCCCATCACAATGCCGATATCCACGGGGTTTTTGGGGTCTGCGCTACTTACAGAAAGAATGAAAACGCAAAGGGAGATAACAATTCCCACCAACGCCAACAATACAATTCGAATCCAGGTTCTCATACAGAATATCTTGTCTGGTAAAATACAAAATTTGGGCCGAATTGAAGATTCACGAAGTCTTTTGGGTGCAGATTTGTCCAGGCTTTTGCAGGTTTGTATATCTTAAAGCCAAAATCCTAGATTTCATGAGGTTTTTCCTGGTTCTTCTGTTGGCTGGCATAGCCACCTCTCTTTCGGGTGCTGATTACGAATACACGCTTCGCGCCCTTTCTCCCAACACCCACACCTATGAGGTAGAGCTGCTTGTCTCCCCCAAGGGCGATGAATCTACCACCCTCTCTATTCCGAGTTGGCGTCCCGGGCGGTATTATGAGCAAGACTTTGCCGCTGGCATTTCCCATTTCGAGGCGTTTGATCAGGATGGAGCTCCCCTGGCGTTTCACAAAACCAACAAAGACAGTTGGGCCATTCGCTACACGAGCAAGCCGCGCAAGATCAAGGTTCGCTATCAATTTTATGCGAACAACATGGACTCCGGGTCCAGCTATTTTGATCAGGATCACTATTATTTCAACCCCGCCAACCTCTTCATGTATGTACCCGGCAACTATGCGGGAGACGTGAGGCTCTACCTCCCCGAGGTGCCAGCCGAGTGGAAGCTCGCCTCGGCGCTCAAGCGCTCTGAGGATGGCAAATATCTCAGTGCCAGCAGCTACCACGAGTTTGTGGATTCTCCTACCATTCTCGCCAAAGACATAATTCAAACCAGCTTTGAGGACAATGGCACCACGTTTTACCTCCATTTTCATGGACAAGTGATCGACTCGTCGCCCGAAACCATCAAAGCGGTGGCAGACATGGTGAAAGCCGTGGCCCAGGAAGAAGCAGCCGTATTTGGCGGATATCCCTTCGATGAATTTCACTTTCTCTATCGATTTTTGCCCTATCAGCTTGGCCACGGCGTGGAGCACGAAAAATCGACCGTTATCTCCGTGGGTTCCACTGTTACTGAAAACAAAACCCGCTTTGTGGGCCGCCTGCAAAGCCTCACTGCCCACGAACTGTGGCATGCCTGGAATGTGAAGCGCCTTCGTCCGGCGGCCATGTGGCCCTATGACTACAGCAAGCCCCAATACACCACCCTGCATTGGTTCACCGAAGGGGTCACCGATTATTACACACAGCTGATCATGTATCGCGCTGGACTCATTGAAGAATCTCAGTTTTTCTCTCTCCTTGCCGGCCCGATCCGAAGCCTGGAAAATAACTACGCCACCACCGTGGTTTCTCCCTCGATGTCGAGCTACGATGCCTGGCTCGTGCGCTCAGAATACGGAGATCCCGACCACGGCATTTCCTACTACACCCTCGGGAGCCGCGTAGGGTTTTTGATGGATATGGAGCTGAGAGCCCGCACCGGCAACAAAGCTTCTCTCGATGGCTTGTTCCGCTATTTGTGGGATAAATACTATCTGCAAGGCCTGGGTGTGCCCGAAGATGGCATCCAAGATGCCCTCGAAACCCTCTCCGGATCTTCCTGGGATGCTTTTTTTGAGGACTATGTCCACGGCACCAAAAAGGTGGACTATGCTGCCATTTTCGACAAGGTAGGCCTGGAACTCCTCAAGATCGGGACCGAAGACATCGGGTTACAAGCTCTGGGCATTCTGCAGACCGATAACATCAGCCAGGGTATCCTCATTCGCAAAATTCACCCCAACGGCGACGCCTTCCTCGCAGGTCTGGGCAAAGATCAACTGATCATCGAGATCGATGGCAAGCCTGTTGCCGACATGGATGTAGACAAGTATGTGAGCAGCATTCCCTGGAAGCGATCCATCACGATGAAAGTCTTGATGAATTACACCACAGTGGAAGATGTCACGGTCGTGAAAAAAGGGAGCTACGTGCCCTACGGTTTCGAGCTGGCGAAAAAGGAAAAGATCACCAAGGAACAGAAAGCCCTGTTGGCTGATTGGATGGCGACTAAGCGATAGCCAAGCCGACATAATCAAAAGGTCCCTCGCAGAATCTCTGCCAGGGACCTTTTGTCTGCTACCACGTGTGTCTTGCGACTTCTCAACGGGTAGATTGGATCAGCGGAATGCCAATACAGCCATCTGGCTCGGGAATGTGCAGCATGTTAGACAGCGTGGGGGCAATGTCTTCGATATACACCTGCTCATTGGATTCTCCCACGGGCACGCCCCAGCCAAAAAACAACAGCGGCACATGGGTGTCATAATCGTAAGAAGCTCCGTGGGTTGTGCCTTTGGCATAATTAGCGGTGATGTGGCCGCTGTTCAACTCGAAACAGAGATCGCCTGAACGATAGAGTTGAAATCCGTTGAGGATCATGTTGTTCATGTTTCGCTCGGCGGTGCGGCCATTGAATTCCGATTTGGTATGAATAGCGCCCATCTGCGAAAACGTCTGACGGAGATAGTGGACCAAAGCTGCATCTACCGTGCGAACATCCTTGCCCATGATCTGCATGATGTCATGGTTGTAATAGATCTGATTGTCATCGACTGTTTCAATGAGCATGGGAGAGCCGAAGTGTTTGGTGCAAAAGGACCGGAGAGAATCTCTCACCGTGGCAGGTCTCAGCACGCCATTGGGCATCCGGTTTTCTTCGAGATAAGCAGCGTTGGCCTTCACGCCATGATCGGCGGTGAGGAAGAGGAGGTAGTTTCCTTCTCCCATCTCTTGGTCCAGGTTTTGGAGCAATCTGGCGATTTCGCGATCGAGGCGAATATAGGTGTCCATGATTTCCATGGAATTGGGGCCAAAGGCGTGGCCCACGTAGTCGGGTGAGGAGTAGGAGATGGCGAGAAAATCGGGATAGCGGCCTTTGCCCAGGTTTTCGTTGCGCAGGAGGTCGAGGCTGAAGTTGGTGAGCAGTTCGTTTCCAAAAGGAGTGGTTCTGATGACTTCGTTTAATTCGTCTGGTGTGAGGTTTTTGAAAGAATGAGGAAAGGTGGTGCTTCCTTCTGCGAAAGGGTCTCCCTCGCCAGCGCCGGCATCGGGCTGGGCAATCTCATAGGCATCCAAGTCTTTGGCGAGGGGCCAGCCGTCCTTCATCAGCTTTTTGGGAAGCTCTTGCCCGTTGAAAGAAGACACCCATTTGGGCAGTTTCTCCAGATAATAGGTGGAGGAAATAAAGTTTCCCGACTTGCCATCATACCAGTAGGCAGCATTGGCCATGTGGCCACCGGGCAATACCGATGCGCGGTCTTTCAGCGAGGTAGCATACACCCGCGAGAGGCCGTTGTTGCTCATGCGCAGCTCATCGGTAATGGTAGAAGTGAGCAGGTAGTGCGGCGACATTTGGCCGGAAGTATTGTCTGCCCCTACTGTTTCATAGGCGGGGTCGCCAGCGCAATACACGACTTTTTTATTCTCCTTGTCATACCAGTTGTTGGAAATGATGCCGTGATAATAGGGCGTGCTTCCCGTGTAAATGCTGGAGTGGCCTGGACCTGTGTAGGTGGGAACGTAGTTATAATGAGCAAAGGTGAAGTTCATACCCGAACTCATCAACCGCTTGAAGCCGTCATCTTCATAGAAATTATAAAAGCGATATAAATAATCATACCGCATTTGATCTACCACAATGCCTACCACCAACTTGGGCTGTTCGAGGGTTTGTGATTGGCCATCAAAGCCACTGAGAAAAAAACAGAAAAGGAGACCGAGAATCTTGAGGGCGCGCATAGAGAAAAGGATTTACTGAATCTGCGGGAAATTACGCAATCAAGTGCAAAATCATGACCTGAAAGGTCATTTCTCTCTCTCAAAATTTTCTCGACTGGAAACTTGAAAGTTAAATTAAGAGCATCTCGGTTCTCAGTATGCCGATTCTGCCAGCGCAGAACGGACGAGCCGGAGGCGGTCACTTTTTTCTCAGGGCGAGCAAGCGGTCCGGATAATCGGTGATGATGCCATCCACCCCAAAATCGATCATTCGCTGCATATCGGCGGTGTCGTTCACCGTCCAGGGGATGAGTTTCATGTGGAGCTGTTGGCTCCAGGTTCTGAGTTGCTCATTCACCAGCTCCATGGCTGGGCTATATACCTGTGGCACAAAGCCGAGGCTGTCAATTTTTGCTTGAGGATCTTGCTTGTCTTCCACGAGGAGAACAAGTGGCAAATCAGGATCAAGCCTGTGAGCCACCTGCAAGGTTCTCGGGTCAAAAGACTGGATCATGGCGTAGCCCTTAATTCCTTTTGTGATAATGACATCGAGCAGGAATTTGGTAAACGCCTCCGGTTCAGGATGGAAGATATTGTCTCCCTCAGGCTGACACTTGGTTTCGATGTTGTAATAAACCTGGGGAAGATTATTGGCTGCGAGATATGCCTGAACAGAGTCAATCACCTCTGAGAGCAGCGGCTTGTAGGTTGGCATAGATTGCTGATCAGGGAATCTGGGGTGTGGCCTGCTGCCGCAATCGCAGCTGCGGATTTCCTCATAATTCATCTGATACATATTCCAGGTTCGCTCACTGCCTTCTTGCACGAGTTCTCCGGCGGGAGTTTGGCAAATCGTGGAGGAGAGCCAAGGCTCATGAGACACAAGCACCTGCGAATCACGGCTGATGACCACATCAAGCTCAAGGGTTGTGACACCGAGCTGTAGGGCATGAATAAATGCTGGGATCGAATTTTCGGGCAAGAGCCCGCGACAACCGCGGTGGCCCTGAATATCGAGTGCTGGAATGGAAGAATCGGCCATGTGATCATCTGTTGTGGTAGCAGGTTCTGTGCAGGCTGTCACAAGCGCGGTGAGCGCGACCGCAAGGCTCATCAGAAGACATTTCATAAGGAGGCTCCGGTTTGAAATTGGAGAAATCTTCGTGACAAATCGGCTTCAATCGCTTCGGCAAAGGCAGCTCTAAACCGCTCTCTGTCATGTTCATCGAGAAATTGAGCAGCGGCAGATTCTCGGGCAATGCTTCTGTAGCTCACCATCATGTGAGGGAAAAGCTCAGAGGGAATGTCGGTTGGCAAAAGGGTGAAGGGCGTCTCCTCAAGCAGTCCAAGCAAGGAAGAAAGCGATGGATGTAGGTGAATGAGCACCTCAGCACGCAGATCGGAGGGCAGGAATTCATCCGGTTTCCCCGAAAGCTCTTGTAGAACCCGTTTGTTCGTCAAAAAATCCTGATAGCGTTCTTCTACTTTGCGCAGTTTGGCTGCGATAGCGTTACGGAGTTTGGTTTTGAGCCAAAGGCTTCTGATCAGGAACCCTGTCATGATCAGGATTATCAGGAAGGCAACAGGCAGAAAAAAGCGAATGAGGCTATACATCTCTCATAAAATATGAGAGGAAATCTACGCAAAGAGGCGACAAAAAACTATTCACACATTACAATGCACCCCAGCAGTAGGGCGTAAGCATACGTGCCAGATAACGAAAATTACAGGTGGACTAGACCGTTGTAGATGGCTCTCCTTCAGACTGAAGCTCTTTTACCAAAGACTCCGTGATGTTCATAGCCGTAATCAGCTCGTCTTCTGGGAGGTAGTCGAGGGTTTGGGCGAGTGTATCCTGGAGAATTGGCAGCAATAAATCATGAATCCGCCATCCCTCTTTGGAGATATGGATTCTGTTACTTCTTCGGTCATCACGATCAGCCTTCCGACTTACCCAACCTTTTTTCTCAAGGTTATTGATCAAGCTGGTAATGCTGGCCTTGTTCTTGATGTTCCGATCGGCAAACACTTGTTGATTCAGCCCATCTTTCTGAGTGAGATCGGCAAGAATTGTCCATTGCTCTATGGTAATATCGTACCCAGCATGTCTGAAGGCAAGATTCACTCGATTAGAAAGAAGCCGGGCTGCTTGTCCGAGCAGGCGACCAAATCGGTGCTGCTGTTCGGAGTTAGTTTTGGGGGTTGAAGTTGACTGCACGGGTAGGTATTGAAAGGATGGAAATGTTTACGTAAATAAGTATTATTTCCGGTAAAATAATAATCCACTGGCTATTTTTTCTCTGAACAACAATGATGGGTTAAACCGGGTACCATAATCCTCCTCAAGCTCTTCCAGCATGTGAACGACTTTGGATAGTCCTAAATGATCGGCAAATTGGAATGGCCCTCCGAGGAAAGCAGGAAATCCAAGTCCGTACACAGCACCGAGGTCGCCATCTTCCGGACTGGCGATCACACCCTCTTCCAGACAGCGAGCAGCTTCATTTAGGAGAGCCAATACCATCCGATGCTGTATTCTCATGCTGGAAATCCGCCGCCTTTCAGATCCCCCAAACCACTCATAAGCAGCTTGATTGATGATGTATTTATCGGTGTCTTGTCTTCCATGAATAAAGAAGCCCTTGCCTGATCCTCGCCCCAAAAATCCTTCCTGAACCATGCCGCCCAGTCCGCGAGCTACTTGATCACTCTGTCTTTGCGTGGAGATTTTTACCGGAATATCCATTACTTTTTGGATAAGTTCCAGGCCAGCCATATCCATAAACCGAAAGGGTCCATGAAGAAAACCAAATTGGCGCAAGACAAAATCGACCTTGGCAATATCAGCTCCTTCGTGCAACAGGAGCAGAGCTTCATGAAGATATGCACCCAAAACCCTCGTGCAGTAAAAACCGGGTGTATCACTGGTTTGTATCCACACCTTTCCAAGCTGCGAAGCAAGCCCTTTCGCCTGATC
>JANQTF010000022.1 GCA_030731845.1 Bacteroidia bacterium | reverse complement strand
TGGCCGTCGGGCCCGGCGATGCAGGAGCCACCATTGGCGAGGCTAGCGGGTGCATGGGCGAGTATGCTTTGGAGATGTGGCGTGTGTGCAGGAAAATCTTCCCGCCGCATCAGGCCAGAGACCGAGATTACAAAAGATCTCGACTCCAGTGCAATGAATCGGGTGATGTCCAGCGTATTGCGCTCAGCTCCTGGCCACACCGCCACGTGGAGGTTTTCTCCCAGTCCGTAGAGCGCAGCTCTTGGCAGGGGCATCCAGTTTTCCCAGCAATTGAGCCCGCCAAGCCGAAAATCTTTGAGCGGATGCACGCGCAAGCCATGTCCATCACCAGGTGACCAGGTGAGGCGCTCCTCATAGGTAGGTTGTAATTTTCGGTGGACAGACTGGATGACGCCTTCTGAATCGATGTAAACAAGGGAGCAGTAAAGACTATGGCCCCCGCGGTTTTTCGCCCGCTCAATCACGCCTACATAGACAGCAATTTTTCCTTCTCGCGCGGTTCTACAAAGCGAATCCAGATCTCCTGCCTCGATTTGGATCGAATTGTTGAGGTAATGGGCATGAATCTCCTTTTGCATGGGCGAATTGAAATCTGCTCCATGTGTAAGGCTCAGCCAGAATGGGTAGCCAGGTAGAAGCCCCTCTCCAAAGGTGACAAGTTCACAACCTTTTTCCGCAGCCTCGTGGATATAGTGTTGGACCTTGTCGAGGGTGTTTTGCTTGTCCAGCCAAACGGGAGCGATTTGTGCCAGGGCAACCCGGAGTGTTTGTGATGGGTTCATATAGGATTGGGAAGGGTGGATGTGCCCCGTCGGACTGGCAAGATTATGTTGTCCGCTTCTTCACCTCATATTTTTTAGGGGCATACAAAAAGCCAAAAGCCTCGCTTTGATGCTTTCCGAGATGTTTGTGATGAATCTTATGAGCGCGGATGAGCCGATTGATATAGCTACTTGAAAAATGATACTTCAATTTTACCCGACGGTGGATGATGACATCATGGAAAAGAAAATAGAGCATTCCATAAGCGGCAATTCCAGCGCCTACATAGAAATGCCAGGAGAGCTGCCCTATCCCCAGCACGATCAGGGTGCTCGATGTGATTCCATACAGCAGGGCAACGAGATCATTCCATTCCCACCAGGTGTCCTGTGGCTCGTGATGGGTTTTGTGCAAAAACCAAAGGGGACCGTGCAGAAGATACTTGTGACTGATCCATGCCCAACCTTCCATGGCAATCACCACAAAGAGGAAAAGGGCTATGCCTGCCAGTAGTGAAATCATAAGATGTTACATTCAACCCAGATCAACAGGACAGTTCCTCTGACCACGACTAGAGTACCCTCAAATGTAAGAGATCTTTGTACTCCCGGGCAAATAATGCCAAAGTTATTGACAGCGGTTGGGGAAGGGTATGGAGGTTGGGAAGGGTATATGGAAATAAAGGTATAGGGGGAAGGTTGGGAAGGGTATATGGGAATAAAGGTATAGGGGGAAGGTTGGGAAGGGTATATGGGAATAAAGGTATAGGGCTCGATTTTTCTCCCGTCCCTCATTTAACAACACAACCCCTCAACGATTTCCCCTTCCCACATTCAACTAATCACCCATTCACCCATTCACCCATTTCCCATTCACCCATTTCCCTAATAGCTCATTTGGCCTTCGGTGGGAACTTCCCTCCAAAGAAAAACGGTGTCTCGACAAACAGTATCAGGAAGCATAGACATGACCCTGTCGAGCTCAAGAAAGGAAGCGAGGGCTACCTGAGAATAGTTTTGTGAGGCATTTTTGAAGCCACCGGCTTCGGTGGTCCAGATAGACTTCATGAGTTCTACCCCTCCGGCGATGGGCTTGATCACGTCGAGTACGCCATCCACATTGCCTGCACCAGCATGATAAGCATGAAGCACGAGTAAGCGAAACCAGAGATCCGATTCGGAAAATTCGATGTTGCGTTTGCGTAAGAGCCAGCGGATTTGGGGCAGGCAAGTCTTGCGAATCAGATCGGCAGCGGCTCCCGCAGCCAATTCAAAATCTTCTCGTTCATCCAGGCTATCATTCACCACAAGGCCATGTTCCAAAGCCACGCTCTCCATCAGCTGAAAGGAGCCATAAGCACCTACGGGCGACATGTGGATCTGTCCGGGACTCTCAATCAGTAGAATGGCTTGCGCATACCAGGGGTCCACCCCCCGTCGCCGAAAAGCCTCTATTCCGCGGCCAATGCTCGGCAACGCCCTTTCAAATTGATAATAATGGCCCTTGCCAGCCGTCACAAAAATAGCCGCTGTACTATCGAGGTGGTAATGCCTCCGCACACTGTCGCGGTAGCGCTCTTTGAGGGCGTCTCCCAGTGCTTCCCACTTCCAAACCGGCATGGTAGCCAGCATCTTGCGACTCGAAGCAATGTTGATGATGGCCGAATCTTTGGACAAGGTCATCACTTTTCTCCAAAATCGGATCTGAGGCAGGGTGTCCCAATGATGGGCCGTGAGGACCGAGTCCCAGATGACGTGAAGGCAGGATAAATCTGGCGCTACAAAGTCAAAGCTATACGCAGCAGCAGCGCTATCCCAGACAGAGACCGGTGTGAGGGTCCAGGTGAAATCGGTCGTGCTATCGTTGGAAAAAACGGTGATCTCCATGTGATTGGGTAGCGGCAAAAATGCTGCACTCAAAGATCTTGGCTCCCCTTCTAGCAGATGTGGAACCGCAAAAAAGCCCAGGCCAAACAAGGCCAGGCATATCCCAGAGAGATAGGTCACTTTGCGGTGTGATTTGGGAAGGGCAAGCTGCACGATGAATAGTTGATGTGATAGAAAATTTAGCAGGTATAAACCATATCTCCGGCAGTTTCCGTGCCAGTGGTGAAAGCAAGTGAGTGAATGGCATGTTCTATTTTCAGGAATATCAGCTGGCTTAGCTCTTGCTTCCTTCTCCCCCGAAATCCTTTGCATAAATGATTCAATCCGCATCCATTCCCGGTCAGAGAAAATGTGTAGTTTTCGAGTTGAATGTTTTTTTATTCAGCATCCTGATCACTCTTTCACTCGATGTACGACCCGCTACTACATTACCCTTTGAGGCTACGAACGGCCTCCACTCCGACCCTTGATAGCGATGATGCCTTCGACCCTTTTCAATTTCGGTTTCATGCGAATATTCATCGCATACATCAGCTATTTTTTCGGCTGTATGGTGGTCGGCAAGATTGCGAATCTCAGTTTTGGGGGCTTGTAGATGACCTCATACATTCTTTTGAGGCCCGGCCCCAGGTGCTCAAAGCCGTGGATCTCGAAAGAGAAGCCGATCCTAACTGGCTCATGAGCGAGAAATGGATGGGCATGATGCTCTATGTGGATCGCTTTGTGGGAAAGCTCCAGGATTTTGAAGAGAAAATCCCCTACCTCAGTGAATTGGGGGTGAATTGGATTCATCTTATGCCCTTGCTCAAGTCGCCTCCCGGCTCCAATGATGGCGGCTATGCCGTGAGCGATTACCGCGCTGTGGATGCACGCTTCGGAACCCTGGAGGACCTGAATAATACCACTACAGCCCTCAGAAAGGCTGGGATGCTGAGCACGCTCGACCTGGTCATGAACCATACCTCAGACCAGCATGAATGGGCCCTCAAAGCCAGGTCTGGCGATCCCGATTTCCGGGATTTCTATTATTTTTTCCCCAATCGCGACCTTCCGGATCAGTTTGAGCATACCCTTCCCGAGATTTTCCCACATAGCTCCCCCGGCAATTTCACCTATGTGCCCGAGCGCACCGAATGGGTGATGTCTGTCTTTCACAATTACCAATGGGATCTCAATTACACCAATCCGAAGGTGTTTCGCGAGATGCTGAAAGTGCTGCTGTTTCTGGGCAATCAAGGGGTGGATATTCTGCGTCTTGATGCGGTTGCCTTCACCTGGAAGCGGCTTGGCACCACGTCGCAGAATCTGCCGGAGGCACATACCATCCTTCAGCTGATGAAAGCTTGTGCACAGGTGGTCGCACCGGGCTTGGCATTCATTGCAGAGGCGATTGTAGCGCCCCATGAGGTTATTAAGTATTTTGGCGAAGGAGATGCCTGGGGAAGAGAATGCGAAGTAGCCTACCATGCCACCTTTATGGCCCTGATTTGGGATGCCCTTGCTACGCAGCAGACTCACCTGCTCCAAAAGGGCCTGATCTCCATTCCGGGAAAACCAGCGCGCACGACCTGGATCAACTATCTGCGCTGTCACGACGATATCGGACTGGGGTTTGATGAGCATCACCTCAGAGACTTGGGGAAAGATCCCTACGCTCATAAGTCCTTTTTGGTGGACTATTATTCAGGGAATTTTCCCGAATCCACGGCCACGGGCGCGCCATTTGCCGCTAACCCCAAAACCGGTGACGCGCGCATTTCCGGATCGCTCGCAGCCCTCACCGGACTCGAAGATGCCCTCCGAAAGCAGGATCAGAGGGCAATCGATCTCGCCCTGCAAAAATCACTCATGATGCACAGCATCATTTTTGCTTATGGAGGCCTGCCACTGCTTTATTATGGAGATGAGGTCGCTACCACCAACAACTACGACTACCTCAACGATCCAGATCAGGCCTACGACAACCGATGGATGCACAGACCCATCATTCACTGGGATAAAGTAGAAAAACGGACGGAACAGGGCTCCGTCGAAAATCGCATGTTTCAAGGACTGAGAAAGTTGATTTTTCTGAGAAAAGCCTCTCCGGAATTTGCTGACCTGAATTCATCTGCTGTTCAAGATCCGGGTAACGGGCATCTCTTTGCTTTTTTGAGGTGGAATGGAGAAGGTGCAAGGACCATGGTCGTCGCTAATTTTTCAGAATCTGCTCAGCAAATCGGGCCTGAAGTCTTTTGGAGGTGCGGCATGGACCCCTATCAGTTGATCGATAAAATCTCTGCCGGGGCGCCTGAGGTGGATCGTGGCAAGCTGATTATACAGCCTTTTACCTGCTTTTGGCTCACGGAGCCCCCTACTTTTAAGGCCTTTCAGGAAGCACAAGAGCTCAAACAGCTCAAAAAAGAAGGGGTTTGGCGTGAAAAAGCAGAATAGATCAGGAAATTTCTTTCCAGACTGCCAAAATTTTATTTCAATTGCCTATCTTTCGCACAACGGAGGCCACCTCTTTTTTTAACTAACATCAACGGTCTCCTATGCGATGAGAATCATGGCAAAGAAAATTCTCGTTTCCAACCTCGACCCAATTACCTCCGAAGACGACTTGTTTGACATGTTCGCAGAATTTGGAGAAGTCGAATCCGCCATCATCCGTGATGAGCCCGATCCAGATAAAGATACTTTTACTGGTGAGATTGTTATGGAGTTTGAATCCGACGCCATAGACGCTGTTCGTGAACTCGACGGCGAGCAAATCGATGGCAGATGGATTTATGTACGCTTCTTAGAGCTGGACAAAAAGAAGGAAAAGTCTCTTCCTATCGATGAAATCGAGGAGCAGGCAAGTGGCGATACCTTCGAAGTGATTCAGAAGAAAAAGAAGCTCAAGGGCTAAGGAACGATCAAAAATAATCTCCGTTTTTGGCTTGGTCTCTTCGACAAGCATCCCGTGGCCGGGACCTACAGCACCCAAGCTCTTGCACGAATCCTGCATTAGGAAAATCCTCATTTGGCTCGCCAAAATCGGTTCTCTTTCCTTGTCTTCGCACAAGATCGCCACGCAAAACCTGGAAATTATTTCTTTTACGTTTCTACTCCTCTATCCCAAGATGGATAATGCGGCTCCCGGTTTGGTTAATCGGGTTTACACTTCTTCCTACCACAATTCCTGATTCCGGTGCGTAATACGTGCGCTTGATGTCCCCAAACATATTGCGGACAATGGCAATCTTCTCGCCCTTTTCTACCCGATCTGTGATCCTGGGGAACACCTCGAGCACGCCTCCGTAGTCGGTGTACATCCAATATGACCTGCCACATCGGATGGCGGGCTCCTCAGGCGGTACAATGGGGTCGTGGATCATGTCGAGGTGCCTCATCACGTTGAGGGCCCCGGTAATCGCAGATCGGATCATGCCTCGCTGAAATTTGTGTGGATCGCCCGCTTCCACAGTAATAGAATGAATGCCGAGTGCCGAGGCGGCGCTCCGCAGAGTGCCGTCACCGCCAGCATTGTTCACAATGATCTCAGCATTTTGGAGCTCAGCCATCCGTGCCGTGATGGGGTTATTCATATCTGCCCGGATGTAGTAGGAATTGACCCGGCCAAAGCTTGCTGTGTGAACATCGAGCAGGTAGTGACAAGGTTTAATCAGTCGATCGAGGATCCGGTGTGCATATACCTGGCTCATGTTGCCATTGGGGGTGCCGGGCATCAGGCGGTTGAGGTCGTTTCCGTCATTGAAAAACCGCTGATTCATCAGAAATCCCGGTACATTCACCACGGGAATCCCCACAAGTGTGCCCGATAGGGTCTTGATGTCGATAAATTGAAAAACCTTCTGAACCACAGGTACGCCATTGAGTTCATTGCCATGAATCGCGGCTGTGATTCCCAGAACTGGGCCTGGGCTGTGGCCTTTGGCTACAAGCACGGGCACGAGGATGGGTTGCCCCATGCCGCTTGATACGATCCGTACCCAGAATCGACTGATCTTGCCTGCCGGACATTTGTCCAGGTCCAGGCGTTTTACAAAAGGAACGTCCTGTTCAAATAAACCTGTAGTAATCATTCTTTAAATTACGATTTCGTTGATGAGTGCGTCATCGGGATTGAGCGAGCGAAACAAGCGTTGCCTAAATTTACCTTTGTTGCTAATAAGCTTTGCAGCCATTTTGTCAATGGCTATTACAGACAGCACCGTTTGGATATATGCCTCTATGAGGTCGTCCACCGAAATCCCCAATCGGTTGAAGTCTTTTCTGTCCATCATGAGCAGGCGGCTTGCATCGCTGGAAAAACTCCCGTCTTTGTTGTCGATCGAGAGGTTGGTACCCAGCATATCCCACGAATCTGTGCCTTCTTTGAGCTGATCGCTCAGCGGTGTGCGCGCCATGCGGGCATACACAGATAGCGGAAGAATCCCCGTTGGGGTGCTGTGGATCATCATTCTGATATCGGCTACAAAGGTCTCGCGCTTGTTGTTGGGCATGGTGCCCACGTGATACAGCGTGCCCTTACTCGTGCGGGAACTCCATTTGTAGTTGCCGATCAGGCTTTGTACGATAAAGAGATCATAGGTGAATTCCTGTGACATGAAGGCCGCCAACTCCGAGGGTCGCACGATGGTGAAGACACCTTGCCCGGCATTGGCATAAGGGACTTTAATGACGGCTTGCCCCCCCATTTTCGCCAGCCAAAGTTCTACCTGGTTTTTTCGCACATCCCAAATTGTTTCGGGCGTGATGATCTCGAGCCCGGTTCCTTCGAGCTCGGCATTGAAAAAATCATAGGCTTTGGCAGCCATCATTTTATTTCGCCCTCCGGCCAGACAGGCGAGAGTGGGGTTGAGGATCAGGGTTTTGGTATGAATCGGGATCCTGTTCCATGGTTTTTGGGTCACATATCGAAAAGCGGCCCTCACAGGGATCCATTCACCTTGAGGTGTTTTGATTTCGAGAAGGCCATCAATGAAGCGGGCAGGTGGCTCCGGGTCATGCTCAAAATAAGGGACATAATACACCACTTCCTGGAAATGGTCGGCCATGGCAGCGGCATAGCCCGAAGCCTCCATGGGGTTTTTGTCATACAACACAGCAAGGCAGCCTTTGAGTTTTGGGCGCTTTTGCCGTAGCGCCGTTGCAAATGTGTGGGCGATATATTGACGGTATCCGCCTTGTTCCTGCGACTCGTCGAGCAAGGGCATCGACTTTTGGCCCGATGGGCAGGAGTTGG
>JANQTF010000021.1:1812-7881 GCA_030731845.1 Bacteroidia bacterium | reverse complement strand
CGGAGAAAACCGCGCCTGATAAGGGCCCTGGAAATCATACCCAGCGAAGATGAATTGTTGCGGACTGATGCCAATGATTTTGGAGGAACAATAGCGCCGTGCGCTTTCGTCGGCATATTCTACCTCATCATACAGGCTCCAGTCGATTTCTTCCTCTACATAGGTGCTATCTGTCTGCCCCGACACGTCGGTACAAAACATCAGCACACAGGCAAGTGTGAAGAGGGTTGACGGGATAAATGGAAAACTTCTCATGGTCCTACTTCTGTATTTTGAGTCGTTTCCATACATCGGTACGTCCAAAGGTTTGCACGCCGACGAACCCACGAATACTGAGCGTGTTGTCATCCTCCATGGTGATGATGCAGTCGTAGGTGCTTCCGCTCAATGGATCATAGATGGTTCCATTTACCCATTTATCATTTTCCCACTCAAAATCTTTCAACATGCGGTAGCCGCGGAGAGGGACAGAACGCAGCGCTTCGTCTGGATTGTTTTTGTCAGTTTTGGGTTGGCCAGTTTCGGGATCGTTGGGTTCAACAAGCCATACAATACGGCCATAGTACTTGTTTCCAATTTTATCGACTTTCACGCGGGCGCGGCCATTGCTGGGCTCCCAGACACCGATTAGTTTATCCGCAGCAGTGACCTCCTGCGCAGAGAGGGATGGCAATGCAAGCAGCATGGCCAGAAGAATGAAGATGCTTCTCATTTTGGATATAGGTTTGTGTAGCAGGTAAAAAGTTGTCTCTAACGAAACAATCACTCTTTGACTTCGAGGGCCAAAGTGAGTGTGCCTCGAAATGTCACGTCTTCCATCACGTCATCGGTCAGATTTACATCCACGACAACGTAGCAGGAACCATCTTTTAGGATCTGGGTAATGTCTGCTTCGGGAGATCCAGAAAGGGTAATCTTCTGTTGATTTGCGGGCAAAGGATTCAGAACGGCGGCATTTACCATGGGCGACTTGTCGCTTACAAGTTGCAGCACCATACCTTCCCAACCCATAAATGGAATAGAGTCAGAGCTGGAGAACGTAGCTTCTTGCAGCCTCACCTTGTGCAGATCTTCAGGTGTTGCCCCGCTTTCGGCAAGCATAGCCTGAAAATCAGGCACATACGTGACCTGGGCTGTATTAGCCCCGGCAAAAAGTGGGGCACTAAGCACAAACTCAAACTCGCCTGTCTCATAGAGGACAGTTTTTGTAGCTGTCTCGCAAGAAGTCAAGACACAGAAGCTAAGCAGGGCGCTAGTGAGTAGTAGGATTTTCATATAACATCTAACGGAATAATTGCAAAAGTGTTCATGAAGATAGTAATACTATTAAATTTTTCAGAGCTCTTTTTTTCTTATTTCCCAGCCTCACTAAAACAGGAGCGTTTTTCCTCAAGGGAGAATTTTATCCTATCTTCGACCTCATGTGGTGGATTATTGGACTCAGCATTTTCATCTTGGCGATCGCCATGTTTCTCAGGTTCAATTCGCAGTTTGGCGGAAGTGTCAGTCCGACTCTATTGAGCAGATATGCAAAATCTCCCCAGTGGGATGGGAAAAAATTTGTCAACCAGTCTCCCACTGTGATGGACATCAACCTCGCGTCCTTGCCAGGGCTGATTCGAGAGCAGCTTAGCAACACAGCTGTTCGCAGCCCCAGGCAGCCGCTTCCGATTTTGCCGTTTAACGAGACGCTGTTTCAATCAGAGCCAGACACGCCCAAGTTTGTGTGGTATGGGCACTCGGTGTTGTTGCTGCAAATTCACGGCAGGAATTTGCTGATCGACCCGATGCTTGGCCCTGATGCGGCGCCGATTGCGCCTTTTGCCTCGCGGCGCTTCAGCAAAAATGCCCTTGAAGTTATCGACCACTTGCCGCCGCTCGATGCGGTCTTGATGACCCATGACCACTACGATCACCTTGACTATGCCAGCATCCAACGCCTGAAATCAAAAACAGATACCTGGCTTGTGGCATTAGGCGTAGGGCGACACCTGGAACGTTGGGGAATTTCTCCAGATCAAATCACTGAGTTTGATTGGTGGCAAGAGCTTGATTTTCATGGCATTACCCTAACCTTTACGCCATCCCGACATTTTTCAGGACGCGGCTTGACAGACAGGGCCAAATCACTCTGGGGCGGCTGGGTGTTCACCACCAAAGCCAGTCGCATTTACTGGAGCGGCGATGGCGGATATGATGGGCATTTTGCGGAGGTCGGGAAACGGCTCGGGCCATTTGATTGGGCGTTTATGGAATGTGGCCAATACAACGAGCGCTGGCACGCCATCCACATGTATCCGGAGGAAGCTGTTCAGGCAGCTCAGGATGCTGGCGCAAAGGTGAGCATTCCGGTTCACTGGGGTGGGTTTGCCCTCGCCCTCCATACGTGGCAAGACCCAGCGGAGCGCTTCTGGGAAGCTGCTCAGACCAATGAGGTAGAGATTTGTACGCCACAAATCGGCGAGGTCGTGCTCATGGGGCAGGAGGCTGGTCGTGGTGCATGGTGGCGAGAGGTGGAATAAAAAAAAGCCCGAACCATCATGGGTCCGGGCGCTGGCAGTGGGGTAATCCTTCCGGTGATTGAATCCTGGCTGGATGCTAGAGATTTCTCACATCCACCGTTTTGCTCTTGTTGTTTATGGTGATGGTAATGAGGTAATCGCAGACACCATTTCCAAAGTCGATGCTGAGGTCTGGCTTGCCGCTGCGCTGAATCAGCGTGGTGCCTTCGGCAGGGATTCTTATTCCCTGGCGCAAGCAGCGGCGTTTCCAGATCAGGGTATCGACAACCTCGGCACGGTAGGTGCTGCCGTTTCGGCGCACAGCATCGGCGGTGCCATCCACGTGAAATTCATCGGCAACTGGGTTGGCGGCACGCACCCAGGTAGAGGTGCGGACAAAGTCGCGGGTGGCAAATGTGCCATCAGGCCAGGTGATTTTGCCACCGACGAGCTTTTTCTCCAGGATGATGTTGCTCTGGTAATTGGGCGCAAGGTTGGTGATGCTGCGGGTGCCTTCGATGGCGAGGCTGTCCACCACATAGTTTTGCAAGGCTACAGACATGCTCGCTCCGGGGTGAAAGAGGCGCTTGGTGTAGGTGATCAACATGGCACCGGAGCGGGTTTTTCCATCGGGGCCTACACAGCCAGTGCCGAAATCAACGAGGATCGTCTTGGCAACAGAGTCGTGGGTGATCGTGACACATGGACCTCCGGTCAGCATGTCTTCGGTGGCCCAGGTACGGGCAGTCAGGGTGTTATCGGTGCGCTCCATGGCCTCCATGGCGAGGTCGTCCACTTCGTCGTACGTAGCTTCTGTAGTTGCTTCGGTGATCGCGAGGTCAATCTCATCTTCGGCGATCACGCCGTCAACGGTATCAGGATTACAGGCAGAGAAGGTGAAGGCAAGGGCTACAGCAAGTGCTGCAAGGCGGATGGGGTTGGCAGAAAACAAAAGGCGCTTCATGACAATGTTTGCTTGGTAAATGAAGAATGAAATGAAAAAGGATTGTCGAGCTCGAATCTGTATCTTAGAGCGAAGCCAGAGGCAAACGTTTAATCAGCCCATAAAAAATCTTCTTCAGTCTTGATCGACCAGCATATTCAATCGGAAATACGTCTAAAGAAATAGGCCTTTCCCTAGTCCCCTATTCTTGGTTCATCATTCTCTAACTCACCGATCAACATGAAAGTAACTAAGAGAAACATCCTGCTCCTGCAAGGGCTCAGTATCTTGTTCATGAGTGCTGTTCTGCCCCATTGCGACCAAGCCTCCAGATTGAAGGTGCCAGGCCAAGATCTGATCGCAGAGATCACCTATGAAGGAGAAGAAGCCGCTGGATTTGTCTTCTCTTATGACAAGGAAGGAAATCTCCTGACCAGAGAAGGCAACGAGCCGGGCGGGCCACCAATTCTAGAAGAATTCGGCATCGGAGTATTTAATCGCCGTGCAAATCGGTGGCTCCCCTGGGATCAAGGTGGGACTTATCTCGCTTTTTCTAGCGGCATCAGTTACTTTGACAATGGATCAGTGAGGGATGTTTACAAAGATTATCCCCGCAGCGGCGAACTCTATACCTCATGGACCACAAATGCTCCCAGCGAGGGGATTTTTCCTGACTCCCTGATCTATTTTGACTGGGATGGCTTCAGAGCACGTTTCTTCTGGAATGAGGCCGACAATCAGCTTTTTATCAGCTACATATATGCTCCTCCGTCCTTGAGTGATCCATGGATCAGAGAGAACGATACCACGTATTTATTCACCTTCGACGACAAACTCAATCCTCTGGCAGGCAAGATGATGATAGATGACATGCACGCATTCGTGCAATACCACGCGCCTGGCAATATTCTTTCCATCGAAACCCACTGGCCCGACACCAATTTCACCAACACCTGGGAGTATCGCTACGACGCGCAGGGGCGTCCCGTAGAAGTTCGCTATGTGAAAGATGGGCGTGAGGTCCAGGAAAATTGGTCCTATGTGGAGGATTAAGACTTATACAAGATCGCTTTCCAGGACTGTCCGTCGCTCGCAGTGAGCGTAACGATGTGCTGCCCGGCATGAAGGCTCCGAATGTCGATATGCTCCAGCAGGCTGCTTCCTGAGGAAAAGACTTGCTTCATGAGTTGCTTACCCATCATGTCAGAAATTGTGAGAACCACGGTTCCTTTGTAGGGAGGCAGCTCAATGTTGAGTTCGTCGGAAGCAGGATTGGGAAATAGCTGGAGGGAATGATATAGATCTTCTTTGTCTTCCAAAGAATTTCCTTGCGTGGGGACAGCGAGTAATAATTGGCAAATGTCTGCATTATCCTGAATGTCGGTGTCGGGCCACACAAAATCAGCGATATAGAGATCGGATATCCAGCCGGGTTCTGCCTCGTTGGGATAGGCTCCGGTAGCATTGTCCTGAAAAAATGTGAACTTATCACTTACGGGATGCGGCAAAAACACGCCCGAAGGATCATTGAAACTCCCTGTTAGGGCGCCGTTGAGATAAAACCTGATCAACCCTGCCGCGTTTCTGGTGAAGGTAAATTGGTAGATATTGGTGGTAGAGATGGCGTTGGTGGGGCTTAATGGAAAGGTAGTATAAATGGGGGTGCCAAAAAACGTAAAGGAATATTGGTAGCCCTCCATGTCGCCTTGAAGGGGATCGATGAAAAACCCATTGTCGAGGGTAGGGTGGACGCCAAATTGGCGAACATACGGCGTGGTATAGACATTCAGATTGTCCACCTGATAGAGGTAAGACACCGTCCATTCATTTTGAATGAAGCCATTGTTGAGGAAATCAAATCCCACCATTTTTTGAAAATGCCAGCCGGCAATGTTGCCACCTGCCGGGCAAGTGGTGGTGGGAATGGCACGCACCTGAAAGAAGCCGGTTTGCCCGCTGCCATTGGGCAGCAGCTGTAGCGTATCGTTGCTCGTGGTGCTCACAAAGTCGGAATACAAGGGGAAGTGCTTGGTGGTCTGAGCGCCGATCGGCGCAAAACATAGCATTCCCGCGAAGAAGAAAATAAGGGAAAAGTCACGTACCTGTTTCATGTCTAAGCGAATGTAAGGGCGTAGAAAATCAGTCGAATAGCATTCGGTGTGATGATCAGCTTAGGAAACAAGAACTGTGGTGGCTTGCGCAATAAACGTACGAAGTCGAGATATATTTACACGAATGAAAAATTCTGCCCGTCAGGGTAATATTATTTTTCCTGCGTCTCTCTCGGGGGCGTGATCATGATGTGGGCACGATGTGTGCCGGGGTTCATGATCCAGGGGCCGCCGGGCACAGCAGGCTTGAGCGGCAGGCCCGTAGAGGCTGATGTGGCCCAGGGAATATAGACCACTGATCGGTAAAATACGCCTCCAAGTTCGCCCGTAGCGGGATTGAGCGTGACTTCTGCTCCTTCCAACAATGACATTGTGGAGGGGTGCTCTGGCATGCGCAAGGTGCCAGCCTTGGCCTCCGCTTCGCGAATCTCAAAGATCTCGTCGGCGGTTTTGCCTTCGGCTTTCAACTCGCGACCCCTTGCCATGAAGGGGTCCAGATTTTTGTGGTAGGCCA
>JANQTF010000021.1:0-1712 GCA_030731845.1 Bacteroidia bacterium | reverse complement strand
CCAAAACAGCAGCCACAGCAACATGCCAAAGCCCAGAGAAAAAGCCAACGGCTCCTTCAACGTGGCGGGATGATAGGCCCAGGCCAGCAAATCGGATAGCAGCGTGTGCGGTTGCGTGACCACATCCCATGAGTTCCAGCGGAGGTAGCGCCCCACGTACACGCCAAAAGCCGAGAGCACACAGACCGCAGGCAAGAGGAGCTGTCTCAGGCGTGGGATCACTTTTACTTCCTGCCAGATATGGCGCAGAGAGGCAATTCCAAGCATCAACGCGGTGAAGGCAAAGGAGAGAATGAGCAGCAAATCCAGCCAAAAAGGAATGGTGGCCCGCTGCCGCAGGTGTACAAGATCTGTGAGAATGTAGGGAGCATTGGGCAAAAACAAGAGCCATACGCCTCCCAGAACCCATTTGGCAGGATTGGCCCAGCTGAATCTTGGAATGGCGAAGGCGCTGATTATCCACGGAATCCAGGCCAGAAAGAGGTTCCAGGCCAGGAAGAGGAACATGAGCTTGCCAGCCCATTCCATCCTCAGGGCAAGGATAGCCAGGCACCACAGGCTTGCGAGGGCAAGCCACAGGCTTTCTTTGATCAAGGCTGTTTGTCGGTTCATATTCGTTATGAGGGAGAAGAATCTGGCGAATCCTTGGGGGAGTCCATTTGTCGGAGAAATGCTTCCAGCGCATCGAGATGCTCAGAGAATGCTTGCTTGCCAGCTTTGGTCGCTTCGTATTCTGTGTGGGGCTTTCTCCCAACGAAACTTTTGTGTACGGCGATATATTCCTGTTTTTCGAGGCTGGCCAGGTGGCTGGCGAGGTTGCCGTCGGAGAGGTCAAGCGATTGCTTGAGCGTGAGAAAATCTACCCGATCATCGACCATGAGCAAAGACATGATGCCCAGCCTGCTCCGGTTTTCAAAAGCTTTGTTCAGTTTATGTAATGCGTCTTTCACCGCTCGTATTTGAAGTACATGAGTGCGCCATACACAATGTGGAGCACCCCAAATCCCAAGGCCCAAAACTCGATGCCGTAGCCGGGAATGACCCCGGCAATCAGGCCCAGGATGATTTCTGAAATCCCCAGCAGGCGGATTTCCTGCAAGGTATATTTTCCAGCGTTGAGAAGAGCAAGGCCATAAAAAACCAGCGTAGCGGGTGCTACGAGCAGCGCCATGCCGTGCCAGGCCATTTCCACGCAGAAAATCGCCCCCACGACCAAGGGGATCATCAGGTTTAGCGCCATGCGCCTGGCGGGTTTGTTCCAGATTTTTACCCCCTGTTTCTTGCTTCGCCGAATGGTAAAGATCGAGGCCGATGCCCCGGCTGCTACCAAAATCAACAGGGCAATGCCAACGAGATCCCACAAATGGTTGTAGCGTACTTCCACGCCCATCATGGAACTGAAGGCAGCTTCTAGCTCCCACTCGATCAGATAAATATTCGTGAACCACGCCCCGATGAGCGCAATGATGCCCGCACTCACGCCCGAGAGCCCGCTGAGCGAGAGAAACCGGGTGGATTGCTCCATTATCTGCCGGATTTCGGCAAGGTCTTTCAATGATTGTTGTGGATGACTCATACCATAGCACTTTGTGTTTCAAAGTACGGATTTTGAGCAGAAGGTTTCAACTTTTTTTCGGGGCGCGGGCAGGTTTCTCACAAAGGTCACGAAGGAATGCACGAAGGTCGCAAGGGGAGAGGGTTTTGAGGTCGCC
>JANQTF010000020.1 GCA_030731845.1 Bacteroidia bacterium | reverse complement strand
GAAAAACCATCGGCGACGTGATGCGCAGGTTTCAGCAAAACAAAACCCTGCAAGGCGCCCGCATCCAACTGCACAAGCTGCCCACCATCCGCGCCAACGCCCAGCAGATGGATCAACTCTTTGCCCAACTCATTGATAACGCCATCAAGTTCAGGTCTTCTGATAAGCCCGAGATTGATATTCGGGCAGAACTCAAAGATGATGGCTACATCTTCTCTGTCAAAGACAATGGCATTGGGATGGACAAAGCCTATAAAGACAAAATTTTTGCCCTTTTCCTGCGCCTTCACAACCAACAAAGCGCCTACGAAGGCTCCGGCATTGGTCTTTCTATCGTGAAAAAAATTGTGGAGCAGCACGAAGGCCGCATTTGGATTGAATCGGAACTTGGCCGGGGCACGACTGTGTATTTTTTCCTCCCAACTGATCCTCCGATCGACACCACACCCATGCATGTGAAGGATCGCTGGCAATGGCTCCAACCATCTGTGCCCACGGATCAGGAAATCAAAATAGAGGCAGAAGGAATGAGCAGCTAGTACTGTTTATTTTCCCTTACCAAAGCAGCACCATAGCACTAACCGCCGTCGCGGCTATCACTACGTAGCGATAATATCTGTCGGGGATGTGCTTGACAATCCAAATTCCTATAAATCCGCCAAGCCCAATGACGGGGATCATCGTCATGCCAAGGGTGAGGGTCTCAGCTCTGATGGTGTGCCAGGCGAAGATGTGAAAGGGAAGCTTGCTGAGGTTAATGAGAAAGAAAAACCAGGCAGAAGTGCCGATATAGACATTCTTAGGCATCCGCATGGCCAACAAGTACACGGCCATCAGGGGGCCGGCTGCATTGCCGATCATGGTGGCGAAGCCAGCCATGAGCCCCATCCCCCACCCAAACCAGTGACTCGTAGGCACCTCCTTGCTTTTCCTGCGCTCCATGTACACCATGATCACGAGCCCTATCAACACCGCAATCCCCATCAGTATCTTGAAGGTGTCGTCTGACAGTTTTTGTCCCACCCAGGTGGCAACGGCAACGCCAATCAAGGCAGGCGGGAATACCCGAAACACATGTTTCCACTGAGCTGATCGGCGATAATAGATCACCGCAATGATGTCTGCGGCAATCAGCATGGGGAGCAGCAGGCCCGTGGAATCTTTTCCCCCAAAAATCATGGCCAATACAGGAACTACAAGATGGTAGATCCCTACGACGCCAGTTTTGGCCATGCCAACAATCATGGCGCAGAGCGCCAGAAGAAACCAATCGAGGCCCGAGAGGCCAAAGGATGTAATCATCTGCAAGGGGATCATCAAATGAACAATCCCACTAGGAAAGCACTTCCTCTGGGGCACACAAAAAGTATTTCACCACGGGCTCCGACAGGGAGTGAATGTTCTGGATATCAGAGGCATCCGAAATATCCTTCAGCTCCCCGGATTTGTACCAAATCATGATGGGGTCGCTGCTATGCTCCAAATATGCCTGATTCGATACTTTTCCTGTGAAAATATAATAAGCAGCCGCTTCGGGCGAGATCTGATGTTTGGCAGCATAGGATTCCCGCATTTTGCCCAGCTGCTCTTCAGCAAGGGGAGCGTCATACACCTTCATTTTGAGAAGACGACGTCCAAGCAGGCGCTGACACAGGTCAGAGAGCACCTTGTCTTCGCAGTGGGTCCATTGCTGAAGCGAATATTCTACCGTCACATCATCAAGCTGAATAAAGCGCTGAATGATTTCCTGACTTAGCTCTCCGGGCAAGATCGCATGGTGAAAGAAGAAGGCGAGGTTGGGATCGAGGTAAATGGTTTTTCCAGTTTCTACCAACTCTCGCGCCCGTCGCAAGATGTTGACGAGCATATTCTCTGCCACTACAGCTGCCCGGTGCAGGTACACCTGCCAATACATAAGCCTGCGGGCCACAATGAATTTTTCGATGGAATAAATTCCTTTGTCCTCTACCACAAGATTGCCATCAAGCACATTGAGCACCTTGGTGATTCTGTCAATGCCTACAACCCCTTCGGCAACTCCCGTGAAAAAGCTATCGCGAATCAAATAGTCGAGACGGTCCATGTCTAGCTGCCCCGACACAAGCTGATGCAAAAATGGGCGGTGATAACTGCCGGTGAAGATGTCAATAGCCATGCTGAGTTTTCCGTCCATGCGATCGTTGAGATCGTGCATGAGCGCGAGGCTCATTTGCTCGTGGTGCAAGCCCCTGATGATGACGCTTTCAAGCGCATGAGAAAAAGGCCCGTGCCCAATGTCATGGAGCAAAATCGCAATCAAAGCCGAGCGGGCCTCTTCCTTGGAGATTTTCAGCTTTTTGCGCTTGAGCACTTCGAGGGCTTGCCGCATGAGGTGCATGGCACCGAGCGCGTGATTGAAGCGCGTGTGGACCGCGCCGGGATATACCATCGAGCTGAGGCCCAACTGTTTGATTCGGCGCAAGCGCTGAAACTCAGGCGTATCGATCAGAGAAAGGATGACCCCGCGAGGCACTTCAATGAAGCCGTGCACGGGGTCATTGATGATTTTGGAGAGTTTGAGGCTGGATGGCACAGGCATTGGTTTCTTGCAGCAAAGGTACTCGCTAGGCAGGGAGAATATCAAATGAAGATGGAGAGAAGAAAGAGCTAAAGGAGCCTCAGTTTACAGTCAGCGCATTTCTGCGCTCCGGTCTCCAGAAATTTACGTATTTTTCGGGTCGTGCCGGGGCATTCGCTCTCCATCCCTCAGCAAGATGCAACAATGGGCATCTTCCGTTGTTAGCATGGTTGTTTCCATCACTCACTTTTGTTGCTACGCATACATGGAATTTGTCAATATCGTCGGTGCCGGACTTGCAGGCTCACTCATGTCGGTTTATCTGGCGCAGAAGGGAATGAGAGTCAAGGTATATGAGCGCCGTCCGGATATGCGCAAAAAAGACATTGGCGGAGGCCGATCGATCAACCTGGCCATGTCGGCACGGGCCATCAAGGCACTTACCGAAACGGGCCTGATAGATGAAATCATGACCCTCGCCATCCCGATGTATGGCCGCGAGATGCACAGCAAAACCGGGCAACTCACTTTTCAGCCTTATAGCCATGATCCCAAGGAGTGCATCTACTCGGTGTCGCGTGCCGAGCTGAATATGCGTCTGATGAATAAGGCCGAGGCACTCGAACTCGTTGATTTTCAGTTTGAAACGATCTGTGAGGAGATCAATCCCAAAACTGGTGCAGTAACGCTGCGCAACCTCGATACCGACACGCTGTTTCAGGCGCAGGGCAGCCGCACGATCGCTACCGACGGTGCATTCTCTTCGGTGCGATATGCCATGCAAAAGATGCCGCGTTTTGATTTTTCGCAGCAATACCTCTCCCATGGCTACAAAGAACTCACCATCCCGCCCCTGCCCGACGGCAGCTTCCGGATGAAGCGGGAAGCGCTTCACATCTGGCCCCGTGGCGAGTACATGATGATCGCCCTCCCCAATCCGGATGGAAGTTTCACCTGCACACTTTTCTTCCCGTTTGAAGGAAAAACAAGTTTTGACAGCCTCGACACAGAGGCAAAAGTGCTCGCCTTCTTCGAAGATCAGTTTCCAGATGCGGTGCCGCTGATGCCCACCTTGCTCGAAGATTATTTTACCAATCCTACCAGTTCGCTGGTCACGATCCGCTGTTGGCCCTGGGTGCTCGAAGACAAAATTGCCATCCTTGGCGATGCCGCCCATGCCATTGTTCCGTTTTTTGGACAAGGCATGAATGCCGCATTTGAAGACTGCACGATCCTGTCGCGTTGCCTCGACGAGCAGGGTCTCGATTGGATGGCAGCTTTCGAAGCATTCCAGCAGGAGCGCAAACCAAATGCCGACGCAATCGCCAATATGGCTCTGGAAAACTACATTGAGATGCGAGATACGACCGCTGATCCCGAGTTTCTTTTCCGAAAAGCCGTGGAGCACTATCTTGAGCAACACTTGGAGAGCTACCGTTCCCGCTATGAGTTGGTGTCATTCACCACCGTGCCTTATGCAGAAGCCTATCGCCGCGGACAGGTGAATCAGGGAATTCTCAAGGAGCTCATGAAAGGAATCTCACGCCCAGAGGAAGTGGACCTTGCGCTAGCCGAGCGACTCAAAAAGGATCGACTAATGTAATGCCAAATCAAGTTTCTTGTTTACCTTTCCTGGACCAACTCTATTTGCCTTATTTTAAAACACAACCAACACCTTTAGTTTACAAAAATGGAAGAAACTACGATCCTCGAATGTCAGGGCTTCAGGCATTCTAGCAGCAATATTCCTGCGTTTCAACTTTCGCTTGGGGGCATTGCCAGAATCTACATCCCGATGATATCCAAATATCGTGGAAGGGTGAAGTATGACCTGGAAAACGATCTTGTCGATTTCCTCATCCAAAAAAGACCAATCCAGGGACTAAAGGTGGACACCACCATGCTGAGGGCTTCTCACATCAGCACGCTTTCTTTAAAGAACAGGATTCTCCCTCCCACCATTGAGTCTTATTTAAAGCGTGAAAAATGCACCCATCCAGCTATTTTAGCCCTAGTCAGACAGTATATTCCCAATCCTCTTGACACAAAGCTCAATGAGGTGGGGCAGGTGCATAAGAGAATGTTGTCGATCATTAGCTGCCTGGTTAAATCTGACGTCGTCATTTTTAATTATTTCGGGTTGAGTCCCGTGGAAGTAGAAGAATTGAACGCTTTTCTTCTGGAAGTCGTGACCCAAAATAAAGCTGCTATTGGATTTGACAGCCTCCCTTATTTGACCGAGGAAGAAACCAATAGCAAAATCCAACGGATTATCGTGGAAGAATTTGGGCAACTTGCCAGGCGGTAATCTTCCCTCTCCATCTATCATTGATCCAATCCTCCCCCCCTGATGATCAAATCAATTGTCTGTTCTCTACTTTTTTTATTGCTCAACTTCTCCTTACAGGCCCAGGATTCTACCAAAACCGAAGTGCATGACGTGCTCTGCCTGGAAAAAGGCGGCCTCATCAAAGGCGAAATCTTGTCCTTTGACAAAATAGGTGGGGGAATCGTGTTTAAAGACCTGAATGGTAAGGTCTATTCTCTCGCACGGGAGGAGTATCAATACTTCATCGAAGACAAAATATTTGTGGCCAAGGAAAAAGGACCGAAAGTCTTGCATCCCCGGAAAGAATCGGAATGGGAAGTTCATCTGGGCATGAGTGCTGCCTACTTGAATCTGAGCCATGATTTTACGGTGGATGACTACTATCTGAATGGGGTAACCTCTCAGGCAAATATTCCATTGTGTTTCAAGGCTGGGGCGGGGAAATACCTCAATTCCTCTAACTACCTCGGCCTCACGGCTGAATTCGCCTTTGCTTCAGAAAATACCCGTTATTATCAGGCTGGCTTGCGATACAAGCATCAGTATGATGGAGGCAAAAGCAATGTCGGTCTCTATGTTCCGGTGGAGCTCTGCTATCAGCATCAAGACATCAAGTCTAATTTTGGGGTGAATGATACCCTCTTCACAGGTCAAGGATTTGAATTCCCTACTTACAAGGACCTGAGCACGTCCGTCCATGCGGTTTCGCTCAGCGCCGGGCACGGATTTGCCTTTATGCTCGCCAACAACAAGTCGGTTTCGGTGGAGCTCATGGCCTTATCGCACCTCTTTTTGTCTCAGTCATGGATCAATCTGGAGGGTAAAGCTCCAGTGAGCAGGTTCCGCACGAGTGGCGTGAAGATGGCGGTGGTGTTCAATTTGTGAGGAGAGGAAAGCTATCCTTGTCATGGCGAAAGGGCTGATTTGCCAGCAACTAATCCCAACTCGATTCCTTTTCCGCTGTGATCCTTCCGCAACAATTCTTTTTGACGACATAGGTATTTGCCCTCCTTCTTCGATTCCTTCTCCATAATCATCCTTCCGACCAGTAAAAATCTCTTATTTTGGTGGGATAAATCGGACTATGCCACCCTATCTTTCCTTTCTGCACGATCCCTGGGTTGAATCTACCCTCGCCACGCTCACACCACGGCAGCAAATGGCGCAGCTGCTACACATCGCCGGCTGGTCAAACAGAGGGCAGGAGCACGAAGAAGACCTGCTTCGCCTCATTGAGCATTACGGGATTGGGGGCATCATTTTTTTTCAGGGCACACCTGAGCGACAGCTTGAGCTCACCCGTCGATATCAGGCGGCTTCGTCCGTGCCACTGCTCATTTCGATTGATGCAGAATGGGGGCTCGGCATGAGGCTCGATGACAGCCTCTCCTTTCCACACCAAATCGCGTTGGGCGCCATTCAAAACGATCAGTTGATCTATGACATGGGCCGCGACCTGGGCCAACAATGCCGCCGCATGGGCATTCACATGAACTTTGCCCCCTGCGTAGATGTGAATGTGGAAGCCACAAACCCTGTGATCGGATTTCGCTCTTTTGGCAGCGATCCACAACTCGTAGCTCGCAAAGCCAAGGCCTACATGGAGGGCCTCCAAGATGCTGGCATCCTTGCGGTGGCCAAGCACTTTCCCGGCCACGGAGACACAGCCGTGGATTCGCACCACGACCTCCCTACCCTGCCCCACTCGATGGTCAGGCTGGAAAAAATCGAATTCTTCCCCTTTCGGCAGCTCATTCGTGATGGCGTCAGTGCCATCATGCCCGGGCACCTCCGTGTGCCTGCGATCGACAATCGACCCCACATTGGTGGCACCCTCTCCGCGCCACTCATACAGGATGTGCTCAAAAAGCACCTTGGCTTCGAAGGGCTCGTAGTTACTGATGCGCTCGACATGAAAGGAGTCACCAAACATCACCCACCCGGTGATATCGAACTCAAAGCCTTTCAGGCGGGCAATCACATCCTGCTCTTTCCCAGCGATGTGCGCGTAGCCTTGATCAGACTTGAAAGGGCCTTGGAAAATGGCGAAATTGACCTTGGGGACCTCAGAAACCGCTGTCGGCATATCCTCGCGGTGAAACGATGGACCGATGCTTATGTAGAAGCTGTGCCCGGTTCTGCTGCCTTGCACGAAGACCTGCACAGGCCAGAAAGCATCAGCCTCATCTCAGAATTGCACGCTGCCTCCATCAGCTGGGGACATCTCACAGGCGTATTTTCGTCCATTTCTACGGTAATCGGGTTTCAGAATGTGCAGGAAGGAGGAGACGAGCTTCGCCATCACCAACTCAGCAAAGGTGCGGGGGCAGCCCTTTACTTTCTGGACAAGCTCAAGGCCAAAAACTGGACAAGCAGCCTGGTCTATTCGAGCGATACCGAGGGGATTCCTGAAGTCATAGACCAACCCTGGGTTCTGAGCATTCACGGTTTGGCTGTGAAAGCCAAGGACCGCTTTGGCATGAGCGAGGCCGCGATTGCCAAACTCAATGCCCTCATCGCAAGGAAGCCACAAGTGATTGTGCTTTTTGCCAGTCCTTATGCCCTCGAGCATCTATCGGGCTGGGAAGAGATCCCCGTGCTACACGCCTTTCAAGGCGTGGATGCTGCACAAGATGCCGCTGCGGAGATTGCTCTTGGCAGAAAAAAAGTCATCGGCAAACTCTCAGTAGAAGTGCGACACTAATTTTTCAAAAACATTCAGGCAGAAAAGATGAAAGAACATGAAAAAAACATTTAGACATTTTTCTAATTAACTAATTATCCACTATCTTCGTATGAAGTAACCGTTATGGCAATGAATCAGGTATTTAAGGCGCTCAATGACCCGACACGGCGGCAAATTCTGGAGATGCTGCGCAACGGCGACCTCACCGCTGGCGAGATAGCAGACGCATTTGAGATGAGCAAGCCCAGCATTTCCCATCATCTGGATCAATTGAAACAAGCCGACCTGGTCGTAGCAGTAAAAAATGGCCAATTCATTTC
>JANQTF010000019.1:11812-26986 GCA_030731845.1 Bacteroidia bacterium | reverse complement strand
AAGGGCTTCCTGCTGGGCGGGGGTAATGGTATGTTGTAGTTGAATGATCATTGTTTGGTGAAGATTTTACCACGAAGTCACGAAGGCCACGGAGATTTCACTAAGAGTTAAGAAAAGGGAAGAGAAGCAAAGTGTTCTGAAACCAACGGGACAAGGTTTTTGCTTATGTTGTCAGTGTGAAAATTAAGGAGTAGTCCTTTAGGTTTCTCAGCCAATTTCAGATAAGTGATAAGCTGGGCCTTATGAACTGGCAAAATGGCTTCAACTGCTTTTAACTCCACAATTACCAAGTCATTTACCAGCATGTCCAGTTTAAATTTTTGTTCCAGTAACTCCCCTTTATAATTGACCGGCAACCATACCTGGGTCTTCACCTCAAGTCCTTTGTTTATCAATTCTTTCAGGAGACAATGCTCATAAACAGATTCGAGTAAGCCAGGCCCCAGATTCCGATGAACCTCAATGGCTGCTCCAACAATCTCGTAGCTGAGTTGATTGACGTAGGTTTGTGTGATAACCATCTTCGTGTGCCTTAGTGAACTCTTTGGCTTAGTGGTTCAATTATAATGGATGGTGTATAGCCCCCACGAAGCCCCGCACGGCCTCCTCCACCGGCTGTCCTTGCGAGAGCGCCTTGATCAAGGCCGATCCGATGATGGCGCCCTGTGCGTGCTCGCAGGCACGTGTGAAGGACGCGTGGTCGTGAATCCCGAAGCCGATCAACAGCGGTGAACGAAGTCCCATGGCTTTGATTCGCTCAAAATAGGCCTCTTGCACCGAGCTGACGTCGCCCACTTTGCCTGTGGTGCTGGCACTCGACACCATATAGATGAAGCCCGTGCTCAGCGCGTCGATCTCCCGGATTCGCTGCTCAGAAGTTTGGGGCGTAATGAGGAAAATATTGGCCAGGCCATGTTTGTCAAACAAGTCCTTGTAAAACATCTGATATTCATACATCGGCAAATCGGGCAGAATCACGCCATCGATGCCCAAAGAGGCGGCCTTTGTCACAAATCGCTCGATGCCATACTGCATCACAGGGTTGAGATAGCCCATGAGAATGAGCGGGATGTCCATCTCCTCCCGCACACCTTCGAGCTGTGCGAAGATTTTGTCGAGGGTGATGCCATTGTCGAGCGCCTGCTGAGAGCTCATTTGGATGGTGTCGCCATCGGCGATGGGGTCACTGAAAGGCATACCTATCTCGACGAGATCCACACCTGAAGCGGCAAGTGCGCTAAGGATGGGCCGGGTATCCTCCAACTTCGGATAGCCAGAAGTGAAAAACATGGAGAGAATCTTCTCTTTCTTCTGTTCAAACAGGGTTTGGAGTCTGCTGCTCATGATGCGGGAGATTGGATGCGGAGAAATGATGGATCAAAAAGAAAGCTGATCGAATGACAATCAAATGACTCCATGCTCTTGCTGATATTTCATGTAGGTATTCAAATCCTTGTCGCCACGGCCTGAGAGGTTGATGACCACGATCTCTTCGGGGCCGAACTTCACTTTATCGAGGATTGAAAAGGCGTGTGCCGTCTCGATGGCAGGGATAATGCCCTCCACCTTGCTCACCATGAACCCGGCCTCCATGGCCTCGTCATCGGTCACGTAGAAGAAGGTAGCTCTGCCCGAATCGAACAAATGAGCATGAACAGGCCCAATGCCGGGATAGTCGAGCCCGGCGGAGATGCTGTGTGGCTCTACTACTTGCCCGTCGGGGGTTTGCATAAGAATGGTGCGGCTGCCATGCAGGATGCCGGGCTTGCCCAAGGCAGTGGTGGCAGCAGATTTGCCGGAATTCACACCAAGCCCGGCGGCTTCAGCAGCCATGAGTTTCACCTCCGGATGATCGAGGAAATGGTAAAAAGCCCCCATGGCATTGCTGCCGCCGCCCACGCAAGCGAGCACCGCATCGGGCAACTCCCGCCCTTCTTTCTCCATCAACTGAGATTTGATCTCCTGGCTAATCACAGATTGGAAGCGACCAACCATATCTGGATAGGGATGTGGCCCCACCACAGACCCGATGATGTAGTGAGTATCTTCAGGATGGTTGATCCAGTGGCGCATGGCCTCGTTGGTGGCATCTTTGAGGGTCTGACTGCCGCTCGTAGCAGGCCGCACTTCGGCGCCCAGCATCCTCATGCGCTGCACGTTGGGCTGCTGCCGCTCAATGTCCACCGAGCCCATATACACGATGCACTCCATGCCCATGAGGGCACAGACCGTGGCGGTGGCAACACCATGTTGGCCGGCACCGGTCTCGGCAATGATCTTCTGCTTGCCCAATCGTTTGGCCAGCAAGATTTGCCCCAGGGTGTTGTTTACTTTGTGCGCTCCGGTGTGGCAGAGGTCCTCGCGCTTGAGATAGACTTTGGTTCCGTATTGTTCAGAGAGTCTTTTGGCAAAATAGAGCGGAGTAGGCCGCCCCACATAATCGCGAAGCAATTGCCAAAATTCCGCCTGAAACGATGGCTCCGAAATGATATCGAGATATCTTTCCCGCAGTTCTTCTACATTAGGATAGAGCATCTCGGGGATAAATGCCCCGCCAAATTGCCCGTAATAACCGTGTTGATTGACTTGAAAAGCAGACATATCAGGTAATTTTTTTTTGCTTCACTGTTGTAGATCGGAGCGATAGGCAGATCACAGCTGATCAATCCGCCTCCCGAATTTCCTGAAAAAAGGTGTTGAGTTTCTTCACATCCTTCAGTCCAGGTTTTATTTCAAATTTGCTGTTCACATCCACGCCATAGAGCCCCGGAAGATCCAGCGCAGCCAGGCTTGCGCCATCTGCTGCCCCAATGCCACCACTGAGGAAATAGGGTACTTTTCCATCATACTTCTCCAGAATGGTCCAGTCAAATGCGGTTCCATTGCCTCCAGGCAACTCGCCTTTCGTGTCAAACAAAAAGAAATCGACCACTTCGCGATAAGGCGTCAACTGGTCAAAATCAAAGCTTTCTCCGACAGAAAACACCTTGATCACCTCCACCCCCAGATCGCCGACCTTGGCACAGAATGCGGGATTCTCTTTGCCGTGCAGTTGCACTACATCCAGACCAAAGAGATGAACAAATTCTTTGATCTCGCGGAGAACCTCGTCCACAAACACCCCGACTTTCTTCGCCTCGTCGAGTTGGCGGGCATAAAAGGTAGGCAGCTTCCCTCCGATGTGGCGAGAGGATTTTGGATAAAAAATGAACCCGATATAGTCAGGACTCAGAGAAAGAACGTCGTCTATATTCTCAGGCTCCCGCAGACCACACACTTTGATTTTCTTCATGCTCCTCGTTTGTCAAATGCTTATTTCTACACCTTTATGTTACTCAACCCCTACCCTCTCCATATCACGGAGTTTCTCGATAAACCGTGCACAGGCTTTTTCTGGCTGAGCTGTCTCCATGAATCGTTGGCCCATGAGGAAACCATCAAACCCGGCTTTTTTGAGGCGAATGACCTGTGCAGGGTCACTGAGACCGCTTTCGGCCACTTTGATGAACTCTGAGGGAATTTTATTCACCAAATCGAGAGAGATGCCAATATCCACCCGAAAAGTGGTCAGATCCCGGTTATTCACCCCGACAAGGTTCACATATTCATTGAGCGACGCTTCCAGCTCTGCCTCATTGTGCACTTCGAGGAGCACCTCCAACCCGAGCGATTGGGCAAACTGGGCCAATCGCCTCACTTCCTCCCCGCTCAGACAAGCCGCGATGAGCAAAATGGCATCAGCCCCGATTGATTTTGCCTCCACAATCTGGTATTCATCGATGATAAACTCTTTGCGCAGAATGGGGCAGAAATTCATCTTCCTGGCGAGGGTGAGGTCTTCATTTTTTCCACCAAAAAACTTTTGATCAGTCAGGACAGACAAGGCCGAAGCGCCAGCCTGCATATAGCCAATCGACACTCGCTCCACATCCAGATACGGATGAATGTCGCCCTGAGAAGGTGACCGCCGCTTGAGCTCTGCAATGATCCCGGCAAGGTCGGGGCGCTTGAGGTAATGGCTCATCGAGACCACAGGGGTCTCAAAATAGATGCTTTGCTCCAGCAATTTCACAGGGTAGAGATCCTTTTGTTGAGCTACCTCCTGTCGTTTATGTAAGATGATTTCGTTGAGAATATTCACAGTGAGAAAATTGAGTATCGGAAAAAGAATGCAGGAAACTGGAAAACTGGCTTCCAGGCAGTCCGCAGCGCTGATGGTTGCCAGGCAATTGGGTGGCGATCTGTTATTTCACCTGAAGAAAAAGGTCCAGGGCTTTGTGGGCGGCCCCGCTCGCAAGCGACTCGCGTGCGGTATCAACCGCATCGGTCAGAGAAAGTTCTGGCCTCGAAGTCCTGATCGCCATGCCGGCATTGGCGAGCACAGCAGCAGTTTGCTGAGGTGTTCCTTCGTTTTTTAGAATTTTGACGAATAACGCCACCGCCTCATCCACCGTTTTTCCGCCGTGCAGGTCTTCTTGGTTGACGGTAGGCAGCCCCAGATCTTGCGGACTGAGCAGCCACTCCCCTCGCCTATCGATCATGCGGGTCATACCGGTCAGCGACACTTCGTCGTACCCATCAAGCGAATGCAGAATCGTAAATTTTTTATCGGTCTGCTGATACAGATAGCCATAGAGCCGGGCTAATTCGAGGGAAAAAACGCCGACGAGTTGCTTCTTGGGAAAGGCGGGATTGACCATGGGTCCGAGCATGTTGAAAAAGGTTTTCACCCCGAGATCCCGACGGATTGGTGCCACGTGCTTCATAGCCGGATGAAACAGCGGCGCGTGCATGAAGCAAATGTTGGAAGTTTCGATTTGCCGGCGAAGCATCTCCTGATCGCTGGTAAATACCCCTCCGAGTCTCTCGATCACATTCGAGGAACCCGAGACGGAAGAAACACCATAATTGCCATGCTTGGCCACCTTGGCCCCAGCACCCGCCGCCACAAAGCTCGCCAACGTGGAAATATTGAAGGTGTCTTTGCCATCACCGCCCGTACCACAGAGGTCGATCGGGTCAAATTCGCTGAGATTGACAGGCACGCAGAGTTCGAGCATAGCTTCTCTAAACCCGCCGAGCTCCTCTACCGTGATGCTGCGCATCATATAGACGGTGAGGAAGGCCGACACCTGGGCATCATTCACCTCGCCCTTGGCGATGCGGGTGAGGATCCCTTTGGCCTCCGAGCGTGACAAAGTGCCGTGACCCAGCAAATGGTTCAATATCTGCCGCATATCAATCTCGATGACGGGGTTTTGGACAGAATCTGAATGAACGGGAATGTCCAGGAAATTTTTGAGCAGGCGCATGCCGTGGTCGGTGATCACCGACTCGGGGTGAAACTGAACGCCAAATACCTGATGCTGCCGATGGCGCAGTGCCATGATTTCACCGTGCTTGTCTTCGGCCAAAATCTGAAGTTCGCCATTCATGCTATCTTTTTTCACAGCCCAGGAATGATAGCGCCCAATCGAAAAGTTGGTGGGAACCCCTCGAAACAGCAAGTCTTCAGTGGTCGTGACGAGGATATCGGTTTCGATTCCGTGAAGGACTTCGGGCATATTGTAAAGCTCTGCGCCGTATGCCTCTGCGATGGCCTGATGCCCCAGGCACACACCAAAGATCTGCTTGTGATCGCCGTAGCGGCGAATCAACTCCGGCATGATGCCTGCCTCAGATGGGATGCCCGGTCCGGGAGATAAAATGATTTTATCGAATCGGGCGATTTCCTCCAGGCTGATTTTGTCATTCCTGTGCACTTCGAGGCTATCACTATAGCCCAGCTCGCGCAGCATGTGCACAAGGTTGTAGGTAAAAGAGTCGTAGTTATCTAATACGAGAATCTGCATGATGTCTTATGAGCGATGGCTAATAACGGAAGAAGAGGAGCTGATTTCCTCAGCAACATGAAGGGCCTGACGAAGGGCTGCAAGCTTGTTGTGCACCTCTTGCAGCTCATTGTCTGGAATAGATTTAGACACAACGCCCGCGCCCGCCTGATAGTGAAGCACATTGCCTTTAGAGAGGAAGGAGCGGATCATGATGGCATGATTGAAACTGCCATCGAGGCCCAGGAAGCCGATGCAACCGCCATAAAATCCTCGGTTGTGGGGTTCATAGCGATTGATGAGCTGCATGGCCATGTGCTTGGGCGCCCCAGAAAGGGTGCCCGCAGGAAAGGTATCGGCTACCAATTGCAGCGGCGACACATCCTCGGCGATACTTGCCGAGACCCTCGACACGAGGTGAATGACGTGGGAGTAATACTGAATTTCTTTATAGGTATCCACCTGCACATTGTAGCCATGACGGCTCAGGTCGTTGCGGGCCAGATCTACGAGCATGACGTGCTCTGCATTTTCTTTGGGGTCGGCTGCGAGCCTTCGGGCTAGTTCCAGGTCTTCGGAGTCGCGGCCCGTGCGGCGAAAGGTCCCTGCAATCGGGTGAATCACTGCTTTGTTGTTGTGGATCACAAGCTGCGCCTCGGGCGAAGATCCCATTAACTTAAAACTCCCAAAATCTCCATAAAACAAATACGGAGAGGGATTAATCGATCGTAAAGCACGATACACATTAAACTCATCTCCTTCAAATCCCTGCCGAAACTGCCGCGACAAAACGATTTGAAATACATCTCCCCGCTGACAATGAGAAATTCCCTTCCTCACCATCTGGAGATAATCCTCATCTGTGAGCGGTGTGGTTTCGGGGCCACGGGTGGCAAACTGAAACCGGGGCACATTCTGCCGATCGAGAATTTGCTCAATCTCATGAAGCCGGGAAGGGCTGCCTTCTGGCCTGTGCTCAAATAAATAGAGCTTATTGTGAAAATGGTCGAAGACGAGCACAAAGCGAAAGAAGTAATACAGCAGATCGGGAATCTCCCGATCATCATCCTCATATTGATCGATAGTGACTGTCTCGTAGTGCCGCACGACATCATAGCTTTGGTAGCCAAATAAGCCCTGATAGGCAAATTTCATGGGGAGAGAATCCCCTGCAAAGCTTCTCGAAAATTCGCGCAGCATGCCTGGAAGCTCCGTGGTATTACTGAGGGCTTGCTCTCGCACAGAACCATCTGGAAAGGAGCTGAGCACCTGCCCCTTCTCCACCGAGATACTGGCAATTGGCTCACAGCAGAGGTAGGAAAAACTATTTTCTGCGGTGTGATAATCACTGCTTTCCAGCAGGAGATTGATGGCAAAGGTGTCTCGAAGACGGAGGTAGGCACTCACAGGCGTGACCGTGTCTGCAAGGCGCTCTCTGTGCAGTGTGTGAAGACGATGTATGCTGGACATAAGTAGATCGATGCTGAGGAGAGTTTCGGAGAAAAAAAAATCGGGCCTGCTTCTGTAGAAAAGCAGGCCCGATAGAATAAGTTGGACACAGGTGTTGCTTCCTACGAAGGATGATTCGTTGGGTGCCACCACCAGGTAATATGTCCAATAGCTTTTTTCATAGGATTATGGAGGCAAATATAGACCCCGAATTAAAAAATGCAAGCGCTTACTGCACCTTTTTTATAACAATGTCTTCCTGATGTTTATTCACGATATACTCAAAAAACTGTCGGATGCCCTCGTATTCTTCTGGGGAATAGCGAGTGCGGTTAATCTGGATGGTGCTAGTGATGTGCAGGATGTTTCCCATTTCCATGACGTTGTAGGTAAACTGTCCAGCATTACCAGGCATCATCACCCTGATAGACTGCGGTACTTGGGCTACTTCATAGCCATCTGGAATCACAAGGCCCAACATGTGGGCTTCCCATACCGGATAGGTGAGATCAATGGGTGCTACCCGTTCTTTTGCCTGAAAAGGATTGGTCACAAGTGACCGCATCAGCATGGGTTTGAGGAAGAGCAGGTCTCCGGTTTTCACCACATAATCATCAATCTTCACATCGCAGGTAATCTTGAGGGCATTGTGATATTCGGGCATGTGCTCCACACGGCCATTGCTGGCACTAGCTGATCTGGCACCGGACCATACATACTTGAGAAAGTAGGCAGAGGCATCTTCGCCTACTTCGAGGAGTCTTTTTTCTTCTACTTCAGTGCTAAAATCTTGATTCACAATGGATACCTGTCCGTCCATGGACCCGTCGTCTTTCATGTAGAAACGACTGTAGGTGACTTGATTCACTTTTTGATAAGATTGAAGCGGGATCCATTCTCCGCCTTGCCCATTGAGGAGATAACCTGCACCATTCAAATCATTTCGGGGCAGAAGCCCTGGTTTTTCCATGCCACCAACCACATCAAGCAGGACTTTTTCACCGCCTTGATCCATGGCAACAAGCATGTGATTAAACTGATTGACCAGTGGATAGGCCGCCGAAACGAAACCATTGTCTTTGGTAGAAATGAGTACGGGAGAAGCTTCAATCCCGGCCTCGCGCAAGGCAAGCAAAAAGAGGGTATTGATCTCCGAAGAGGAGCCTTCCCTGCTTTTCCAGGCCTTGTTGAGGTTGGTGGGAGTGGCTTCATATTCGCCATTCCAAGAAAACATACTGAAATCAGCGTAAATCTGCTCTACAGCAGTCCAGGTACTACTGCGGACACGAGGGACAAATTTTCCAGCGAGAACAGATCGGTCTTTCCTATTTAGTCTGCGAGAGTGAAATTGCCTGTTCAGTGCCCGGTCCAATTCGTCCCAGGTATTGTATAAATTTTCATTGGTAAACCTGCGGTAGTAGTCTTGTGCTAATTGCCACTCGATAGAGGGGGCATAATCATTGACTGCTTCAGGGGCAAAAGCTTCTCCCTTCTCTAATGCAGGAAGTTCCGTGAGCACATAGGTCAGTGACTTTCCGCCAGAATACTGCATTGATTGTATCGCGGGTATAGCGGTAATCCCATTTCGGCTTGCGGGAAAATCGCCAGTGCCGATCACTTGATCTCGCTGAGAAAACGTGCCTTCATAGCGAATCAAATTACTCAAGTCACCTTTGGTAATCGGCAAATACACATAAGAGGAAGGAATAAATGTGGTGATCTGGCTCCGCATCACTGGAATATCCTGCTGAAATTGCCAGGTCCTGAGTGATTTAATGTCATCGGAGTTAATTTCATAGCGCAACTCGATCACACTTCCAGGCCTCACAAAAGGGAATTCTACCGAATAGACCCATTCGTTTCCTCGCTTATCCAACTGAAGCGATTTTCTTTCGACGGGAAAAGAGACCACCTCGTCTTCAGGATTGAGCCCATAGGTGACCGCACGCCAGCTTACCAAGGACTCATCTATGTCAGACTTAGCAACACTGAAGCTCATATTTGCCCTTTGAACCCCTTCTTCTCCGAGGATCTTGATTCTGCGCAAGTATTCGTAGCGAATTTTCGGGATTCGGCCATAGAGCTCAAGATGAACCCAGGCATAGTCTTGGGTAATAACGATAGGAGCTCCCGGAAAAACCTCCTCTACCAGCTCATTTGAAAGCCATTCTGGATGAATCGGATCGACTTGATACAGCTGTGCATCGGCATTCTGGGCAAAAAGGGGAGCAAAGGCGAGGATCAGCCCCATGAAGGTAAGAGTGCGCATAAGAAATCAAATGAAAAGATATAACTCCACTTGGACATCGCGTCCCAGAGCTGCCTGTCACCCTCTACTATCTCAATGCCATGAATCTCCTTTTTCTATACGAACCAAAAGCAGTGCTAGTTTGTTTTTCCTTATCTCAAGCCCCGAGGTAAAAAGGGCGAAGTGCCTCCGCAATTTTCCTGTCGTTGCTCAGTCGTGGGAACTTGTTTTGCCCCCCAAGCTTTCCTTGTGACTTCATATATTCACGAGAAGCGTTGAGGGCAATGGGCGTTACCACGGCATTTTTCAAAATATTTCCCTCCCGAAGATCCCGATAATAGGGGTTCTGATCTTGCAAGGCCTTGTCTAGCAGGTTTGCAAAAGCATCCAAATCCTGGGGGGGAATCGCAAATTCGATGAGCCACTCGTGTGCAGAGGCTCCTTTTTCTTCTTTGATAAGCGGACAAACGGTAAACTCCTGAAAGGCAGAACCAGTTTGCTCCGATGCAATCAGGATCGCTTTGTTTACCTCTTCGGAGATGACATGCTCTCCAAAGGCACTGATAAAATGCTTCACACGCCCACTTACCCGAATGACCCATGGGTCAACGGAGGTAAAAATAACCGTGTCTCCGATGTCATACGCCCACAGACCCGCATTGGTAGAAATAATGAGGGCATATTGCTGCCCGATTTCCACTTCGCCCAGGGTAAGACGCCTTGCGTTTTCGGTCCCATATTCGGACATGGGAATGAATTCATAGAAAATGCCGTAGTCTGGCATGAGCAGCAACCCATTATCTTTTTGGGTAAACTGGATGCCAAAAAAGCCTTCAGAGGCGGGAAATACTTCCGTAATGGCTACCTGATCCTGGAAATATTGCTGAAAAATGGGTCTATAAGGCGAAAAATCTACCCCGCCTTGCACGAAGAGCTTGAGGTTTGGCCATACTTCGAGGGGTTTTTTGCCAGTCTGGGCCTCAAGTTCTTCAAACATCATTTGCACCCAGGGAGGAATTCCCGAAATCAGCCGTAGGTCAAGATCCTTGATTTCCCCTACAATGGTTCTCACCTTTTCTTCCCAGTCTTCGATGATATTGGCGGCATAGCTCGGCACCCGGTTGGCGAGTAAATAAGGCGGCACAAAGTGATTCACAATGCCTGAAAGTCTGCCGGTTGCAATTCCATGGGAATTCTTTTCAATCTCTGGGCTGCCAGAGAGAAACATCATTTTGCCGTCGAGGAAACTGGCATCTCCAGATTCGTCCAAAAAAAGGAAAAGGGCATCGCGCGCACCTTGTACCTGCTTGCGAATAGAGGCCTTTGTGATGGGAATATACTTAGTTCCGGAAGTAGTTCCAGAGGTTTTTGCGAGGTAGAGTGGTTTTCCAGGCCAGGTCACATTGTCTTGGCCGAGATAAATGCGGTCAAACCATTCTTTGGCCTGTTCATAGTTTTTGACTGGAACCCGCTGCATAAAATCCTGATGGGAGCGAATAGAATCAAAGCCATGCTCCTTGCCAAAAGCAGTAGGAGAAGCCATTTTGATGAGTTGGGAAAACGTTCTCTTTTGTAGGGCAACGGCCTGAGCGGCCTCTTTACGAATGCCCTTGGCACGCTCGCGTGCCAGCCATAGACCAATGGTGGATTTCAGACTCATGGATCAAACTTACGGAAAACCCACATAGCAACAAGCCCTTCTGACACGGGTCAGAAGGGCTTGAGCAGAGCAAGGAAAGGGGAGGGAGAATTAGCTATTGACGTGATGAAGCGTCTCTAGTAATCCTGGCAGGGTTTCATTTTGCGCCATGGATTTGATCTTAGTTGCAATAACTTTGATCTGATCGTTGTACTCTTCGAGCATTCTGGATCCTTTCTTAGTGATGTTCACGAGGATGGATCTGCGATCTTCCTTAGAATTCACTCTTTTGACGAGACCGAGACGCTCGATCTTATCAACAAGGCTTGTCAGGGTGCTGAATTTGATTTTGAATTTTTCACCAATGGCCTTCATTCTCTGCGGTCCAAAATCATGGATGTGGAGAATGATTTCCATTTCGTTGGCTGAAATCCGATACTTTTGTCGAATATCATTCTGATGTTGGCGAAACGCATCACGCATAACCAACAGCTCTTGCTCTAGTGTCATGGACTCAGGCAAGGTGCTTTGTTCCATCTTACTCATCTTAGCCATAGTTCTCGGGTTAATCATGTTTGAAGGGTAGATTCGAATTCACTTCGATCAGACCCCGGAAGGTTTGGTTTTTTCTGAACTGATAACGAAAGGCAAATAAAGTAGTGAATTGAATATTTCAAAGACACAAACCAAGTCACTCGTCATTTAAGAAAATTTGTCATGTTAGAATTCTAGATTTTCTTACCAAAACCTCTATGTTGAACGTGAAGTTGAATGGTAGGTTTCATAAATTACTTCAAATATTCTGCCAAACGAAAAGAATATATATGTAAATATTGTCAATTATCGGCACAGCAAGAGTATCTTCAATTATTTGACAGTCAACGCATTTAAAAAGGAAGGGCAAAAAAAGTTGATAAATCGTCTAAAATAGTCTATTGATCAAAGAGAACCCAAAACCACTCAATAGTGCCTCCTAACGACAAAATAGGGTTAGAATCAGAAAAAATATACAGCTGTGGGTATGAAGAAAGCCTTAAAACCCCACAATCCAGTTAATTAGCGACTAATTTTCCGAACAAACTTGCGCCACCAACTGATCGAGGGAGCCAAATAGTCATTCAATTCTGCTGCAGATTGCCACCTTTCCTCTGGATTTGGCAAAGTAGCCACAAAGATGGCCCTGACAAGCTCTGCCGAAGCGCTTCCAAATTGGGATTGAATCTGGGCAAACAAGTCCTTTTCTGACGAAAAGGACCATTTATCGATGGTTTTTCCCGTATAGACCTCAAGAAGAATGCTACCTACTGAATAGATATCAGCCAACACATTCACATTTGCATCTCCTGCCAATAGCTCTGGTGCAAAGTACTCTTGTAGCTTCTGCTGCCGCAGTTTGTTCTCTGCTTCAAGGGGAAGTCTCAACTTTACCTCAGGAAGTCGTGAAAGGTTGGTGAATAAAAAGTCAATTATTCTTGCGTTGTTGAACTCGTCTAAAAAGATTTTTTTGGTCATAAGGTTTCCATGCACAATCCCTACCTGCCGACTGCCACTGGTATCGATATATTCGATCGTGTGGGCAGCATGCAAGCCCTGGCATAAATCCATGGCCAAGCCAATCACCTGATCAGCATCGCCTTTCCAATCTACCGAGTCGAGTCTGTTGCCTTTGAGGAGCTCCATGGAAAAGTAAAGCCGATACCGGGTCGGATCTTCTGGCATTTCTATCCTTCCCATTTCCAGAACTTTAGCGATGTTGGGATGATCGAGCTTCTTCATGGCCATGAACCCATCTTGCATGCTTTGCTCCAATGACTCAAATCCAGATTCGATGTCATAGGTGATTTTCATGGCTCGGTCTTGCTGTAGCGTCATTTGCTGGGCGCGCCACATCACCCCAAGGGCGCCATACCCAAGATTCTCGTAGATCAAATGTCTTGCTACCACTTTGCCCTCTAATGATAGCGCTTGTTGCAGCGCTTGGCTGGGCTCAGCCTCCTTGGCTACATGCACAAGCCTCCATTGGGCCGGAAACCAGCTCGCCTCTTGCTTGAGATACAACTTCCAGGGCAGGTCAAGCTCTCCAATTCCAGGCTCATCATCCCAATACAAAGATCGGGTGCCATTGGACCTAAAGGCATCTTTCCCCTTTCGCCCGATCATGAGGCCATCAGCCTCCTGAAATGACTCTTCTATGCTTGCACCACTTGCCAAACCACGATAAAATGCATCGGCAAAGGCCGTAGCCAACTCATCGGGGATGTCGCGCGAGGTGGCGATCACGGCGGGAATGTTCTGCTCAATCAGTCTTCTGGCCTGTGACGAGGTGGAACACGCATTTAGAAACACGAGGTTCAAGCCTTGTTGAGCCCCAAGAAACCTGGCAAGGCCCTCAGCAAAAAAGGATTCGTTTCCTCCTGTGTTGTTCTCTAGCCAGAGTTTTTCTGATGTGGCATGACCACCATAGTGAAAAATACTCACACGCCCTTCAAACCAACTATCCTGAAATAGATCCTGAATTTCATCGGTGGTGGCAGATGGAATCAGGTGCAAATATACCTTGCCTTCTTTGGCTACGGGCTCAAGTGCCCGCAACAACAATTTCATCTCCAGGGTCAAATTCCGAAGAAATCCCTTTTCTGTGCGCTCATTGGCAAAAGCAAAACTGACGACAGGCGTCTTCATGAAAGTTGGTCTTTAATCCATGAAGCTATGAGAAAAGGGAATGTTCACCAAGTATAAACAGTTTTTTATCCTGCCATGCAACGAAAAGGTCAGCAACCCCCACCTTGACGAAGGTGCCAAGGAATGCGTGAATGCGAAAAAGCAGATGACAAATACTTCTCAAAGCCGCCTTTTGTCCCTAAGTTTGTGCCACATGAAGAGGATTGTTGCGCTATTCGGATTTCTACTTGCCATCCATTGCCTTATTGGGCAACCTGGGTCGCAAACGCCAGCCAGCGCGAGCGACAGCAGCTCCAAACGGGTAAAAATCCTGAATGCTGACATCCTCAAATATCAGCGTGTGAATGGCGTAGAATTGCAAAAGCTGATCGGCCACGTGAAAATTCTCCAGGACAGTACGCTCTTTTACTGCGACAGCGCCTACTACTTCGAATCTGAAAACAGGCTGGAGGCATACAGAAATGTGCGGGTAGAGATGCCAGACTCTGTCACCATGGTGGCCGACAGGGCCATCTACAACAGTGAGACAAGGATTGCAGAAGTGTATGACAACATCACCCTCACAGACGCATCCGTGACCCTAACCACCAACAGACTCACCTATGACCGAAACCAAAGTTTTGGATTTTACAAGAATGGGGGGAAGCTAGTGGATGAGGATACAGAGCTTACCAGTCAGCTCGGATACTATTATCCCGATGAAAATATGGCCTACTTCCGCAAAAAAGTAGTCCTTACCAGTCCTGATTATACCCTTAAAACCGACACCCTCGCCTACGATACCGAAAGTAAAATCGCACGATTTGTCACCCTCACCCAGATTATTTCAGAGGGCGGAGATATCGAAACCACCAGTGGAAACTATGATACCGAGGCACGAAGGGTCAACCTATTTGCCAGAAGCCAGGTCAAAGACTCTACCTATACGCTCTCCGCAGATACCCTTTTTTACGACGATGGAATGAACCTTGGCTATGCGATCGGTCGCGTGGTGGTGGACCAAACCGATACCACTCTCCAGATCAGGGGAAACTATGGTGAGTTTAATAGAGAAACAGACGAAAGCCTCGTCACCAACAATCCCGTGGCCGTTCAGGTATTCGAGAGTGATACCCTATTTCTCTTCGCCGACACACTCAAGAGCTACATTGAGCAACGCATCGATACGATCCGTTATCGGTTTTTGGACAACAGCATTCTCAAAAAATACCTCCCCCCAACCGATAGCAGCATCACCGATAGCCTCATTCTCGATAGCATAAAGGTATCAAACAAGCTGCTTGCCATACGCCTACAAGACTCACTGGGCGTGGATACCTCTCGGG
>JANQTF010000019.1:0-11802 GCA_030731845.1 Bacteroidia bacterium | reverse complement strand
TACCGCATTTTCAAGGGATTCTACAATGTGCGCTTCTACATGCGGGAGATGCAGGGGCGATGCGACTCTTTGGTATATTTCTACGACGACTCCTTGCTCTATCTTTTCCAGAAGCCAATGCTTTGGTCAGATGAAAACGAGATTTACGGGGACACGATCAAAGTTTGGATGAAAAATGGACAGGCGGACTCGATGTGGCTTGGCCAGGGGGCTTTTCTGATATCGGAAGAGGACACCGTGGGCTACAACCAGATCAAAGGCAAGGAAATGCGGGCAAGCTTTCGAGAGGGCAAACTGAGCAAACTTGCCGTACTCGGCAATAGCGAGAGCATCTATTTTGCAAAGGAAGAGGACTCCACCAGCACAACATATCAGGGTATGAATCAGGCCTTGTCACAGTCGATGAACCTGTATTTTGAAGACAACGACCTCAAGAAAATTGTGTTTCTGGCGCAGCCAGAAGGTAGCTTCAGGCCCATGTTTGAAATTCTGGATCTCCCCAACCGCCTCGAAGGCATGAGGTGGGAGCCAGAAAACCGGACTGAACGTCCAGATGTAGAGGCAATTATGAGCGGCCTGTGGCCCCCCTACGTTGAGGCGGAGCTTCTACCGTTAGAAGAGGGAGAAGTGCCGGAGGCAATCTTGCCCGGGGAAGAAATCGACGAATCCGACATTGATCCACAACCCCTTGAAATCACAATCCCTCCCGACGACAAATAAACAAGCCTACTAGCAAAGATGCGTTTCAACCGGATGAATCTACGGTCAGGGCTTTTTCTAGTTATTGCCGTCACTTTCTCTATTACCTGCAGATCACAGGTAAACTGGGCAGCGAGAGAAGATTCAGCTGAAAATAACTGTTATGAATCCTTCATAGAACTGGAAATCGTAGAGACCCCAGATCAATTGCCTACCTGTCTCAATTTCAGGGAATTTAGTGACTCCCTTTCGCGGCGTTCAGAGATAAAGATGATGCGAAAAGCAGGCATCTTGTCTTGCAGAATAGCGGGAGAAGTGCTTGTGAATGAGAAGGGAGAATACCTTTGCCATCGGCTCTCCAAATCCTGCTACCTTATTTGGGACCTCGCGATCTCAGAATGTCTCCATTGCCTTCGGTTTACTCCCGGCAAACAACAGGGGATGAATGTGGTCAGTTGGTGCCCTATCCAAGCTTCTTGGATTTATGAAAATTGACCCCATTACTCCACAATCTTATATTTCTGCCGGGCTATTTCTTTGGGAAATGCGTTGAAATGCCACCACTCACTCAGGATGCCAGCAAACCCTGCTTCGAGCATGCAGGCACGCAAGGCACGGCGATTATCTAGTTGCTGCTGACTGAGCAAGCCTTCTTTGACAAATCGGGTTTCGAATCGAGGTTGGGCCAGCTCTCCAAAGTAATCAAAGGGGGTCCCCATATCCACGAGACCAGTATCCACATGATAGAGCCCCAGGTCTATGGCAACGCCATAGTTATGAAGGCCACCTCCTCCTGAGGGAGCTGCCACATATTCCTGCTGATCAGTTCCTTTGACGATGTCCCACATTTTGTACTGAACTGACCGTGGTCTCACACCGTCAAAAATGATGAGCCTCAACTTCGCATCCTTTGTAAGGAGGCAAGCCGAAGCTTTGGCTGCCATCTGGGCTACCTCAGGCTGCAAATAGCAGCGACGAAGGTCGCCATACACATCGGTATGAAGGAAATTGTCTTCTGTGCTATAGGCAAGGTCCACACGGATCGTGGGATCAATATCCTGCACATTCACTAGCCCGGCATCGCGCAGCGACTGCTCGAGTGGAGAAATAAGTGGATTCCCATGTACCGAATCGGGAAATGATTGACTCATGGTACCAACCCGTTCTACGCCCGATGAATCGTTGTGAAGGAGGGTTGTATCACTTTCAGAAAGCCGGGAAGAGCCAGGTGAAGATCCCTCTTCACAGGCCAGGATACATGTGCCTGCAAAAATGGCCAGGGCGATGCCAAAAATCAATGTAGAAGAAGCTTTCATAAGCGGGACAACGTAAGTGTCCCGAAAGTAGTGCTTTTGGCCGAAAATCAGAAAGCAGAATCATGCGGTAATTGCCGAGCAAGATCTTTATGAATGGGCAATAAAGACCTAACCCTGTTTTGTCAGACGGGGGATATAATAAAGACCAAACAGGTTTGGGAAAACCTGTTTGGTCTGGCGGGAGGGCAAAAAGATGCGGGAGATCTTTTATTTCTCCTTCATTTTAATGACTTGCTGTTGAAGATCCATCACCATGGAGGAGAGCTTTTCCAGGGAGATATCAGGTGTTGGGAACTCATCGCTCATATACATACGAGCTTTCCACACTTCTCTCACGTCCACCATGGGGATTTCAAACTCAGGGTAGGCAGGATTATCAGATCTTAAAACGAGGCTATGGTTTTCTGTGCCAGGGGCACGATTGAAAACACGTTTATAGACTACGCCTTCTGATCCGGAAACGATCACATAGGTTTCCCCTTCTTTGATTCCCCTCCAATCATCCACGTAATCACCGATGATGATGGTACCGGACTTGAGAGGAAGCATGGAATCACCCTTGATCTCAAAGGCGCGATAGGTACCGCCACGCAGGGTTGGAATCTGAAACTTAGGAAGTTCTTCGATGTATTCAGGATCCGCGAAACCGTTGAGGTAGCCCGCAGAGGCCTTCATCGGCACAAAATCAATGTTGGAGCGCCCTGCGGAGTCAGAGGTAGTATTGAGCACGCGAAGGCTTTTGCCGCTGATATCCACCGTTTTGGTAGCAGGACTATTGAGCTCCTCCTGTGTGTACTGGGTGAGATCTTCCTTCACAAGGTGATCAATGCTGATCTTGAAGAAGTCGGAAATTTTCTCTAGTGTATCGTACTTAGGGGTAGCACGGCACTCCTCGTAGGCTCCAATAGAGGAACGGCGAATACCAAGCTCATCTGCCAACTCTTGTTGGGTGAGATTCTTGAATTTCCGCAGGTGTTTGAGGTTGACACCTATGACTTGGATTTGTTTATCTTTTTCACTCATGGCAATGAGGATTAGCAAATTGACTTAGCAGAGAGTCTTAATTTTTAGCAAAATATAAAACACTTAGTAGAAAACCCAATTTTTTTGTACAAAATATTATCATTTGTGCAATTGGTTGTTGCACCCACATAGAAACAAGACATTAATGCCTGATAATCAACGAACTATACAACCCAAGGAGATTAGCCAACCTGAGCAAAAAAAGGCAAAGATTATCTCAAAACACCAATCAGGCCAGGCAAACAGGGGGTAACCTGCTGCCTGACCTGATTCGATAAGCACCCGAAATTTTCTACAATTCCAGCCCGGCGAGTTCTACGTTGATTTCCACAATGTCGCCACTGCGGTCAAAGATCATTTTGCTCTGCTCCATGGGCAAGGTGAGACCAGAGATCTTGGTTTCCTTCCCATCTTTCCACTTGAGACGAATGGAAGACTCCTGCCCTAACACATACTGAACTGGCGTCTGGCAACAGGTGAATGCCAAAGCACCTACGGGAAGGGCAAGCGTCTCCGGTTGCCCCGTTGTGGCTCGGTATTCAAATGCCGCGGGGCTTGTGAGAAACTCTTCCTTTCTGAGAAGAGAGGGAGCAAAACTCAAGCAACCCTGCTCAACATGGAGCCCCAGCTCACGCCAACGGCTGATGATGTCTTCTTTTACCTGGCCTGTCATGCCGGGTTGCCGCGCACCGGAATGTCCGGGCGTGTGAGAATATGGGTCAGTTGGAAAGGCTCCATATAGTTCTGGCGATTTATTTAACCCAATACCTGCCCGGGTTTCGTAGTAATAATCTACCATCGTGGAGAGTACCTCCTGACTCGCGCCTTTCTCCTGGGCCCAGGTATAGTTTTCGCTGATCGCGAGCACGAGCTTAGAGACCATATGCCAATAGATGCTTCCCAGACCTTCGTAGCCAAAGAATGTTCCCGACCTTCCTGTAAAAGCATGGTGGTTGAACATTTGCTCAAAAACCTCTAGTACAGCTTCCCCTTCTTGCTTTACCAACTCCGCATAGCCATGGCCTGCCAGTGCCGTTAATGCCTCTGCTACGCTACCAGCATTGTTAAAATCACCGTTGAAGTGGAAGTGTCCATTCACATCACAAGTCACGAGTCTCGTGTTGCCGTCTCGCACAAGGCGGTTGAACAAGGGAGACCGAGTTGCAAATTCACTAGGGATATTATTCTTCTCTAAAAAAGAAGGCAATCGACGATCCGGATACAGCATATAGCTATAGTGCTCCTCCCGATACATCGCGCTGTGTTTGAGCGCAGCCAATACTTCTATCACCTCTTCGGGCTCCAGAATGCCAGCACTCAACACGGCCACTTGCCCCTCAAGCATCTCGTAGAGATAATCTATGGTACAGGATCCTTCTTCAAACGAAACGAGGTTGTAGGCATGATAGAGGCCATCTTCCCGCTTATTCATTCGGATGGAATGATCCAGATACTGACCCGTCAAGGCAAAGAAGTCGAGCAGCTCTTCTTTAGAAATGCTACTCCTTTCGCCAGCAAAACCCTTATATGCCGCTCCGCGATAAGATTCACCGGCCAAACCAAGCGCATCTACAATTTGGCGGCGAGCCTCCCTGCTAAACTCTCCTGACAAATGAGAACTATTGGCTTCGAAAATACCATGAATCTGGGTGAGCAACTCGCGCACCTCATTACTTAGCTCAAAGGCTCCTTCCTGGCCGCTCATCAATTGGCTGAAAAAGCTGAGGTAGCGCCTCATATAATAGAGGGTCACCATGGATACGCCATTTCCAACGAGGGCATTGTTGGCATCGTTCCACTCTGGTCGCTGGGTATTGAGCCAGATCCCTGCTTCGGGAATAAAATTAGACAGCTTGGCCAGCAGGGTCACGAGCAGCTTTTCCACGAGATTAACGCGCAGCATGCCGCCTTGCCCGTCCCAAACCAGTTTTCCATCGGAGCCGGTCGCAGACACCCGCTGATCAATGACACTTTCTAGTTTGTTGTCATAATCAACTGTGCTACTGGGGTCTTTGACGATATCGTCGTAGCCTTTGATGCGATAAGGCACATTGGCATATACAAATGCCTGCTTACTGAGCAACTCGCCAAGAGCCTCGGGATGATACTGGGCAGAAAGCTCCAGGAGCTTAAGGAGGTAAATGATCTGATGATCGCCCCAATACCCAATAAAGGACCATGGGTCGTGTGGTTCTACTACTTCCCAATCAATGCCGTTGCGGGTAATTCGATAGGGGTTGTAGCCGTCGATGGTAGAAGCATTGACGAACTTGGCGATCATCGACTCCACAAATCCAGGGAACGACATGGCGAGGGCCTCCCAATTCTGGAAGATGTCGCGCCAGTTTCCTTCGAAGTTGCGATTTTTGCCTCCGTCTTCGTTTTTGAGTTCGATAGAAAAGCGATTCCAGGGTCTGCTTGGATCACCATGCCGACGACTGAAAGTAAGCGGGAGGTATTCATAGCCAAGGCGCAAGAGGTCCATATCGCCAACGGTGCTGAGCTTTGCCATCAGATCCTGATAGGAGGCCTCAGCGGGCAAGTCTTGCAGCAGGGCGGCATATTTTGATGCCAATGGTCGATTGGCTTGCAGGAGAAATTTTCGAAAATCCTCTGCTTGAACCTGATACTGTTCTTCAAAAATTCCTCCACGCATGATGTTAAAGAGCACGTTGGAGAAATGGCGCCATTCGGTGAGGGTGTCTTGGCTGAGCTGTAAGCCATCGGCCATGCCTACCAATTCGGTGAGCTTATGACCTCCAGTTACCAGATCCTGCCTCAAGGCGGAGAGAATGGTTGCTTTCCCGGCAGACAGGAAAGCTCTTAGCCCGGCAACATCGCTGGCATCACGGCTGATTTCAGCTACGATCACCCATTCCTGAGTTTGAGCAGGAGCTAATTCCAATTGGGAATTGATGAAGTAAGCTCCACGTCGTGCACGCACGTCTGTCTCTGCGCTGAGGCGCTGCCCCGATCTGAAGGCAGGGATCTGTGTGGAAGAGAGAAGAATTGTGGGGCTCTCTATGCCTGCCTGCCAAACCGTGCTGGCCCTCAGGGCCTCGCTTGGCTCGGCTTTATCTACGATGATGGCGCTGAGCATATACATGCCCAATCCGGTTTCCTCGTCAAGCTCACTTTTCTTGTAAGCATCGACAAGGTTGCTTCGGATGTTTTGAAGGTTGCTGCCAACTCCGTAAGGAAGGATATTTTGAATCCCATCGAGGAGGTCAATCTGGCGGGAGATGGAACCAAGATTGGACAGGGTGGCGGTTTTTACAAACCCAAATTGCTCGGAAAATTGCCAGGCGTATCTGAATTGAATCCCAAGGTCATGATTGATTTCTTCGAAAAGGAGGGTATTACCCAGCTTGTTCTTATAGATATTTCGTTCAATCTGATACGCACCGGTAAAGGAATTTGAAAATGGCTCCCATAGCAGTTTCTGATCATCCTGATGAACGAGCATCATGGTTTTGCTCCCTGTTATATCAGCGCTATCGGTGATTTTGTCATCCGTTGCATAAGGAAAAAGCGCGTATTCTGCATTTTTCCTGCCAGCAGTGAGGCCACCATTGCTGCTGATAAACATCCAATGGTCTGAAGGGCTCACAATGCTCATAAAGAAAGGGGGCATCTGGTCATAGTTGGAGATTTTGTAGAATGTCTCCTTCTCCAATTCTACAAACCCACCGCTCACCGGCCTGGAAGCAAGGGACAGAGGCGTTTTTCCGATCAATATATTTTCCATATCCAACGCTGTATTTGAAAGAATCCGGGACGCTGTGATCAGCATCCCGGAACAAAATAGGGGGAATAAATCTTGTTTAGTGAAGTTGAGACACCCTCACATAGTCCACGATAAACAACTGAGAGGTCACTGTGGTATCCATGCCTTGCGCGCCACCCCAACCACCACCCATGGCGAGGTTGAGAATGATGTTTTGGGGCTGATTGAATGGCCACTCCCGCTCGTTGGCGTTTTTGTCGTAGGTGTAATAATGAATATCATCAACATAGCCTTTGATTTCTGTGGGCGTCCAGATCACACTGTAGGTATGAAAGTCGTTGGCAATTCCTGGCACCTCTTTCACTGAACTGATCTGGTTGTTGATCTTGAAATAGTAGGCCGGAGTGTGCACCGTGGCGTGAGCGATGCCATCGCCGGTTTCATCATTCACTTCATACCCGACGCTTTCGAGAATATCAATCTCCCCACAATATGGCCAGGAAGATTCATCGACATAGGCATCACCGAGGGTCCAACCGGCGGCCCAGTTGCCCTTTTCGCGTGGCACCTGAGCACGAAACTCGATTTTACCATAGAGGAAGGTCTCCTTTTCACGGGTAGTGAGCCTCGCGGAGGTCCATGAGCCGTCTTGGGGAGATTTGCGGGCCTCAATGATGAGTTTGCCATCTTCGAGTCTGGCATTGGCTGGATCATTGGCCGTGTAGTACTGAAGCTCGTTGTTGCCCCAGCCCCAGTTGCCGATGGCATAGGTCCATTTGGTGGTGTCGAGAGATTCGCCCTCAAACTCATCGGCCCAGACAGTTTCCCAGGAGTCGCCTTCCATATTTTGTGTAAATACTTTGGGGGTTTCCTGACGCTCTTTCAGCAGGGTGAAGACCATCTTATCCACACCGGCTTCAGCCGAGAGGTGAAGCTTCATGCGGTGGACTCCTTTTTTAAGCGGACTACCATCTACATACCCGGAGACGAATCCAGGATCTACTGGCACAGTAATCGCACCAGACACGTCATAGAAACGGCCATCAGTATTGTCGTAAAAATCCTCAATCCTGGCCACGCTCCCCTGTGAGCCAGCAGAAGCAAATACCTCCGTGCGATATCGCCCCGAAACAGGGACCTCCACGTCAAATGCCAGCCATCCTGCGCTATCCATTCGCACAAAGACAGGGCTTTGGCTGATGGTGAGAAAGGGCTTGCTGGATGCGGTAAAGGATTCTGCCTCGACAACAATGGCGAGAGGTCCCGAGGGTTCCTTGTCCATTTCAGCGGAGGAAGAAGAATTGCTGGATTGGCAAGCTGCAAACATCAGCAAAGCGGTGATTATCAATACACTTCTCATTATTATTTTACTAACATGGTTTCGAGTTCTTCGAGAGATTTGCCTTTGGTTTCAGGCAGAATTTTCAGCAAGATCAAAAATCCTACCAGGGCGATGGCTCCAAAGATGAAAAAGCTCATCGCGTTTCCAAGATTGGACAACTCCCATGGAAAGATCAACTGGACCAGGGAGCTGATAAAGGAATTGACAAATGCGATGATGCCGATGGCCAATCCCCGGTATTTGATAGGGAACAATTCGGACAAGAGAACCCACATCACAGGTCCTAGTGAAAATGCAAAGCAGGCGATGAATCCCAAAATGCCGACAAGAACCAGCGATGCATTGATGTTTGTGGCAGCTTCCAGGATGGTGCCATCATATTTGCTATAGATCTGATTGCCCAAGGCAAGTTTCATGTCATTCTTAAAGTCCACGTCATTATCATACTGCTTGTCGATATAAGGAGTCAAACTTTGCGCATTCTCAAATTCAAATCCTGCAACATCATTGGCATTGAGGGTGTAAGTGGCCTGATTAAACCCATAAGCACACAACAACAGGCTCAGGGCAATTCCAGCTGTACCAAACAACAAAAGCGGCCTCCTTCCAAGACGGTCGATGAGGTATATCGCAATTAGGGTAAAAATCACCGTCACAGTACTCAGCAACACGCCAGAAGAGAAGGCAGCATCCGTACCAATCCCTGTTTGCTTGAAGATCGAGGTGGCATAAAAATACACCGCATTGATGCCGGTAACTTGCTGTAAAATGCCAACTACCATCCCTACGATCATAATAAATCGAAGAGACGGCTTCAGGATATCGATCCACTTCACCTTCTCCACAGACTTGTCAGCAAGAATACTTTTCTCAATTGATTCGATTTCCGAATCAGCGCGGTCTCTCCCGTGGATTTGGGCAAGAACAAGCTTGGCCTCTTCCACCCTGTTTTTAAGGTAGAGCCATCGGGGGCTTTTGGGCACAAAGAACAAAGTGATGAAGTAAAGTACCGCCGGGATCAGTTCTACCCCGAGCATCCATCTCCACACATTTTCGTCAGTTAAAAATGAATTGCCAGCGGTGTTGTAGGCATTGAAAAAGTAGTTACTCAAAAATGCGGCAAAAAAGCCAAGGACAATGTTCAGCTGTTGAATAGAAACTAGTTTTCCCCGGTTTTCAGCGGTTGAAATCTCGGCTATGTACATCGGCGCAAGAATGAGGGCTGCGCCAAAGGCAAGACCACCTACCATGCGGGCGATGTAGAGAATTTCATAAGACCAGGCATAGGCAGAGAACAACGCTGAAACAGCATACAAAAAGGCCACCCCCAATAGGACTCGCTTTCTGCCAATCATATCGCTTAACCTCCCGGAAAAGATCATAGCAATCATGGCAGCCCAGGAAGGCGAGCTTACGACCCACCCTATTTGACCATCGGTCAGATCAAATTCGGGGCCGGCATAGGACATGACACCGGAGATAATTCCTGCGTCAAATCCAAATAAAAACCCTCCCAATGAGACCACGAAGGCAATAAAGACTAGTTTCTTTGACATAACGCACTTGTTGAGTTCGAAAATAGTAGTAGTAGAAAAAATAAAACCGGGGCACGATCGAAGTGCCCCGGTATCTCAATTTGCCTTAATTCTTCTCAAAAACCCTCACATAGTCAACCAGCATTTGCTGGGGGAAAGTGGTGGTTCCATCTGGACTTCCGGGCCATATCCCTCCCACAGCGACGTTGAAAATGAAGAAAAATTCTTCTCTAAATTCGCTAAGACCAGAAGGCCTGATGTCAATCACATTGTACTGCACATCATCCACAAGCCACCGAATGGCCGCCTCGTCCCAGATAATGGAATACACATGATATGCCTCAGCGAAAGTACCAGATGACTTGGTGGTGCCTTTTCCATAGCTGGCATAAGAGCCATTGTTGTCCCAGTGTACGGTGCCATGCACAGTATTTTCTTTACCAGCACCACCGACCATCTCCATGATGTCTATTTCTCCACAGGCAGGCCAACCTACTGTACTAAAATTTTGACCCAACATCCAAAGCGCAGGCCACAATCCTTGCCCTTTGGGTAGGACCGCACGAATGTCGATCCGACCATACTTAAAGGTCTGCTTTCCCTGGGTAATGATACGCGAGGAGGTATAATTACTTCCACCAAAGCTCTCAGCACGGGCCTCAATCACCAGGTTGCCGCTTTCTAGGGAAGTATTTTCCTTCCGATAGTATTGCAACTCCTGATTTCCCCAGCCACCAGAACCCGTTCCGATTTCAAAGGTCCAATCTGTTTCGTTAAGGGAAGAGCCCTCAAACTCATCGGCCCACTTGAGTGTGTAGCCTGGATACGACGTTGGGCTGTCTTTTCCACCAAAGGTGATTCCAAAGTCATCATTGGTAATATTTCCGAATCCGGCTCCGCCAATGATCTCGGCATTTACGGCGTCTTCGAGAATCATCTCAAAGGTTTCATTGGATTCCCGTACCTCATCTCCGATGATGGTCACATTCACCGTGGCTTCTGTTTGTCCAGAGGCAATGGTAAGGGTACCGCTCGTGAACTCATAATCCTCACCGGCAACGGCAGTTCCGTCTTGGGTGCGATAAGCTACTGTTACATCCTTGCTGTAAGTATCAGTAAGAGCAACGGTAAAAGTGATGAAGGAATTCGTGTTTCCCTCAAGCGAAGTACCTCCAGTTACCCGGACAAAAGGCTTGGTTTCTGGCTCAGGATCGGGGGTGTTGTCGCAGCTGATCAGGGCGAAGATCAGGCAGCAAAAAATTGCGAGTGATTTGGGCTTCATGACAAAAAAGGTTTAATGGTAAATACGAACGTAGTCTATCTCCATACGCCGGGGCCAAATTCCGGGTTCTACCCCATATTTTCCACCCCAGTTCCCTCCTACGGCAAGATTGAGAATCAGATAAAATGGCTGATCGAATGGCCAGGCCTCAGTATCTGTTTGCTCGTTCTTGAAATAATGATATTGGGTTTGGTCAACAAAGAAGGCAATTCCCTTTTCATCCCAGATAATGGAATAGAGATGATAACTCTCTTCGGCATCGGCTACTACGAGGGAATCCCCCCGCTGTGTTCCTTGAATGTGGTTGAAAGCGCCCGTATGGACAGTTCCATAAATCGTGGAAGGATTATATCCGACATGCTCCATGATATCGATCTCCCCACTATGTGGCCAAGCTCCATGCCTGCGATCTGTGGGAAGCATCCAAATGGCGGGCCAGGTGCCTTTGCCGGAGGGCAACTTGGCCCTTACTTCAATTTTTCCATATTGCCACGAGGCCTTGCCCCTTGTGACAAGCCTGGCGGAAGAATATGACTTCCCTTCCATCTCTTCCTGATGGGCTTCAATGATGAGTTTCCCATGGGAAACCCGGGTATTTTCTGGACGGGCTACTGTGTAGTATTGCTGTTCGTTGTTTCCCCAACCACAATTGTATGGACAATTGTCTCCTACATCATAGGCCCATCGGGAGCTATCGGGGAGCCCATCGGTGCTAAACTCATCAGACCAAACAAGTTGCCAGTCATCTTGTGCAGAGACTGGGAAAAAAACGAGAAGAAGGATCGGTAGTAGTAGCCTTTTCATCTGAAAAAATACCTGGTTCGAGTCGAAGGATAAAAGCACCGGACCTTTCGGCCCGGTGCCCGGTAGTTATCCAC